>JAPLWM010000005.1 GCA_026396575.1 Candidatus Komeilibacteria bacterium
AAGATATCTTGATTTGGTGGCCTTAGTTAGCTCTTTTTTACCCATGTGAGTCATATTTTAACCATAATTAGTGAATTAATTATGGTTAGATTTTAAATGACTCAATCGATTAGGCCAAAGTTAGAAATTAGATGACTCAACGCGATTAAATTGATAATTTCCCAAATTTTCAGTATACTATGTATAAGCTCCTCAGCTCGGAAGTGAAAAAGTTTACTTTTTCACTTCTCTCGCTTTACGTCGCTTATAATTACCACAATATGGCCAGGGTAATTTCCATTATCAATCAAAAAGGCGGAGTGGGTAAAACCACCACGGCCGTTAATTTGGCAGCTTACTTGGCCGCTTACGGCCAGAAGGTTCTTTTAATTGATATTGACCCGCAAGGCAACGCTTCTTCGGGTTTGGGCGTTAATTACCAGGATTTGGCCAAAGGCATTTACGATGTGATGATGATTGATCCGGTAACTTTTGAAGAAGTGATTTTGGAAACCGAAGTGGATAATTTGCATCTGGCTCCGGCCAATTTGAATTTAGCCGGCGCCAACGTGGAGCTGGTAGGCGTGGATCGCCGAGAATTCCGCTTATTGGATAACCTGCGCCGGATTACCGGCGATTATGATTTTATTTTAATCGACAATCCGCCCAGTTTGGGGCTGTTAACTTTAAACGGCATGGTAGCGGCCGATGAGCTGTTGATTCCGGTGCAATGCGAATACTATGCCTTGGAGGGTTTATCCCAATTATTATACACCATTAACTTGGTGCAGAATAATTTAAAGCCGGAGCTGAATATTTTGGGTGCGGTGTTAACTATGTTCGACGGTCGGAATAAATTATCGGAAGCGGTCTTTAACGAATTGTATCAGCATTTCCCCAGGAAAATTTTCCGTTCGGTAATCCCGAGAAGCGTCCGTTTGGCCGAAGCGCCTTCTTACGGCAAATCGATTTTACAATACGATCCGCATTGCCGGGGCGCCAGGGCCTATCAGCGTTTGGCGGAAGAAGTTATTTTATCTAAGCGATAATTTTATGTTAAAAGGAGGTTTAGGCAGGGGATTAAGCTCGTTAATCCCGCAAAAATTAAATATTACCGGCATTGAATCGGATTTTTCTGGTTTGCCACAAACAGTAGCTCAAGATTTGGGCGAGCGGGTCAAAGAAATTGAGCTTGGCAAAATTGCCGTTAATCCCCATCAGCCACGCGAGAATTTTGACCACGGCGATTTGGAAGATTTGGTTAATTCCATAAAAAAGCACGGCATTTTACAGCCGCTGATTGCGGTGGATTTATCGGGCGGGCAATATCAGTTGGTTGCCGGCGAGCGTAGATTGCGGGCTGCCCAAATTTTAGAGCTTAAAACCGTGCCCTGTTTGGTGCGCAAAGCCCAAGAGCAGGAACAGCTGGAACTGGCCTTGATTGAAAATCTGCAGCGCTCGGACCTTAATTGTTTGGAAGAAGCTCGGGCTTACAAAAAATTAATGGAAGAATTCAATTTAACCCAGGAAGAAGTTGGGATTAGAGTCGGAAAAAAGCGCCCCACCATTGCCAATGCCTTGCGATTATTGGATTTGCCCCAAGAAATCCAAACGGCTTTAAAGGAGGGCCGGATCACTGGAAGCCACGCCAAGGTAATTTTATCGGCCGAAACCGAAGCCGAGCGCTTAAAGTTGTTCCACCAGATTGTTAAGCTTAATTTAACCGTTAATCAATCAGCTGGCGAAGTAAGGCGGGTGCGGGTAAAAGGCCACGAGCGGATAATTTCCAAAGATTTGGAAACGGCCGAACAGGAAGACGGTTTGCGTTTGGCTTTGGGCACCAGAGTTTCCATAACCAAAAAAGGCACCGGCGGAACCATTGCCATAGATTTTTATTCAACCGAAGAATTAAGCGGCATTATCGGCAAAATTGTAAAATAAATCAGCCTTTCAGCAGTTTGCTTTTCCGGCTGGTTTCTTTTTTTCTCAAAGTTTGCCTGATTTTTTCCTTGGCGGCGTTGGTAATAACAAAATTAAGCCAATCTTCATTGGGCGTCGTGCGGTTTTTATTGATTAAAATTTCCACCACGTCGCCGTTTTTTAATTTTGTTTCCAGCGGGGCGATTTGGTCGTTAATCATGGCGCCGACGCATTTATCGCCGATGTCGGTATGGATGGTATAGGCAAAATCCACCGGGCAGGCGCCTTCGGGCAGGTCAATGACGTCGCCTTTGGGGGTAAAAACAAAAATATGATTCTGGAAAAAACCCACTTTTACCTCTTTTAAATAGGCCTGGTTATCGGCCAATTTTTTTTGGACTTCCAGCAGATTTTTTAACCAATCGGTTTTTTCTTTGGTCAGAGAGCGGTTGGACAGTTCTTTGTAGTGCCAGTGGGCGGCCACGCCGTATTCGGCCAGTTCGTGCATTTCCAGATCCCGGATTTGGAATTCCACCACTTTGCCTTTATCGGCAAAAACGGTGGTATGCAGGCTTTGGTAGCCGTTTGGCTTGGGCTGGGCGATGTAATCCTTAATCCGGCCTTTTAACGGCACCCATTTTTTATGGATAATGCCTAAAACCCGGTAGCAGTCGGCCACGTTTTTGGTAATAATCCTGACGGCGATTAAATCGTAAATTTTATTGATGTCTTTGTCTTTTTCCAGCAGTTTTTTATAGAGCGAGTAAAGGTATTTCATCCGGCCATGGATGGAAATGATTTCTATTTTGTTTTCCAGCAGTTCCTTTTGGACGATTTTTTTTATTTTTTCAATGTATTTTTTTTCAATTTTCAATTTATCTTCGGAAACGCTTAAAGCCCAGTCGTATTCCTTTGGATAAGCGTAAGGAAAAGCCAAATCTTCCAAAATGCCGCGCATTTCGCCCATGCCCAGGCGGTTGGCAATGGGCGCGTAAATTTCCAAGGTTTCCAAGGCCACCCGGCGGCGCTTATCCGGCCGGTTAAAGCTTAAAGTTTCCAAATTGTGCCAGCGGTCGGCGAATTTTATTAAAATCACCCGGATATCGTCGCTCATGGCGATAAACATCCGGCGCAAATTTTCGGCATAGCGCTCCAGGCCGCGGTATTTTAAAGTGCCCAGCTTGGTAATGCCTTCCACCAGTTTGGCCACTTCTTTGCCGAATTTCTTCTTTATGTCCTCCAAAGTATAGCTGGTGTCTTCCGGCACATCATGCAACAATCCGGCCGCCAGGGCCGCCAGGTCCAATCTCATGTCGGCCAGATGATCAACCGTAGCTAAAGAATGCTGGATGTAATCCTCGCCGGACAGACGCTTTTGGCCGGCATGAGCTTGAGCTGCGAATTCGTAGGCTTCCAGCAGCATTTGCGGATCGGCCTGCGGATTATAGCTTTGCACCTTTTTTATGATATCCTCGATAGTTAACATAAAGGAGATAATAGTATAGTTATTGTAATTATAAAAGTAATTATAGTCAAATAAAAAGGCCCGGCCTTGCCTGACGATAAAATTATAATAAACAATGTAGGGGCACAATATGTTGTGCCCCTACAATTTAAACGGCGTAATAATTATGGCAAGGCCGGGCCTTTTTAAAAACTGCGCCGTTTTTTAAGGATTTGTTCTTCGGTTAGCCAATGCGTCCGAAGCTCCCCTGTTAAAAAGAAGGAACCGCAAATAATCAGGCAATCGCGGCGCTTGGTAATTTTTAAGCCATGTTCAAGCGCCTGGTAAGGATCTAAATATAATTGGGGTTTTAGTTTAGGTTTAATGTTTTTGGCAATAACAGCCAAATGTTTTAAATCGGCCGTAGTCCTAAAAGGCATTAAAAATCTGGTCAACAGCAAATTATCGGCTAAGGGCACGATGGTTTTTAAAGAATTATCCAAATCTTTGTTGCCGCTCAAGCCCAAAATAATATTTTTTTTGCCAGGTATGGTTTTTAACCTATTGGCCAAAAATTTCAGCTTGCTGGGGTTATGCGAGCCGTCTAAAATTACCAGCGGTTCGGTTTGCATTATTTCAAACCTACAGGGCAATTTGGCGGTTTTTATTCCCTGTTCAATGTAGCGCTCTTCAATTTTTAAATAACGGGCAATGGCTGTCGCTAAGGCGACATTTGGATCGTCTTTCGATTTAATCATTGTAAACGGCGTATTCGTAGTCGCGCACTTTTTAGCTAAAAGTTTTAACAGCGGTTTTCTGGTTTCGGCGGTAAAAAAGGCTGAACCCTTTTTAATAATCCCGGCTTTATCAACGGCGATTTTTTTCAAAGTTTTGCCTAAAATTTCCTGATGGTCGAAATTAATATTGGTAATGGCCGTAACCAGCGGTTTTAAAATTACATTGGTGGCGTCGTGGGTGCCGCCCAAACCAGCTTCCAGCACCACGTATTGGCATTTTTTTTGCTTAAAATACAAAAAAGCCAGGGCCAAAAAAGTTTCAAAATAAGAAGGCAATCCCAAGGGCGAGGTTTTAGCGCACCGGGCAAGGGCCGGTTTGATTTTTTCCATTAAAGCGGCAAATTCGGCTGGGGCAATATATCGGCTGTTCACTTTAATCCGTTCAATGGAGGTGGTGGGATGCGGGGAAAAATAAGCGCCGGTTTTATTGCCCGCGGCGGTTAAAATTTCTTGGATTACATTAACGGTCGTGCCTTTGCCGGAAGTGCCCGTAATATGGATATATTTAAAGCCCAAATGTGGATTGCCCAGTAAATTTAAAAAATAACGCAGCCGTTCCAAATAAACGGAGCGGTCCTTGGCGTTTAGCAAATAGTCCTGAATCGGCAGATTTAACAGCGATTCCAGGAATTTTACCGCTTGTTGGTATTTATTAAAACTCATAATTTAAGATAACATTGGTTGCCGAGGTTTTTTACTAGGCCTTTAAGCTCCAGCTGCATTAAACTGGCGTTGATAATCGCTGTATCCAGGGTAGCGTTTTCAGCTATTTTGTCAATGTGTTGGGGTTCACTGCTAAGCAGTTTGTAAATCATTATTTCTTCGGCCGATAAGTTTGGCAGTTTTAGTTCTATTTCCATTTGCCCCGGCTCCAGCCCGAAAATTTCCAAAATATCATTGCTTGAAGTTATAACTTTAGCGCCGTTTTTGATTAAATTATCAACACCCGCGGCATTTAAGGCATTGATGTTTTGCGGCACGGCTAAAACTTCGCGGTTTTGTTCCAAAGCATAAGCGGCCGTAAGCAAAGCGCCGGATTTTTGGGCGGCTTCCATAATTAACACAGCATTGGCCAGGCCGGCGATAATCCGATTGCGCAAAGGAAAATGGAAAGTTTGAGCTTTAAGGTGCGGGGGATATTCGGAAATAATCAAGCCGCCTTTGGCAATTATTTCTTGCGCCAAGTTAACGTTGCTTTGCGGATAAAAACAGTTCCAGTTTAAACCGGAGCCAATTACGGCAATTGTTTGCCCATTATTGGCTAGAGCCAATTGATGGGCCAGCGTGTCTACGCCCAAAGCACAACCGGAAATAATGTTAACTCCGCGCGTTATAACCGGATTTAATAGTTTTGGCATAACCATTTGGCTGTAAGTGGATATTTTTCTGGAACCAACTACCGCTAAATTAAGTTGCCAATTGAAAAGTTTGGCATTACCACGATAATATAGGGCCAAGGGTGGAGCATAAATTTCTTTTAACAGCATTGGGTAATTTTTATCGGTTAAAGTGATAACTTGGATATTTTCTTTGGCCAAATAGGCGATAATTTTGTCAGGATCGATTTTTTGCCGTTCCGCTATAAAATTATGGATTATTTTTTCTTCCAGGCCGGCCTTTCTTAAATCAAAAAAAGAGGCCTTAAACACGGCTTCAGGGGAGTTTAATTTTTTAATCAGTTTTTTTAAGGTGGCCGGCCCGATGCTGTTCAGCCAATTTAAAGAAACCAGGTATTTATCCGTTAAATCGCTTTTCATATGGCATCAGCTTAGTATATGGGGTAATTTTGTCAAGCAATTTACCCCCTTCTTGACAGCAAATCTTGTCTTTTGTTAAGATAGGGTATCGTTGAAAAATATGGGGTTTTACTTAAAGTTCTGCTTGCCAGCGGCTCGTAGGCCGGGGTTGCCCTCCTAACTTCCGGCCGGTAGCCACCAAGCTAAGGTTCCGCCTCTTGTAGGCCGGTTTCTTACGCTGGCAGGTAGTATTTTAGGCAAAATTAATTGTATTTATTCATCACTTTTTCCAGCGGTTCAGCCATGAGCATTTTTATGGCTTCAGCCGCCGTATTGATTGCTTCTTTGATTTTATTCTTTTCTGTTAGTCCAAATTTTTGCAGAACGAATTTTTCGGCCGGTTGCTTGGCAGAGTTGCCGTTGCCAATGCCAATCCGAACTCTTATAAATTTTTTGGTTTTTAAGTGTTCTATAATTGATTTAATGCCATTATGTCCGCCGGCTGATTCAAATTGGCCGATTCTTATTTTTCCCAAAGGCAAATCCAAATCATCGTAAACTACAAAAATATCTTCGGGTTTTGCTTGATGGTTTTTGGCGGCATAAGCCGCGGCTTCACCGGAGTTATTCATGAAAGTTAAGGGTTTAATCAATTCAACCGCCATTTCGTTAAGTTGGGTTTTTAAATATAGCAGTTTGGCTTTCTTATTTTCCGCCCATTGTTCTTGCCTGACTAAAGAATCCAAAACCAGCCAGCCCGTGTTATGGCGGGTTTTTTCGTATTCTTTACCGGGATTGCCTAAGCCCACGATCAGCTTCATATATTTAGATGCCAAGTTTGCGCACCTTAATTATAATCGGTGTGCCGAAAAAACCAAAATGCTCACGCAAGCGGTTTTCAATAAAGCGAAAATAGGAAAAATGCAGGTCCGATTGGAAGTCCTTGAGAATTTCAAAACACGGGGGATTGGTGCCGGTTTGCTTTAAGCCGTAAATGCGGGGCTGCTTGGTGCCCTTGCCCCTGGCCGGCGGCTGGGTAGCTAAGAGTTTCTTTAAAAACTTATCCATGGCATTATCGGTAATTTCCCTGAAGCGTTCCTCATAGGCGGTTTTAGCCGTTTCCAAAACTTTATTAACCCGCTGTTTTTCCAGAGCCGAAATAAAAATAACCGGAGCAAAGCTTAGAAAAGGGAAGAAGCGTTTGTAGTATTTGGTAAACTTATTGATGGTTTCGTCGGTTTTATCGCCGATCAAATCCCATTTGTTGGCTAAAATTATCAAGCTGGCCTGGGAACTTAAAATTACATCGGCCAAATGGGCATCCTGCTTGCTTAATTTTTCGGCAGCGTCCGTTACCAGCACCGTCACATCGGCCTTGGCAATGCGGCTTAAAGCCTGGGCCACGCTGGATTTTTCCAATTTATTCTGGATGTGCCCCTGCCTTCTGATGCCGGCGGTATCTATTAAAATGTAGGGCTGGCCGCGGTAATTCAAATAGATATCCTGCGAATCGCGGGTGGTATAGGGCATGGGGCTGACAATTACCCGTTCTTCGCCCAAAATGGCGTTAACCAAAGAAGACTTGCCCACGTTTGGTTTGCCGATGATGGCGATTTTAATCGGTTTGATCGTTTCGGCAATTTTGCTTTTGCCTTTCCTTTTTAAGGTTTTGAAAATTTTATAAACTTCGTCCAGCAGATCGCCGGTGCCGCTGCCGGAAATAGCGGAAACGGCAAAGGCCTCGCCCAAGCCGAACTGGTAAAAATCGGCCAGCTGTTTTTTTAGGCCGGCATTGTCCGCTTTATTGGCCACCACTAAAACTGGCTTTGTTTGCTTTCTTAAAATATTGGCTACGGTTTTATCCTGGGCGGTTACGCCCAGCTTGGCGTCCACCATGAATAAAATTACGTCGGCTTCGCTGATGGCAAAATGCGCCTGTTTAACCACTTCTTTCTCCAGCTCTTTTTCATGGACCAAGTCCACCCCGCCGGTATCGATTAAAATAAAAGTTTCGCCGCGCCATAGCACTTGGCCGTAATTACGGTCGCGGGTAGTGCCGGGAATATTGGAAACAATCGCTTTCTTCTCCTCGGTTAAGCGGTTAAAGAGAGTGGATTTGCCGGTGTTGGCCCGGCCGACAATGGCAACTTTTATTTGTTTGGTCATTTGATTACTTTTAAGGTTGAACTGGCAATGTTTAAAGCGGAGGTGGCCGTGAACTGGCCGGTGGAAGTCGGCGCTGTTTCTTTCAGTTCCGGCAGTTTGAAGGTTTGGGCAAAATCCGCGCCTAAAATAACAATCAGGTCCGGTTTTTCCTTAACCGTACTGGCAGCGGCTGTAGTGGCGGCATATTCTTTAAGCAAATAATCTGGCACCGGGCGGGCCAAATAGGCCCCGGTTTCATTTTTCAGCCATTTTAAAGTATCGTTTTTTTGCCCGTCGGTTAAATCGTAAATAACCGTTCGCTGGTAATCCTGGGTGGCGGCGTTTCTGAATCTGATAATTTTATAGCCCAGTTTTTCCAAATGGACGGCGCTCCAATAAGCCAGGCCACCCACGGGCGTGCCGTTTTGAATTTCAATTTTCGCTCCTTCGCTGATAATTTTGCCGGTATTGAAAATATCGTTCATTTGCCTGGCCAGCGTGTTAAAATTACCTTCTTTTGGCTGTAAAATCCAGGCACCTTCCGCGGTTACGCCGGGTTCCAGTAAACTGTCGGGACCGTCGTCCAAAACCAGGCGGTAAATTTTACTCTCGTCGGTGTTTTTAACCATCTGGGTAATTTTTAAGCCTTGCCAGATGGACATGTCGGTTTCTACCGATTTGCCCAAAAGGTTCATGGTGGCGGTAATTTTTTGAGGAGAAAGCAGAGTGGAAAATGTAAACAATTTATCTTTCACTGCCTGCAAAATCAGCTGCTGCCTGCGGCTGCGGGCAAAATCCGAACCTTCAAAATTGTTGCCGTGCCGGCTGCGGGCGTAAATTAAAGCAGTGGGGCCGTCCATTAATTGCATACCTTTTTTAAAGCTGACGGTTTGCACTTTATAATCATCGGTCGGATAGGTGTTGTCGGCAAAGGCGTTGGGCACATCAATGGTAATGCCGCCGATTTCATCGATGAATTTGCTGAAGCCGTCAAAGGTTAAGAGGGCAGAGTAATGGATGGGGATTTTTAAAGTGTCTTCAACGGTTTTGGTAATAGCAACGGCGCCTTGGTTGCCAGCGGCTCTGCCCAAAGAATAAATTTCATTGATTTTATGCCACTGCCCGTCGGTATACTTAACCGCCATATCGCGGGGAATGGAGAGCAGGCCCACTTCGCCGGTGGAGGGTTTAATGCTGATGACGATAATCGTGTCGGTTAAGTAGGGGCCGTCGTGGCCCTCGCCGCCGATGCCCAAAGCCAGAATATTCACGCGGTCGGTAAACTCGCCGGCCACGCGGCGGTCATCGCCCGCTAAAAAACCGGCCAATTGGATAAAAGGATTAAAGCGGTTAAGGCCGGTTAAGCCGCTGCCGCTGGGCGAGAATAATCTTTCCGAAAGGTACATGGTGCCGGAAATAAGCAAAATAAACAAGCTGATTAAAACAATTTTGATAATCAAATGTTTTTTAAGCCGGGGCCGTTCCAGGGTTTCCGGCCTTATCCGATCAACCGGCGCGGGAGCGTTTGTTTGTTCCGGTTCACGATGGATTAAAAAATTAATCCGATTTTGCGGTCGGTAAATTTTATCGCGATTGATTCTTTTTAAGCCGTCCAAAGGA
The DNA here is from genome assembly GCA_026396575.1 of Candidatus Komeilibacteria bacterium. GTDB lineage: Bacteria > Patescibacteriota > Patescibacteriia > UBA1558 > UBA10009 > JAPLWM01. Next base: position 9,642 of record JAPLWM010000005.1, read on the forward strand.
GACATGATGAACCAATTATAATAAAAATAGGGCTAACAGTCAATTCTATTATTTTGAATAAAATTTTAGTTGACAGGCCAGCGGATATTGTTTAAGATACGGGAAGTAACGGGGTCAAAAGCACATTAACCCTGTTTTATTTATGCAAAATTTAAGCAATAATTATGTTTTTATTGACAGTCAGAATCTTAATTTATCAATACGATCCCTGGGCTGGAAATTGGATTTTAAGCGTTTTCGAAAATATCTGTGGGATAAATATAAAATAACCAAAGCTTTTTTGTTTATCGGTTATTTGCCTAAATATAAAAATCTATATAATCATTTAAGGCAAAGCGGCTATATTTTAATATTTAAACCGGTTTTAGGCGAACAAGCTGGCTATATTAAAGGCAATATTGACGCTGAATTGGTTTTACAGACCATGATAGAATATTGGAATTTTAATCAAGCAATTATTATTACCGGCGACGGTGATTTTTATTGCTTAATCCGTTATTTAAACAGGAATAATAAATTACTAAAACTATTGGTGCCAGATGTGCGCAAATATTCGGGCTTACTTAAAAGATTCGCTCCCAATAAAATAGATTTTATGAATACTTTAAAAAATAAGATAGAGTATAAACAAAACCGCCCGTAAAGGCGGCTTTGTTAAGGCAGGCAATTGTATAAGGACTATCCCTTATAAACCTCCTGCCGTGGTGATTATGTTTGAATATTAACAAAATCAACTTCCTTTGTAAATATTGACAAAAATCAATAGATATGGTATATTGATTTATTAAATTGTTCTTTGTTATTATTTTGTTTAATATTAGCCACGGTTTTTAGCTTACTTGTCCTCCGAAGTCCCGCGAAGCTGGACGAAGGTGGATTTATTAAAAATTAGGTTAAAAACCGTGGCTAATGGTTAGTTCACGGCAACATTCCGTTTGGGGCGTTTCCTAGGTCCTAGGGTGGAAACGTGAGGAGCGGATATTTTTTAAAGAGGTCAAAATGGGAAAGCCGAATACATCGGCGATTGTCGCTGCTTCTGGACATATGTCCAGTATTTGGATTAGTTTAGTCAGGGGTGTCGCCAAGCATGGCGGTACGGACGAAGACATTATCCGACTGAACACTCCGGAAGGAGAGGAGACTTTGGATCGGGTCGCTGAACTGATCGCCAATGCCAACAGGAAAGCGGTCGAGCCAATTCAACTGCAACCGTTACTCAAGCTTCTCGGCACCGTTTCTATTCCGAAAACGACCGAGCCATTCGTGGTTGCCGACCATTTCAAGAAGGGCAACGCCGACGGCGTCGCTATCTCAATCATCTGGGAAAATTTTCAGACCTTGTGTGGCGGCGTGGTAGAGGAGCCGATCAAAGAGGCGATTGAACTTCGCTACTACAAACTCCTTCGTCCGGAAGATGACGAGCCAATCATCGTTGAACTCAGCGGTGAAGCAACGGTTGAAACATTTTTCGCCGCGATTTGGGAGTCGCTGAAACTCCAGAAGAACGGTGGAAAGGGCAAGCTTTTAACAACCGACGGAGCGAATATTTTCTATATTCGCGTAGGCGGCGTTTTGCTGGCGGTTCGCGTCCGCTGGGATTACTTCGGCTGGCGTGCCAGCGCCGACTCGGTGGAGTACCCGCACTGGTGGAGTGCCGGCTTCCGGGTCTTTTCCGGCAATTCAGTATCTTTGGCGGCATAGAACTTCCAGTTCTTTGTCCCTTGGATACCCAGACCCTCTGACAGTTTCGCGAGAGATTGTCAGAGGGTCGCTTTTTTATCTCAAAGTTTTTTGCTATAATATTTACGAAATCATTTTCTGCGGAACGGCTACGGCTTTTCCGCCATGGTTTTAGAAAATTTTAAATCAGATTCGCGTCGGGCACGCCTTACACGAGAGCGTTTAAAATTTTTCTTTTAAAAAAGACAAGAATTGGCGCTTAAAATTGGCGGACTTTTAGGTCCCAAATCAGATACAGTCCATTTGAGCATTCAAAGGGCAGTGGCCTGGATGGTTTTTAGCGCGATACTGGCGGCGTTTTGCTGGCGGTTAACGTCAACTGGAATAACAACGGCTGGAACGTCAACGCCAACTCGGTGAAGAACCCGAACAGGTGGAATGCCGGCCACCGGGTCTTTTCCGGCAACTGTTGTTTTTCTCCCGCTTTTAACGAGCGGGAGTTTTGCTTAACAGGCCTTTTTTCCAACCGCCCAGCATGCGGCCTATTTCTTGCAGTTTAGACGACAGTTCAAGGTATTTTTCAGCGGGGATTAATTTATTTTCCCAGGCAATTTGTAAAAAGAGCTTTAAAACATCAAGGCGGGTGATGGCTTTGCTTAACATTATTATTTTTTGATCAACTGGGAGATAGGAAGAGATGAAGCTTAATTCAATCATTTCCAAAAACATTAGATAATTTATTATCGGCCTGGCCGTCAAATATCTCCTAATGATCTGTCTCTGGTGGAACTGGCACATTTGCGCTGGCAGGCCGTTAAAGACCGCTCTAATGCCAGGTCTGCCGTCTAAAACGACAGCCTTGATATGGAAAACACCTTATTCTAAATGATTTTTGCCGAGCGAATAACTCCTAAAGGCGCGCTTGATTTTATGTTTTTTAGCTGTTATAATTAGCATAATTTTGCGGAAAATACGGGGTTAGATGGGCAATTAGCTCAGCTGGTTAGAGCGCTGCATTCACATTGCAGAGGTCGCAGGTTCGATTCCTGCATTGCCCACCACAGCGGGCAAATTAAATTTACAGGTTTAATTTTAATTTATGGATCAAGCTGAAAACAATAAAGAAGTAATCGATCTAAGCGGTAGGCGCGATAATTCCGGCGCCGGCCTAAAATTTAAGGATGAACAGCAGATGCCCGGCCGAATATTTCAGCCCGGAACTTCAAAAATCATCCAGCTGGTTATAAAGTATTCCGGCGGATTAATTAAAAATAAAAGGCAGGCGAATCATGTTTTAATCGGATTTATACTGTTGGCGGTTATCGTTTCGCTGTTTTTGATTTTTAACGGAGGAGGAACGGCCGGTAGCCCGAAAGACATAAAAATATTGCCTGCCGTATTTTGATTTTTATGAATAATAAAACAAAAACCAAGGGTTTTACATTAATTGAATTATTAGTGGTAATTGCCATTATCGGTTTGCTTTCCACTTTAGCCGCGGTTAGTTTAAATTTTGCCAAAGCCAGGGCCAGAGACGGGAAAAGATTATCCGACATGCATCAAATGCAAATTGCGCTGGAGCTTTATTACGATTCTTTCGGCAGATTTCCCGATTCGGATTTTGCCGGCTGCGGCGGTTGGGATTCATCGGGAAACGGCACTTTTATTACGCCATTAGTGGCAAATCATTTTTTACCAGCGCACCTGCTGGATCCCGCCATCAACGACAGTTGTGGAAATTATGCCTATTACCGCTATGGCGCCGGAACTTATAGTTGCTATTCTTCAAGCGCCGCTTTCTACGTTTTAGGAGTCAGAGATATGGAAACCAGCGGCAATCCTTATCCGGCAAGCCCCGGTTGGAGCTGTTCAGGGCGTAATTGGCAGGGTGAATTTGATTATGTAGTTGGAAAGCTTGAGTAATAATTTTTTAAACATCTTTGCTTTTACTTTGGTTTTCTGTTAAAGTGAAAATAATATTTTTAACCGTTTTTATGAACAATATTCTTGATTTAAGGGATAAAAAAGAAGAAAAAACAGAAGTTGAACCGGAACAGGCGGTTTTGGAAGAAGTGCCCGAGCAGCCTTCGCCTTGGCAGAAGTTTAAGGAATATTTTTGGGAGATTTTAAAAATCGTGGTTATCTCCTTAATTATTATCGTCCCCATCCGCTTGTACGTTATCCAGCCGTTTATAGTGGAAGGCGATTCCATGGTGCCCAATTTCCATAACGGCGAATATTTGATCGTTGATGAAATCAGCTATCGTTTTAGCGAACCGGTCCGGGGCGAGGTAATTATTTTTCATCCGCCGCAGGATCCTAAAACTTATTATATTAAAAGAATCATCGGCTTGCCCGGCGAAACCGTGGAATTTAAAAACGGTAAAATTTATATTTATAATACCGAATTTCCCCAGGGCCAGCTGTTGGACGAAAAACTTTATTTAGCGGACAGTTTGGCTAACGAAGAAGTCAAGGTTACGCTTAAAGGCAAGGAATATTTCGTGATGGGCGATAACCGCAATAACAGTTTGGATTCCCGCAGATTGGGCCCGATCGCTTTTGACCATATTAGGGGCCGGGCCATGCTGCGCGCTTTTCCTTTCAACGAATTTACGGTTTTTAAGTCACCGAACTATAATTTTTAATTATGCAACAAAAAAAAGAAGTAAAAAAGAAAAAGGCCTTTCAGCTGGTTAAGGGCATGCGCGATATTTTGCCTGAAGAGCAGCGCTATTGGGATTTTTTGCGCGATTTAATCAATAAAATCGCCAAAACTTACGGATTCAGCCGTTTGGATACGCCCCTGGTGGAAGCGGCAGATTTGTTCGTTAGGGGCATCGGCCAGGTTACCGATATCGTGGAAAAAGAAATGTACGCTTTCGTGGATCAGGGCGGCGACCATTTGGCCTTGCGGCCCGAAGGCACGGCCGGTCTAGCTCGTGCTTACGTTGAACACGGCATGCATAACTTGCCCCAGCCCGTTAAATTATTTTATTTCGGGCCGATGTTCAGGCACGATAAGCCGCAAACCGGGCGCTATCGCCAGCACTGGCAATTCGGCTTTGAAATTTTAGGCGAAGCCGACCCGATTGTTGATGCCCAGGTAATTTTGGTTGCCTATAAAATTTATCAAAGCTTGAATTTACCCGTTAATATTCAAATCAACAGCATCGGCTGCCCCGGTTGCCGTCCGGATTACGAAAACGAACTCAAGGATTATTTTAAAAAGCATAAAAACCGCTTAAGCGAGCTTTCCCAGCATCGCTTGCTTAAAAATCCTTTAAGAATTTTGGATTCCAAAGAAAAAGAAGACCTGCCGATTATTGCCGACGCTCCCCAGCAGATTGATTTTTTATGCGAGGATTGCCGCAATCATTTTATGCTCCTTTTTGAATATTTGGATGATCTGGGCATTCCTTACGCTTTAAACCCCACCATTGTGAGGGGTTTGGATTATTACGGCCGGACCACTTTTGAAATTTGGACGGCCGAAGAAGAGGAGAACTCGCCTCGAGAAGCCGGAGGTGAAGCTGGCAGGCTCACTGATTCGGCTGGCAGGCAAAGCGCCTTGGGCGGCGGCGGCCGTTATGACGGCTTGGTTGAATTATTGGGCGGCAATCCTACGCCGGCCGTGGGTTTTGCCGGTGGCGTGGAACGTTTGATCGCCCAAATGAAGGAAAAGGATATTAAAGTGCCGGAACGGGAAAAGCCGGAAATCTTCTTGGCCCAGCTGGGCAGCGAAGCCAGAAAAAAAGCCCTGGTTTTATTTGAAGAATTAAAAGAAGCCGGCTTGGCTGTTTCGGAGAACCTTTCCAAAAGCGGGCTTAAGGTCCAGCTGGAAAATGCCGACAAGCAAAAGGTTAAGTTCACTTTAATTTTGGGCCAGAAAGAAATCGTGGATGGCACTATTATGATCAGGGATATGGAAAACGGCATTCAGGAAGTGGTTGATTTTACCAAGGTGGTGGCCGAAGTTAAAAAGCGCTTGGAGAAATCCAATGTCAAATAATTTTGAATTTGACTTTGTGCATAAAATATGTTTTACTATATTAAGATATAGCAGTTTATTTTTTAATCATTGGCCTGCGTTGTTAGGCCTAAAATCTTAAAGAAAGGAAGGTGAAAAGGCAGTGTTAGAGGTAAAAAAGAAGGATAATGAGAGTTTTGAGTCTTTAATCAGAAGGTTTACCAGAAAAACCATCCAAAGCGGCAAGATAATTCAGGCGAAAAAAATCAGATTTTATCAAAAGCCGATCAGCAAAAGAGCTCAAAAAGCCAAGGCCTTAAGAAGAGAAGAAATCAAAAAACAGCGTGAATATTTGCGGAAGATCGGCAAATTGGACGATATTTTGGATAATAATCGCCGATCCGGCAATAAGCGTAAATAAACGTTTTTTAAATGGCCAAATTATCAAGCTTAATTGAAGCGGATGTTGTTTTAGCCATGAAAGGCAGGGCAGAAGTAAAGTTAGCCGCTTTGCGTTTATTAAAGGCGGCCTTGAAAGATGCTCAAATTGCCAAAAGAGGCGAGTTAACGGAAGAAGACGAGTTAAAGGTGCTGCGCCGCGAAGTTAAAAAAAGAAAAGAATCGATAGACAATTTTAAGGCCGGCGCCAGAGAGGATTTGGCGGCCAAAGAAACGGCCGAACTGGCTTACTTAACGGTTTATTTGCCGCCGGAACTTACCGCTGAAGAAATAAACAAGGTTATTGAAAAAACTATCAAGGAAAATAATTTCAGCCCGGCTGATTTTGGCCAAGTAATGAAGTTAGTTGCCGCGGAGTTAAAGGGCCAAGCCGATGGCGCCCGTTTGTCCGGTTTGGTTAAAGCCAGATTGGTTTAAACAAAAAATACAAAAGAAAAATCCATGCCGTTTTCTTTCAACTTTTTTTCTAAAAAGACAGCTGTTGCCCTGGCCGTTTTTATGGCCCTAGCAGCTGTTTTTGTTTTTCTGCCCCAACTGGCTTCGGCGCAAGCTTCTCTGGGTTTGGAAATTACCGGTTCCACCGGCTTGGGCACCAGGGATTTAAAGGATTTAATCGTTCAGATCGTTAATATTGTTTTGGGCTTTTTGGGCATTGTCGCGGTCATTGTTATTTTATACGGCGGTTTTATTTGGATGACGGCAGGTGGCGAAGCGGAAAAAATTGAAAAAGCTAAAAAAATCATTATTAATGCCGCCATCGGCTTGGCTATTATTTTATCCGCTTACGGCATTGTGATGTTTGTGGTAAGCCGTTTTGGCGCCGCTACCGAACAACCGCTTAATGGTCCGGGCGGGAATCAGGGCGGTTATGAACAGGGCTGGGGCGCTTTAGGCGCCGGGGTTTTAAAGGAAGTTTATCCAGAACCGGGCGCCGGAGAAGTGCCGCGCAATACTTTGATTATGGTAACTTTTAAAGAGGAAATGGCTACCAGCAGCATTATTGATACGGCCAATCTGCCGGCAGTTTGCCAGGGTTTGCCCCAAGGCGATTGCGGATTTTTAAAAACAGCCCATAACCAGCCTACCGTCAGGATTATCAATCGTTCGGATAATAACAATGTTTTAGCGGCCAATCAGGTGGTGGTAATGACCAACAACCGCAAAAGTTTTGTATTTAATCCGGAGCCGCTCTTGGGCAATGCCGGCGGCTATACCGATTATTCCGTTAATTTAACGGACCAAATTGCCAAAGCGGGCGGCCAGCCGGCTTTTATGGCTGGCGGCTATACCTGGTCTTTCCAGGTTTCCAATATTACCGACGTTACTCCGCCGAAAATAATCAGCGTCGTGCCCGCGAGCGGCCAAACGGTTTTTAGAAACGCCGTGGTGCAAATAAATTTCAGCGAAGCCATGAACGTTATCGGCGCCACCGGGCAGGCTATGGTTAGCCAGGATAACCAGTTAACCGGCGAGAGCTTTAAGAACATCAATTTTCGTTATCCGGAAAATAATCAAACCAAGTTTTTAAGCGGCAATTTTGGCATTAGCAACCAATTCAGGACAGTGGAATTTGTTACCGATTCGCCTTGCCCCTTGCCTGAAGGCCAGCGCGTTAATTCCTGCGGCGAAGTGCCGTATTGCCTGCCCCCCAGCGCCCAGCTGGCCGCCTTGGCCAAAGCCGCCATCGTTTCCGCCCAAACCAAAGAAACCCTGGATATTTTTTCCGGCTTAACCGATGCCGCCGGCAATTCTTTGGATGGCGGCGGCTTAAACGGTGCGGCCAGCAATGGCCAAGCCGACGGCCGGCCGGCCGATGATCAGGATCAATTTGTTGCCGAGAATAATGATAATTATTGGTGGAGTTTTAGCACCAATAATCGGCTGGATTTAACGCCGCCCCGGATTTCCAACATTGAGCCGGTTCAGGGTTCTGCCTTGGTGCCTAAAAATTCGCAAATTAAAGCCGATTTTAATAAATTAATCAGGAGCGAAACTTTATCCAGCGATAATTTTAAGGTTTTCAAATTTGAGTGCAATGGCGACGACTTTCCTGAAGATTTAAGCTGCTATCCGGTTGGCGGCTTTAGCATTGCCAAAGAAAATGCCGGCGAAGGCACTGCCGCGATTTTAAGAACCTACGCGCCTTATTTGGATCCTTTGACGGTTTATAATCCGCGCCTGACCGCCGGGATTCAGGATTTATACCAAAATTGCTTTAAGCCTTCTCGCGGTCCTTGCACGGCCGGGCAAGTTAGTCCGAACTGTCAATAGAAGTTAGTTATGAATTTAAAGCCTAAAACAAAAATCATTTTCCTAGCCTTGTTGGTTTTGGCTTTGGGTATTTTAATAGTTCCCCAATTTGTTTCCGCTCAAGCGTCTTTAGGCTTGGAAAACGCCGGTTCCACCGGTTTGGGCACCAGGGATTTAAAGGATTTGATAACTTTAATCGTTAGGATCTTTTTGGGCTTTTTGGGTTTGATTGCCGTCAGCTTAATTTTATATGGCGGTTTTACCTGGATGACGGCGGCCGGCGAAGCCGAAAAAATTGAAAAAGCCAAAAAGATTTTAATCAACGCCGTTATCGGCTTGGTTATTATTTTATCCGCTTATGGCATTGTGATGTTTGTGGTAAGTAAGTTTGGCGGCGCTACCGGCGGCAACGTCAATGTCAATGTCAATGAAAACGGCGGCGGGGGAGGCGGCGGCTTTGAACAAAATATTTTCAGAGTGACCGGCATTCAGCCGAGCGGCCAACTAAGAATCAGGAATGTGGTGGTTCAGGTTTCTTTTAATAAGGAAATCAATCAAGAATTAATCAATCAGGACGGGACTTTAACCAATCAGCAGGGGATTTTAGTGGAAAGGCCCGATGCTAACGGCCAATATCAAAGTGTCCAGGGCGTTTTTGCCATTGCTCCCAATAATCAGAGAAGGGTGATCTTTACGCCGGCGGATAATTGTCCGGAGCCGCACCGGGACTTGCATTGTTTTGCCTACGACGCCGATAACAATAATTTAAACAGTTATCGCGTGACCGTTGTTTCCGACCCGGCAACTTCCTTAAAAAGCGTTGGCGGCTTGGCGGTTACTTGCCAGGATAACAGCTGCCAGGGCCAATTTATCGTTGGGCCTAATCTTGATTTGGAAAATCCGCGGGTTCATTTGGTTGAAGCCATTAATCGGGCCGGTGATCACTTGGCCTTGCGGAACGGTTTGGTTTTATCAATTGATGAATTGTATCAATTATTGGCTGCCGCCACCGATGACGGCGGCATAACCGGCGTGGATTTTTACGTGGCCGGCCGGCTCTTGGATTCCGCTATTCCACAAGGCGCGCCGCCGCTGGAATTTTCCGCGTCTGCCAGCTGGCCGACTGTTGATTTGCAACCGCAAACTTTTGAGCTTTCCGCCCGCGCTTATGACATTGCTTTCAGGGAATCCGCTTTAGACACGGTAAGCGTGGTCATCAGGCCGGCCCATTGCTTTAACGGCCAGTTGGATAATAATTTAGGCGAAACGAATATTGATTGCGGCGGCGAATGTGGCGCTTGCGGCGGCGAACTCTGCGGCAATGTTGTGGCCGAGCAATGCCAGCAGCCGAATAATCAGGCTTGCGCTTCGGGCGTTTGCGATAATCAAAGCTGCCGCTGCGCCGACTTGCCGCAAATTAGGGAAATGAGCCCGGACAATGCCGCGCCAGGCAATTGGGTAACCATTTTTGGCCAGCATTTTGGCGCTATTAAGGGTACTGTAAAGGTAGGCGGGCGCGAGGCCGCCGTGGTGGCTGAGCTTAATAATTGCCAAGGCACCTGGCAGGATGACCAGATTGTTATTGAACTGCCCGCTGGCTTGGAACAGGGCAACCGGCAGGCCCAGGTTATTACCGCCCAGTCATTGGCCAGTAATTTTACCGATTTTTTGGTTAACGACGTTTCCCGTCCGGCTATTTGCTTTATGTTCCCGCGTGAAGGCGGGCAGGATCAAGGTTTTGGCATTATCGGCAAAAGATTCGGCGATCAAAACGCCACTCGAGATGTTTACTTTGGTTCGCCGCAAAACGCCATTTCCGCCACTAATCAAACTTGGTTAAGCGTTGCTAATCGGGAAATAGCCAATTCCAAGGTGCCTAATTTAACGGCTGGCCAAACTTTGGTTAGAATTAAAGTTAACGGCCAGGACAGCAACGCTTTAAATTTCAAGGTTTTGCCTTCGGCTAATCAGCAAATGGCGATTTCGGATTTTAGTCCCAAGAGCGGGCCGGTGGGCCAATATGTTTATATTTACGGCCATGGTTTTGGCAGCTATCAAGCCAACCAGAGCCGGGTTAAATTTTCCACCGATGTTTTAGGCAGCTTTGATTTTCCGGCCGAATGCTTGGCTGATAACGGTTTTTGGAACGATACCAGGATTATCGTAAAAGTGCCGGCTGGCAGCATTACCGGGCCCATTACCGTTGTTAATCAAAACGGCCAGACCGCTGTTTCGGCCGGTAATTTTAATTTTCAGGAAAACGCCGCTTTAACGCCCGGCTTATGCAGTTTGCATCCGCAAGAAGGCGCCATTGGTTCAACTTTTGATGTGGCCGGCGAATATTTTACCAATGCCAATCTTTATTTAGGGAATTTGCGCATCCAAGCATCGCCCGATAATGAAGGCAAGCATTTTACCGGCGTGGCTGTGCCCGAGGGCGCCGTTTCCGGACCAATGACAGTTAAAAAAGGAGAGGCCATAAGCAATGCTTTGGATTTTGCTGTCACCGGCGGCCAGGCGCCCGGCCATAATCAAGTAAGCGATTATTACCAGTGGCAATTCACTACCTGTGCCAATTGCTTGGTACCACAAGTGGTGGAAAACGGCAGCTGCCAAGCGGCCATGGCTTCGCCTTCGCCTTTAAAAAACAGCCAGAATAATTTTAGCGATGCCGTAATCTCCGTCACTTTTAATACAACGATGAAACAGGAATTATTCCAGCTTGGCCAAACCGCGGTTATTAAAGCCTGCGGCCAAGCTGATCAGCCCGCCGCTTGCCAGGCCGTAAATTTAAACGGCAATTTTACTTTTGGCGAGGCCGGCGCTAACCAGCAATTTTTTACCTTAACCTTAGCCAGCCCTTTAAGCCAAAATACCTGGTATCAAATAACTTTGCAGGATTTAAGAAGCGCCGTGGAAAATTTACCCATGAACGGCCCTTACAGCTGGCAATTTAAAACCAGAGCCGATAATAACCGCTGTGTTATTTCCCGGGTTCAGGTTAATCCGGCCGAGCGCACCGTTGCCGCCGATAATCCATTAATGCTCGGCCAAAGATTACGATATCAATCAGCCGGTTTAAACGGAGAAAATTGCAATGTTTGCCCCGGTAATTTCAATTGGACATGGAGCTCTTCGGACCAGAGCAATGCGGCTATTGATCAAACTTCCAAAGTTAGTTCCAGTTGGTTGGAGGCCAAGCATCTTACCAGTCAGACGGCGCAAATTACCGCGGCTGCCACTATTTTAGGCCAGCAAAAAAGCGGCACAGCCGATCTGGATATCGTGCCTTTTGATCCCGGAGCCATTAAAGGGCAAGCGATTATTACTTATCAGCCAACCGGAGACAATGTTTGCACCAATGCGCTGGCGCAAGTGCAGTTCAATCTGCCTTTAAGCGTTGATTCAATTTCCGAGGCAAATTTTGAAATCTTAAAATATAATGCCGATTGCCCCAACGGCTGTTCGGTGGCCGCTCATTTATTCAGCAATCAAGACCGCAATATCGTTAATCTGCAGCCGCTTGATAATCAAGGGCGGTTTAACGGCCAAGCAAATTACGGCATCAAAGTCCATGGCGGAGCCGGCGGGGTAAAAACCGCCAGCGGAGAAATTTTAAGCGAAGCCGGCTGTGCCCAAGGGTTAACTTGGGCAGGGGGAGCGTGCAGCTGGCAATTTACTACCCAAGCAAACGCTTGCGCCGTAAAAACCATCCAAGTTTATCCAACAGCGGCTTCCATTAACATAGGCGATAAGCAGGGCTGGCAAGCCACAGCCGTGGCGGAAAACAATCAGCCCTTATCGGATGAAATCCAAAATTGGCATTCGCTGAATTCGGACGTGGCCGATGCGGCCGTTGTTCAAGGAAATAGCCATTTGGCTATTTCCACCGGTTTAAGCGAAGGGACGGCTAAAATAGCTGCCGGCATTGATCAAACCAGCGGCAGCGCCGAGCTAGAAGTTAAAAAAGTTCCCCAGGGCCCGCAGGTTTTAAGCAGCCAGCCGGTCGGCGATAATGTTTGCCGCAACGCTTTGATTCAAATTAATTTTGACCAGGTAATTGATCCTCAAACTATAGCCACCAGTACTTTAAAAGTTCAATATATTTCCACCGAGGCCAAGCCGGGCTGCGAGGAAATAATCGCCAAAGCGTCCTCTTTTAATCAGTCGTTATTATCTAAAACTTTAATCGGCCGCCTGGTTAATTGGCTGGCGGGCAACTTGGCCGGTTCTTTAATTAAATCGGTTAGCGCCGCGGATTTAACTAAAACTTATTTTTGCCCGTTGGCCGGCGATTGGGCCAGGGATATTTCCCAGGGCATGAGCCAATTGAAGTTTGTTTTAAAACAAGCCTTGCCGCCTATTTCCGATATCAAGGTTACGGTTAAAGGGGGAGCAGACGGCGTTAAAGCCGATAACTTGCCGCTTAATGGCAATAATTTAAACGGCGCAGGCGATTTTGTTTATACTTTTAAAACCCGGGGTGATGTTTGCACATTAAGCACGGTTACCCTGATGGCCGATCCTTTGAATAATAAAAAGGACTGGACTTTTACCACCAGCTTTGATAATCCGACTGATAATTCCGGCAATAAGTTTGATTCCATTAATGATGCGGATAAAAAATTTACCGCCTCCGGCTTTAGCGCCACGGGCGAGAGTTTAATTTCCATTCCCGGAGTTTATGAATGGGCTTGGAGCTGGAATAGCGCCGATCAAACCATTGCCCAGGTGCAAACTCCGTGGGATAATTTTGCGGTTACCCGCGCCCAGAATAAAAACGGCCAGACCGATATTACGGTTATTGCCGGTTTTCCGGATTGGTACCAGCAGCCGGCTTTGGCAGCTTCGGCTTTGGCCAAGGTTGATATTTGCGAAAACCGCTGGAATCCAGTTGGCGATCGCAATCCAGATTATCGGTTTATTGACCAGGATTTTAACTTTTCTTTAAGCTATTGCCGCGATTTCGGGGCTGCCGGGCAAGCCGATGATTTGCCGGCTTTGGAAATGCCTCTGCCGGTTAACCAACGCGAGGTTAGAAATGTTAATGGGGGATCGGCAATCGATACCTTGTTGAGAGAATATTTATTGCCCGTGCCCACTACCGGCGATGTTATCGGCATTAGAATTTATTCCAATCTTACCCATCTTTCGCCCACCGAATGGTATCAATCAAATATCAAGGTAAAGGGCCAGCCCATTGCCGCCACGGTTGACGGCTATCAAGCCATTCAGGACGGCCGGACAACTTACGTGGCGGCGGCTAATGCAGTGCCACAAGAATTGGCGTTAAATAGCGTTTCCCCGTCATGGCTCGGGCAACTCTGGCATAAATTATTAAGCTATTTCAACCATTCAGCCATTGCTAAAGTTTTGGCCTCCACTATTAATATTAACCTTAATTTGAATCAAAATACCAATAGTTCCACCAACACTAATTCTTCCGCTAATACCAATTCCTCTACCAATAATAATACCAATACCAATCCTAATTTAAACCTTAATCAAAATACCAATAGTTCCACCAACACTAATTCCTCTACCAATAATAACAATAATTCTAATTCCAACGGCAACTCTAATGTCAATAATAGTAGTAATACTTTCGTTAATACCGATGCTAATGGCAATAATAATGCCAACACTTTTTATAACAATGTTAATTTTAACAATTTAGTTAATCAAACGCCCCAGGAAAATCAACTGCAATATAATTTTAACGCCGGTAATTATCGCTTGGTTAACACTCAATATAAAGCCCAGCGCATTCAATCGGGTTATACCAATATCTATCTTTTTTCCTATAACCAAAATGCCGATCCTAAAACCCAAGAACTGTTAAAGCGGTTAATGGAAAAATGGCAGTTTAACGTTAATATCGATAATCCGGCGCTTAAAGCCAAGCTGCAGCATGATGTTATTCGGCTGGCCGATTTAAACAGGATGAGCCGAAGCTTGGACAGTTATCAATCCAGCCATAACGGCCAATATCCCAGATTACTGGCCGGCAGCTTTATTTCGGGCATGACTACCAGCAAATGGCCTTCCTGGAATCAGGGTTTGGGCAGTGCCTTGGGCATTGGCTTGCCCAATGATCCGATTAACAAGTTCAATGCCTGTATTGAGTGCCAAGAGCCCCAGCTGTTAAATCCCGGTTTTGAAGCCGGCCAAGCCAATTGGCATTTGGAAGAACCTGGGAAAATATATGATAATTATAATGTGGAAAATACCATCACCCCGCAGTTTATCAAGGCTGGCAGCGAATCGTTGCATTTTAACGTTAATGGAGCCGATAGCGGCATTTCCCAGCTGATCAGCCTGCAAACCAGCACCACTTACGAAATGAGCGCCTGGGTTTATATCAATTCTGGCCGGGTTGATTTAACTTTCTGGGGCGATGATTACGGCAATGAGTGGATCAGTCCGCCCGACCACCAGGGCTGGTATTTATTAAAGAACCGCTTAGTGACCAATCCTGATCGCCGGAGCAGGCCTAATACTCCGGAAAACGGCCAGTGGATCCGTTCTTATGGCGGAGCGGCGGATTTTTACGTGGACGAAGTAACCATAGCCACGGCCGGCGGCAATTGCGGTTATGACAAAGAAACCTGTTGGAATCCGCAAATCAACAACGGCCAGGGATCTTTTGCCTGCGACGGCGATTCTTATTTTTATTCCTATCAAACTTTAGGCCCGAGCAATTATTCTTTATCGGCTAAAATGGAAACTACGGCCGATTGGCGTCCAGCTGAAACTTTGGATCGGCATTTAAATTTAAGTACCGATTTGGTGAAGGGCTGTACAAAAGAAGTTTTTGGCGCTTATTGCGGCGATGGCCAGGTTCAAGGCGGGGAACTGTGCGAACCGGGCATGTCTAAAAATTTATGCAACGCCGCTTTTCCTTGGTACGCGCCGGTTAATTCAAGCTGCCAAGCCGCGGGATCGGCTAATCAATGCCAGTGGTTTAATCCTTTAACCGACGTCACTAACGACTGCAATGGCAAAAGCAATGCTCAATGTTGCGGCGGCTATTGCGGCGACGGCATTTTAAACACCGTGGCCGGCGGTTACCGTTTAAGCGTTAACGAGCAATGCGACGCTTCAGTTAAAGGCGCTGAAGATGGTTTTTCCAATGGCCACATCAATGGCAGTTCTCAAACTAATCAGTATGCCTGCAGCGCGGGCTGCCGGGATATCGGCGGCTGGTGCGGCGACGGTTTGGTGGAAGAACAGTATGGCGAAGAGTGCGATGGCAGCGCCATCAATTGGGTTTGCGATGATAATGACACTCCAGAATGTAATGGTTGTAAGGTTACTTGTCCTAATGGCGGCGGCCATCACAAGTAAGATCTCGCTAAGTTGTATATTTTAATATATAATTAAATAGTAATTTTAAATTTTTCCCAAAGGGATCCCTTCGGGAAAATTAAACATTATCCGTATGTTTGACCAAAATCCCAATAATCAATCAGGCGTTGGTTTTAGCGGCAATCCGCCGGTAAGCCCCAAAGTCGGCCGCGATTTGCCCGGCACAGAAGATATTTTTGCCGATACCGACCAAACGGCCGCTGCTCCCAAATTCGTGGGGTCTGCTCCAGCCGTGGCTGAACCGGTGGTTATGCCCGAGCTTGGCCGAGCCGGCAGTTTGCCGCCCGAGTTAAAAATAAGGCCGAAAATGGCCGATATCAGCTCAAATATCGGGCCGGTTGAACCGCTGTCCAAATTGCCCGACGATTTGGAAGAGCGCCCAGGCGGCCATAAATTTTTAGGAATCGGCGTGGCTATTGCCGTGGTGGTTTTGGGCGTCGGCGGTTATTTTGCTTACAGTGAATTTTTTGCTTCTTCAACGCTTAAAGCGCCCACCCTTAATTTAAACATTTTAACTCCCGGCGAGCTTAATCAAAAATACCAAGGCGAAGTGGCTAATCTTAATTTAGCCGGTAATGCCAACCAAAATGCCAATGTTAATGTTAATGATAATGCCAATGCCGGCACTACCACTGTTGAATTTCCTTGTCCGCAGCCGGCGCCCACGGCTCCGGATTTTTGTTCTGACGGTAAAATTGTTTCCGGCGGAGTTGACGAGCATGGCTGCCAGCTGGCGCCAACATGCCAAAGAGCCGATACCGCTTTGGACAGCGACGGCGACGGTTTGACTAACGTTGAAGAACAGGCCTTAGGCACTAATCCTAATAGCGCGGACAGCGATAACGACGGTTTGTCCGATCGGGAAGAGGTTAAGGTTTATAAAACCGATCCTTTAAATCCCGATACTGATAGCGACGGTTATTTGGACGGCGCCGAAGTTAAGGCCGGTTATAACCCTAACGGTACGGGCAAATTATTGCCTTCAAATTTTTAATTTTTATCATGTTTACTCCGCCAAATAATAATCCAGCCGATAATTCGGGCAATGATCAGCAACCTAACCAGGCGGCTGATTTGCCTTTTAACGAAGAGTCGGTGCCCGAAGAAGACATTCATACCATGCCTGATAAGTTTTTACAGCCGAGTTCTTCCGCTGCGCCGGGGCGCGGCCGGGTTAATTGGCTCATTTTAGGGATCGTGATTTTTTTGGCTTTAGGCGGGGTGATTGTTACTGTTATTTTGTTTTTAGGCCGCTCCCAAGCGCCGGCAGCGGTGGTTTTGCCGCCAGCCAATCAAACTCAATTAAATGCCAATGCCGCTACGACTACGAATGATAATCTTAACTTAAACGGCAATCTTAATCAGAACGCCAATATCAACTTGGATTCGGCCGCGGCCCGCGATGCCCGGCGTTTGTCCGATCTAGCCGGTTTGGCTAGCGCTTTAAATTTATACTTTGCCACTTATCAGATATTTCCCAGCTCATTGAATAATTTGGTCAGTGAATTTTTAAACGAACTGCCTTTAAATCCGGCCACCGGCACTGCGCCGGCCGTTTATAATTATCAGCCGGGCGAGGGTCAGCAAAGCTATCAAATTGCTTTTAGTTTGGAAAACGGCGGCAATTGGGGGATTGTTAAGCTGCCGGCTGGCAATTATTATTTAACGCCTATCGGCGTTGCGCCGCAAAGTTTAGGCGGCAATAACAATAATAATACCAATGCCAATATTTCTTCAACCGCTACGCCGCCCATCATTTCCAGCGTACCTGGCAAAGGCTTGGATAGCGATAATGACGGTTTAAGCGATATTGAAGAAAATCTCTATCGCACCAACCCCGCTCTGGCCGATACCGATAATGACGGCTATGCCGATGCGGCGGAAATTTTAGGCCTTTACGACCCCTTAAAGCCAAATGCCCGTTTAATGGCTTCCGGCTTAATTAAAGTTTACCAAAATCCCAATTACCATTACTCCTTGTTTTATCCGGCTGCTTGGTCGTATCGGGCTTTGGGCGCGGATAACAGCGAAGTTATTTTTACCGCCACCACCGGCGAATTTATAAAAGTCGGCGTGGTGGCTAATCCCCTAAGCTTATCGGCGGTAAATTGGTATTTGGCGCAGAATAAAACCGCGGACCCCGCTACTTTAAAAAAAGTCACCGTGGCCGATTTTCCGGCTATCCAGTCGCCGGACGGCTTAATTGCCTATTTGGCCGCTGGTTCCAATATTTACACCATTGCTTACGATATCGGCAGCCAGCAGCAAATGAATTTTTATACCACCTATCAGTTGTTTTTAAAGAGTTTCATCTTTGTTAACCCCTGATTATGGTTAAAGTTGAGGTAAATTTTGCAGTTAAAGTGCCTGCGGTTACTCGGGCACTTTTTGAAAAATTAGCCGGGGTTACGGCGAGTACTCTAAAGGTAAAAGCCGACTATAATTTATCGGTCGCTTTGGTCAGTCCGGCTGCCATTAAAAAGCTCAATCAAAAGTATCGCCTTAAAAATAAAGCCACCGATGTTTTATCGTTTGATGACGTGGCGGAAATTATTATTTGCCCCTACCAAGCCGCGGCCAATGCCAAAAAGTTCAGGCATTCGGTTAAAAGGGAAGTGGCGTTTCTGTTCGTTCACGGCTTTTTGCATCTTTTGGGTCATAACGATCAAACGGCTGGGGCGGCTTTAAAAATGAAAGAGCTGGGAGATAAAATTTTAATCAAATTTGGCTTACCCAAGTGAACACTTTTTTTGTTCTAAGTGTGGAAAAGTTTTTTTCTTGCCTTTCTAGCAGTTTTTCATTATAATTAAGGGCAGCTAATCAAGAAAATCGATTTTAGATAAACTTTAAACAGTTATCATTTTTTAATATCTCCATGGCAAACGCCGAAATCATTACCGGTTTGGATATCGGCTCTAACAACATTAGAGCGGTAATTTTACAGCAGTCGTACGCCGGCAATTGGCAAATTATCGGCGCGGCCGAACGGGCGGCCGAAGGCATGGCCAAGGGCATGGTTACCAATATAGAAGACCTGGTTTCTTCCATTTCCGAAGTTTTGGAGCAAGCCGAACGCATGACCGGCTTGCCGGTAGAACGGGCGGTGGTGGGCATTTCCGGCACTCATATTAAAACTTTAAACAGCACCGGCGTCGTGGCGGTGGCCAAGGCCGATAAGGAAATTACCGAAGAAGACGTGGAGCGGGCTATTGAAGCGGCTCAAGCCGTAGCCACGCCGGCTAATTACGAAATTTTACACGTTATTCCCAAGGATTTTACGGTGGATAGCCAAACCGGCATCAAGGATCCGGTCGGCATGACCGGCGTTCGGCTGGAAGTGGCCACGCAGATAATTATCGGCCTGTCTTCCCAAATTAAAAATTTAACCAAATGCGTTTACCGCACCGGCGTGGATATTGCCGATTTGGTTTTTGGCATTTTAGCCGCCGCCGAAAGCACTTTAACCAAAAAGCAGAAAGAGCTGGGCGTGGCTTTGGTTAATTTCGGCGCCCAAACCACCAGCTTGATTGTTTATGAAGAAGGCGATGTTTTGCATACGGCGGTTTTGCCCGTGGGCTCCAACCATATTACGGCCGATATCGCCATCGGACTCCGAACTTCCATTGAAACGGCCGAAGCCATAAAATTGGAAGCGGCCAGCGCCGATTTGAAAAAAGTTTCCAAGCGCGATGAAATCGATCTGGCCAAGTTTTCCACTACCGAAACCGAGCGCACCCTGGTGCCTTTAAAAAATATTACCGAAATTATCCAAGCCCGGGCCGAGGAAATTTTAGGCATGGTTGATAAGGAATTGAAAAAAATCAATCGTTCGGGCTTATTGCCTTCGGGCGTGGTTTTAACCGGCGAGGGCGCCAAGCTGCCTGGCTTGCTGGAGCTGGCCAAGGAAAAATTAAAATTGCCGGTTTTTGCCGGTTTGCCTTTGGGCTTGGAGGAAAATCCCATTGATAAAATTAACGATCCGGCTTATACCACGGCCTTGGGTTTGGCCTTATGGGGCACGCATGGATTAAGCGGACGCGCCAAACCGCACTTTACGCCCTTTCAGGGTTCGGTGGATCAGGTGGTGGATAAAATTAAAGATTGGTTTAAATCGCTGTTGCCTTAGAGCGGGAAGTTTGACTTATTATCTTTTACCTTTTAAATTACCAATATGACCAAAGTTAAACCCATGGAAATTAAGCCCGAATTGGAAACCTTTGCCAAAATAAAAGTTTTAGGCGTGGGCGGATCCGGCGGCAGCGCCATTAACCGGATGATTAAATCAAAAATCAGAGGGGTGGAATTTGTGGCCATTAACACCGACGCCCAGGCCTTAAACAGCAATAATGCCACTAAAAAAGTCCATATCGGCCGGGCTACTACCAGGGGTTTGGGCGCGGGCATGGATCCGGAGCTGGGGGCGCAAGCCGCTGAAGAAAACGAGGAAGACATCAAAAACGCCATTGATGAAGCGGATATGGTATTTATTACTTGCGGTTTGGGCGGCGGCACCGGTACCGGCGCGGCGCCGATTGTGGCCGATATTGCCAGGGAGGCCGGCGCTTTAACCATTGCCGTTGTTACCAAGCCTTTTAGTTTTGAGGGCGCCCAAAGGCGGAACATTGCCGATCGGGGTTTGGACAGCTTAATCGATAAGGTGGATACCATTATTACCATTCCCAACGACCGCTTGTTGCAGGTTATTGATAAAAAAACTTCACTCTTGGACGCTTTTGCCATTGTGGACGAGGTTTTGCACCAGGGCGTGCAGGGCATTTCCGAAATTATTACCATTCCCGGCTTGGTGAATGTGGATTTTGCCGATGTTAAAGCCATTATGAAGGATGCCGGCAGCGCCTTGATGGGCATTGGCCGAAGTAGCGGCGAGAATCGAGCCGTGGAAGCGGCCCGCAGCGCCATCGATAGCCCGCTCTTGGAACTTTCCATTAAAGGCGCCAAAGGCGTGTTGTTCACCATTGCCGGCGGCAGCGATTTATCCATGCACGAAGTTAACGAAGCGGCCGAAGTGATTACTTCTTCCATTGACCAAAACGCCAAAGTTATTTTTGGCGCGATCATCGACGAATCTTTGGGCGAGGAGATTAAAATCACCGTGATCGCCACCGGCTTCAGCCCGCACGTTCGGGCGGAAATGGAAAACGAAAGAATGCCAGTGGAAGAGAAAAAGGTTTACGCTCCGGCTTCCGCCGTTCATAAAGTTATGGAAGACAAGCAATCATTGGCCATGAAAAATCTTTTTTCCAAAAGAACTAAACCCGTGGAAATAAACAAAGTTGACCTGCCTCCCCGCTCCAAGGAAGAGGAGGAGCTGGACATCCCCGCCTTTATCAGGAAAAAGATGGGAAAATAATTTTTTATGCGCTGCCCGGTTTGCTTAACGCAAGATACCAAAGTTAACGATTCGCGGCTGGCGGAAGACGGTTTTGTCATTAAACGCCGGCGAGAATGCCAAAAATGCGGTTTTCGGTTTTCCACTTTTGAACAGCCGGAGATTTTAAATTTGGTGGTCATTAAGAGAAACGGCGGCAAGGAGCCGTATTTGCGGGAAAAGCTGGAGGGCGGCTTAAAGAAGTCTTTGGAAAAGCGGCCTTATACCCAGGAGCGGTTCAAAAAACTGATCAATACCGTGGAGCGGGATATCCAAAAAAGAAAAGACGACGAAATTACCAGCAACGAGATCGGAGAGATTGTGATGAAGCGTTTGAAAACTTTCGATAAAATCGCCTATATCCGCTTTGCCTCGGTTTACCGGGCTTTTGAAGACGTTAAAACTTTTCAGCGGGAATTAAACAGCTTGTTAAAAAAATAAGCCATATGTTCGAGCATTTTAACAGGACCACGGGCATAATTATCGCCCTGGCCATGGCGGTAATTGTTTGGACTGCCGGAGTAATTATCGGCCAGGAGCAAACCTTAATCATTTTAAATCCGGATCAGGATTTAACGGCAATTTTTAGCCGTTCGCCTAAAATTACCGTTAATTTGATGCTGGATTATCAAGACGGCCGGGTCCAAGTTTTTCCCGAGGCGCCCTTAACTTACGGCCAGTCCGTTTTTAATTTATTGAACCAATTGGCTCAAAATCCGGCTAACCAACTGGATTTTAGTTATAATTTAAATTCCGCCACCGGCCAGTTGGAAAATTTTTCCATTAGCGGGCTGACTAACTCGGCCGGCGGGCGAAAATAGCAGATCTGGCTTAATAACGGCTTGCAAACCAAAGCCCTGACGGCGGTTAAACTTAAAGCCCGCGATCTGATTGAATTAAAATATATTAAATTAAAAGAATAACCTATGACCAACTTTCAAGGCGCTCCTTTGGAAGACCAGATAAAAAAATTATTGGAGCAGAATCTGGCCTATTCGCAGCAGATTTATTTGATTACCAAAAAGCTGAAAAGCTACATGTTCTGGGGCCGGATTATGGGCTATGTCAGCATTGCCTTGGTGGTACTGCCGATTATTATCAGCATTATTTTTCTGCCCACCCTGCTTAACGGGCTGATGGGTACCATTGCTCCCGGCGGTTTGGAATCATCAAGCGGCGGAGTCAATAGTTTATTGCAAGGCACCAACCTTAATCAGAGCGATTTATTGAATAGCATTAAAAATAACGGCGGCATCATCAATTCTTATAAGAGCATTTTGGATTCCTATAAACAATAACCGTTAAATATATGGAAAAAGAAAAACCTATCTCCGCTTCCTGGCGGGGATATTTCATCCCAATCATTATCGTCAGTTTAATTGTCGGCGCTTTGAGCGGCGGCATTGCCGGATTGGTTTCGGCCAGTTTATTTTCCGGCTCCTTGGGGCAATGGATAAATAATCCCTTGGGCCT
Source organism: Candidatus Komeilibacteria bacterium (assembly GCA_026396575.1). Taxonomy (GTDB): domain Bacteria; phylum Patescibacteriota; class Patescibacteriia; order UBA1558; family UBA10009; genus JAPLWM01. The sequence goes on from JAPLWM010000005.1 coordinate 32,231, forward strand.
GGCCAAAAAAATCATTACTTTGCCAAATCAAAACCAAAATACCAACGGCAGTTTAACGGTGCCGCCTAAAGTTTTGGATGAAGAATCGGCCACCACCGCGGCCGTAACTCATGTTTCGCCGGCCGTGGTTTCGGTGGTTATCTCCAAAGAGGTTTCGCAGAATACCAATATTATTGACCCCAACTCGCCTTTTAACAATGATTTTTTCAACCAGTTTTTTAATACCGCCCCTACGCCCCAGCAGCCTTCCAGCGGCACTCCGCAAAAACAAGTAGTGGGCGGCGGCACCGGTTTTATTGTTACGTCCGACGGTTTGATCGTGACCAACAAGCACGTGGTGGCCGACACGGCCGCCGATTATTCGGTGGTTAGAAACGACGGCAAGAGCTATCCGGCCAAAGTGGTGGCGCGCGATCCCTTTAACGACGTGGCTTTCTTAAAAATTGAAGCCAGCGGTTTGCCCACGGTTAGCCTGGGTGATTCCGATAAAGTTCAAGTCGGCCAAACGGTGATTGCCATCGGCTTTTCTTTGGGCGAATATTCCAACTCGGTTACCAAAGGCATAATTTCTGGCATTGGCCGGAGCATTGTGGCCGGCTCCTCGGGCGGCAGTGAAAATCTGCAAAACGTCATTCAAACCGATGCAGCCATTAATCCTGGCAATTCCGGCGGCCCGTTGATTAACTTGCAAGGCCAGGTAATCGGCATTAACACGGCTATCAATCAATCCGGCCAGCTGGTGGGTTTTGCTTTGCCCATTAACCAGGTTAAGCAGGTTATTCAGAGCGTTAAAGCCACCGGCAAAATCGTCAGGCCGTATTTGGGCGTTAGATACGTGGCCATTACCGAGGATTTGGCCGGCAAGAACAATTTGCCTTATAAATACGGCGTCTTAATTACCCGCGGGCAAACCAGTTCGGAACTGGCCATTATGCCGGGCTCACCCGCTAACCTTGCCGGTTTGGAAGAAAACGATATTATTTTGTCCATTAACGGCATTAAGCTGGATGCCGATCATTCTTTGGCCGACGAAGTGGCCAAAAAAAAGCCGGGCGACAGCATTAAATTGCGCGTTTATCATAAAGGCCAGGAAAAAGATGTGACTATTATTTTGGCCGAATATCCCAATTCTTAAATGAGTGAAATTCTAAGCAAGGTCAAGGAATTGCAGGAAAAAATTTCCGGTTTAAAAAGCCGGGTGAATTTGGCGTCCAAGCAGGGCGAGATTAAAAGTTTGGAGAGCGAAATGAATGAACCTTCTTTTTGGCAAGACCGGGCAAGGGCGCGTTTTATTTCCCAGCAAGTGGCCGATTTAAAAAATGAAGTTGCCGTTTGGGAGAATCTAGAGCGGGAAGCCAACGATTTATTGGCTTTGGCCTGGGAAGACGATCAAGATAAAACCGTTGATTTAACTCCGGAAGTGGCGGAGCAATTCAATAAAATCAGCCGGCGGTTTGCCGAATTGGAACTGCAAACCGTCTTAACAGGAAAATATGATGCCTTAAACGCCGTTATTTCCATTTATGCCGGCGCCGGCGGCACCGAAGCGCAGGATTGGGCGGAAATGCTGCTTAGGATGTATTTGCGGTTTTGTGAAAAGCGGAAATGGCAAGCCAAGGTTATTGACGAATCCCGCGGCTTGGAAGCCGGCTTAAAAAGCGTAACTTTGGAAATCAAAGGCAGCTATGTTTACGGCTATTTAAAAGCCGAATCCGGCGTGCATCGTTTGGTGCGCCTTTCGCCGTTTGACGCCGACCATGCCCGGCACACTTCCTTTGCCATGGCGGAAGTAACGCCCGAGGTGGAACAGGCCTCTTTTGAAATCAAGGACGAGGATTTAAAAATCGAAACCAATACCGCCACTGGCCATGGCGGCCAAAGCGTTAACACCACTTATTCCGCCATCAGGATTACCCATCTTCCTACCGGCATTAAAACTTCCTGCCAAAACGAAAGATCCCAGTCGCAAAACAAGGAAACGGCCATGAAAGTTTTAAAAGGCAAGCTGGCCAAATATTACGAAACCCAGGTGGAAGAGGAGCGTTTGCGTTTGCGCGGCGAACTGACCGAGGCGGCCTGGGGCAACCAGATCCGCTCTTATGTTTTGCATCCCTACAAAATGGTCAAGGATCATCGCACCGATTACGAGGAGCACGATCCGGAGCGCGTGCTGGGCGGCGAGCTGGATAATTTTATTGAACAGTATTTAAAGAGCCAAGTAAAATAAATTTATAAAAAAAGGGCAGTGTTGCAACTGTCCTTTGTTTTGCCTGGTTAGGGGGCCGGCTGGCCGCTGATGAGTGAAAAAATCGAGGGAGCGAAGATAATCACGGCCATGAAAACGACAATCGTGATGATTACCGTCCAGATTGAATTTTTGCCGTCTTGTTTTGCGGAATCCATTGTTTACTCCTTGGGAAATGCAAATGATACGATGTTCAATTTAATGTATCTTATTCTTAAATCATCTCTTTGTCAAGGTATATTATTTGTTGTAGAATAAACCTATGCAACTTAATTTATATAACACCTTAATCCGCCAAAAAGGCGAGTTTAAACCTTTGCACGGCAAAAAAGTGGGTTTATACACCTGCGGACCAACGGTTTACAACTATGCCCATCTTGGCAATTTGCGCACCTATATTTTTGAAGATGTTTTGCGCCGGGTTTTGGAATACAATAATTACAAAGTTAAGCAGGTAATGAACATTACCGACGTCGGTCATTTAACTTCAGATGCCGATACCGGTGAAGATAAATTGGAAAAAGGCGCGCACCGGGAAGGCAAATCGGTTTGGGAAATTGCCGAATTTTATACCAAAGCGTTTAAGCAGGATTTAAAAGATTTGAATATTGAAGAACCGTCTGTTTGGTGCAAAGCCACGGATTATATTAAAGAGCAGATTGATTTTGTAAAAAAACTTGAAAAAAAGGGTTTAACCTATAAAATTTCGGATGGCATTTATTTTGATACTGCAAAATATCCGGATTACGTTAAACTGGCCAAGCTTAATTTGGCCGGCCAGCAGGCAGGCGCGCGCGTGGAAGTTAATAATGAAAAGAAAAATCCCACCGATTTTGCTTTATGGAAATTCAGTCCAAAAGATTCACCCTTCGACGCGGCTCAGGATGACGCCGCCAAGCGGCGTCAAATGGAATGGCAGTCGCCTTGGGGTATGGGTTTTCCGGGCTGGCATTTGGAATGCAGCGCCATGAGCATAAAAAAATTGGGCAAAGAATTTGATATCCATTGCGGCGGCATAGACCACGTGCCGGTTCATCACACCAACGAACGCGCTCAAAATTGGGGTTTATCGGGCCAGGAAGTTGTTAAATGGTGGCTGCATGGTGAATTTTTAGTTTTAGGCGAAGGTAAAATGGCCAAGTCCGAAGGCAATTTTATTACCTTGCAAACTTTAAAAGAAAAAAATATCAATCCCTTGGCTTACCGTTATTTTTGTTTGCAGGCGCATTATAGGTCCAAGCTTAATTTTTCATGGGAAGCGCTAACAGCGGCGCAAAACGGTTATGATAATCTAATTAAAGAAATTTCAATTTTAGATAAATCGAAAGGTGCTTGTAAAGAATTGGAAGAAAAGTTTCAAGCCGCCATTAATGACGATTTAAATATGCCTATGGCTTTAGCGGTATTGCAGGAAGTTTTAAAGTGCGCTTGCCCGTCCGCAGCCAAGCGGGCCAGCATAATTAAATTTGACAAAGTTTTGGGTTTGGAGTTAAATCAGTATAAAGTTGCCAAAACCATTAGTCCGGAAATTCAACAATTAATTGATGAGCGGCAAGCGGCTAGAAAAAACAAGGATTACCAGAAAGCCGATGAATTGCGGCAAATCCTTGAACAAAAGGGGATTAGGGTTAAGGATCTACCAGGTGGCGGGCACGAAATTGAGTAGCCGCCTTAACATCCTTAGGTTACGGTATAAGATTATTATGTAGAGAGTTTTTAACTTAATTTATTTATAAACTTATGTCTATTGAAAGCATTAAAAACAGCGAACCATCAAACCAGGACGTAAAATTTTCTCCTGAAGCTCAGGATAGCTCTAAAAAAGGCGGAAGCATTGATGATGCAGTAAACCGCTTGGAAGCAAAAGTTTTACTCTCTCTCAGCGAAACTGAAAAATTACTTGAGGCCAAAGTTGTTGAACACGATCAGTTACAGTTAAAATTAAAAGACATTGAAGCATTAAATGGAAATGCTCAAACTAATTATGAAAGATTAAAAAAACTTCAAGAATTGTCCTCCAATGATCAGGAAGTTAAAGAGCTCTTAGAAAGAGTAGAAGGCGATTTAATTGAGTTAGCCGGCCAACGTAAGGATATTGAAGGTCGGTTGACAGGCATTAAAGCCGTACCGGAGGTGGCTGAAAAAATATTTAAGAAAGCTCAAACCAAACGTGAACAAGAAGGTAAGGATCTTGAGGCATTTATTGATCAAATGAAAAAGAAAGTTTTAGCCAAAGCGGATGAGCTGGTCCAAAAGATTTTTGTCTTGGGCGTAGAAGCGAGAAAAATTTATCTTGAAAATGGTCAACAAAGCCAAAAACAGACTAAAGAACAGCGCTTGCTTTACGGGATTTGTGATCAAGTCAGGTAGGATTTGGGGTCTAAAGAAGCCGAGGTGCCGGAGCTGCAACAATTTTTTAAACACACCAGCGCAGACAATGCCGAGGCTTTATTACGCGCGGCAGAAGGCATCAAAGTCGGTTGGTTTGGCAACAAAGGCTTAAAACAGTTATCATCAGCGGAAACCAAATCAGCTTTGCAAAATTTTATCGTTGAAACTAGAAAATATGAGGAAACTTCAAAAGCTTCGGGCAAGGCCACGTCTGCTGAATTCGGCCAAGCCGCCTATGAGGACGCGGAGCGCCTTCTTTTAAACTCCGTAACGGAGGAAGAATATCAAAAAATAATTAAGTATAATCAAAACACTAGCGATTTAAGAAGCAGTGTAATGAGGGATGTAGAAAAATATATAAATTCGGCTGTGGGGAAATTAAAGCAAGCTCCCGAAGTCCAAAAATCTTTGCAAGATAACAATTGGAACAGCTGGGGTAATATTTTGGATGGGGTAAATAACGCTATCAGGAGCACAACGTATGGAGTCCCTAAGGGTTTTAAAGGAAAGGAAAAAGCGGAAAATTAAATAGTATAATATTATAAAAAACAGGGTCAAATTTAGGGCAATTCGTGAATTGCCCTTACACGGCTCTGTTTTTTTATTTTTATGACCCTATTCAGAAATAAATATCGCGTGGAATCGATTAGGTTGAAAGAATATGATTATTCGCAACCCGGTTATTATTTTATAACCATATGTATCAGGCAACGTAAATGTATTTTTGGGGAAATTGTTGATAATTATATGCAATTATCGGTCAGGGGTATGATTATTAAAAAATTTTTCCAGCAAATTGGACAATATTTTAATAATGTGGGAATTGATATATATGCGATAATGCCGAATCACATTCACGCCATAATTATCATTAAAGATGTTGTTGATGTGGATAATGGTGTTGTTAATTATTGTAGAGACGGGGTTATCCCGTCTCTACAAATGGAAAAATCCGCAATTAATAAACCAACATTGGGTCAAATTATAGGATATTTTAAATACCAAACAACAAAAAATATTAATCAAATTAATAAAACAGTTGGGATAAAAATATGGCAACCACGATATTATGAACATATTATTCGCGATGATGATGGTTTGAATAAAATACGGCAATACATCCTTAATAATCCTAAAAATTGGAATTTAGATAAAAATAATCCGGAACATTGTTAATATGGAATTCCGTAAATCCCAATTGGTATTTTACAGTTGCTTGGCTTTTGTTTTAGGCGTGGCCGTTGCTTCGTTTTTTTACATCCCTTGGCTGATTGTTTATTTTATCGTTTTGGCCGGCATTAATTTGCTTATTTTCGGCCGATCGAAATCATTATTGCTGCTTTCAGCTTTTTGTTTATTATTTTTCGCTTTCGGCCTGGCTCGCTATCAATTGTCTTTACCTATTATTGATAAAAATCATTTGATATTTTACAACGGCCAACAAATCACTTTCCAGGGCATCGTCTCTGATGAACCGGATATTAGAGTTGATCACGTTAAATTAAAAATCAAAGGCCTAAACTTAAAAGGCAATGTTTTGGTTAAAGCGGCATTAATTCCCCAATATAATTATGGCGACGTTTTGGAAATCAAATGTTTGTTAAACCGGCCGGAGCCGATAGAGGATTTTGAATACGATAAATATCTGGCCAAGTCGGATATTTATTCCACCTGTTATAACGGCCAAATCAAGTTAGTGGCTGCCGGCCGCGGCGGTTTGCTTAAAACCGCGATTTTTAAAATTAAAAACAAAATGGTGGCAATCGCCGGGCAAATCTTGCCCGAGCCCCAAAGTTCTTTTTTAGGCGGTTTGCTCTGGGGCGCTAAAAAGGGCATGCCCCAGGAGATTTTGGACAATTTTAACCGCACCGGCGTTACCCATATTATCGCGGTTTCCGGCTATAACATTACCATTATTGCCGCGGCTTTAAGCGGCTTATTTATCGGTTTGGGCTTAAGCAAAAGGCGCGCTTTTTGGCTGATTGTTTTAGTGATCGCTTTTTTTGTGATTATTACCGGCTGGCCCGCTTCCATTATCCGAGCCGGCTTAATGGGCGTTATTTTTTTAATGTCGCAAGTAGTTGGCCGGGCGGCGAAAATGCAAAATACCTTGGCCTTAACCGGCCTGATTATGCTGTTGATCAATCCCAAGATATTAATTTGGGATGCCGGTTTTCAGCTGTCTTTTGTTTCCACCTTGGGCTTGATTTATTTATCGCCGCATTTGGCCAAGCGCTTAAATTTTTTGCCTAATTTTTTAGGCCTCAAAGATTCCTTAAGCACAACTTTAAGCGCCATTATTTTCACCAGCCCTTTAATTTTGTGGCAGTTTGGCCGGTTTTCCGTAGTGGCGCCGCTGACCAATTTATTGATTTTGCCGGTTATTCCCTTGGTTATGTTTTTGGGTTTTATCTCCGTGATTTTAGGTTTAATTTATTTGCCAATTGGCCAAATTATGGCTTGGCCGACCTGGCTGGTTTTAACCTATATTTTAAAAGCTATCGGCATTTTGGCCGGTTGGCGTTGGTCGGCGATTTCTTTGTGAAGATGAAAAAAAGTTTTAAAATTTTAATCGGCAGCTTGGTAGTGATTGCGGTTTTATTCGGTTTGGTTTGGCATACCGGTTCGGATCAAAACCTGGAAGTTTATTTTTTCAATGTCGGCCAGGGCGACGGCATTTTAATTAGAACGCCGAGCCAGCAGAATATTATTATTGACGGCGGGCCGGACAATGCTTTTATCACCAAGCTGGGCCAGGCCCTGCCGTTTTACGATCAGCAGATCGACTTGATGGTTTTAACCCATCCGCACGCCGACCATTTGTTCGGCTTAATCGAGGTTTTAAAAAGGTATCGGGTTAAGCGGGTTCTTTATTCCGGCGTGGTTTTTAACAATAGCGCTTACGACGAGTGGTTAAAACAGATCAAGCAAAAACAGATTCCCCTTGTTTTCGCTCGGGCCGGGCAGGATTATCGGTTCGGCCAAGTTGAATTAAAAGTTTTGTTTCCCATTAAAAGTGAGGCCGGCCAAGTTATCAAGGAAACCGCCGGCGAGGGGTCGGTTGCCGGCCAGGAAAATTTGAATAACACCTCGGTAGTTACTCAACTGATTTATGGCCAGACCAAAATATTGTTTATGGGCGATCTGGAAGCGCCCGGAGAAGAGGAAATTTTAAAATCCAATCCAGCCGGTTTGGCCAGCCAGGTTATTAAAATCGGCCATCACGGCAGCGCCACTGCCAGCAGCCAGCGGTTTTTAGCCCAAGTTAAGCCGCAAGACGCCGTTATTCAGGTAGGCCTGGATAATAAATTCAATTTGCCCAATGCGTGGGTCTTAGGCCGGCTCAAGCGGCTAAAAATAGGCATTTGGCGCACGGATCTATTGGGGGACATTAAGCTGTTTGCCGACGGTTTTAAGCTTAAGCTGGGCCCTGTTTTTAAACAGAGTTCGCCTTGATTTTTTAGGTGATTTTGTTATACTAGGAGTGCCTTGAAGAATCCTCAAGGTTTGATAATTTAATTAAAAATAAATAGCTATGCCCGAAAAACAATACAATGTGCTTCTTATCGAAGACGAAGAAATGCTCGCCAATATGTACGAGACCAAGTTTAAAAACGAGGGCTATCAGATCAGGAAAGCTCTGGACGGCGAAACCGGCTTAAAAATGGCGCAAGAGGCCAAGCCCGATATTATTTTATTGGATATCATTATGCCCAAGCTGGACGGTTTTTCGGTTTTAAAAAGGCTTAAAGCCGACAGCAAATTGAAAAACGTGCCAGTCATTTTATTAACCAACCTGGGCCAGGATGAGGATGTTAAAAAGGGCCAGACCTTGGGCGTGGCCGGTTATTTGGTTAAAGCCAACCTGACGCCGATTGAAGTGGTTAATAAGGTCAAGGAACTCCTTAAATAATTTTTAATTTTTAAATTTATGGAAAGAACTTTAATTATCATCAAGCCGGACGCTTTACAAAGAAGTTTGGTGGGTGAAATTATCGGCCGCTTTGAAAAAAAGGGTTTAAAAATCGCGGGCCTGAAAATGATGGAACTGGATGATTTAAAATTGGAAGAGCATTACGCCCATCATAAGGATAAGCCGTTTTTCGGCAACTTGAAAAAATTCATGACCAGTTCGCCGGTTTTGTTAATGGCCTTGGAAGGCGCGGACGTGATCAAGGCCGTCCGCATTATCGTCGGTTCTACTAGGCCGATTGAAGCTGATAGCGGCACCATTCGGGGCGATTTGGCCATGACCAACTGGAACTTAGTCCATGCTTCGGATTCCTTGGAAACCGCGGCAGCGGAAATCAAGCGCTTTTTTGCCGAAGACGAATTATTCAATTACAACAAAGTCGGCTGGGAAATGGTTTACGAGGAGGAATTTAACAAAGAGCTTTAATTTATGAAGCTAAGTTTTTTTTTACCAAAGCAGCCGATTTTTTTTGATTTATTTATCGGCCAAACCAGGGAAATCTTGGAGATTGCCCAGTTGCTCCAGGATTTAACCAAGCTTAATCATACCGGCGAGTTGCCGGCTTTTTCGGTTAAAGCCAAAAATATCGAGCATCAGGCCGACGACCTTACCCACGAAGTTATTAAGCGTTTAAACCTTACTTTTATTACGCCCATCGATCGGGAGGATATTTACGATTTGGCCGTGGAACTGGACGATATCGTGGATAAGCTGGAAAACGTTATCCATAATATCGAAATTTACCAGGTTAAGCCGCAGGAAAAATTTTTAGCGGAATTTTCCGCCATTATATTGCCGGCCGCCCAAAAATTGGGGCATTTAATGGAATCGTTAAAGCTGCAGCAATATTCTGAACTTTTTATAAAAACGGTCAGGGATATTCATGATTTGGAAGATCAGGGCGACGAGCTGTTTTTAAATACTTTAAGCCATTTGTTCAGTAATGGCGCTGATGCCATTTCCATTATTAAGTTAAAGGATATTGCCGAGGATTTGGAAAGAGTGGTGGATAAGTTCCAATCGGCCAGCAATACCGTTGAAAATATTTTAGTTAAATCACAATAAAATTGATTGCGGTTAAAATAGGGCGCGTCAGTTTATGTTTGATCAAAGCTTAATTTTCATCATCTTCATTATTGCCATTGCCCTGCTTTTTGATTTTACCAACGGCATCCACGATGCCGCCAATTCCATTGCCACCATTGTTTCCACCAGAGTTTTAACGCCGCGCCAGGCCGTGGCCTGGGCGGCTTTTTTTAATTTCGTGGCTTTCTTGATTTTTGGCACGGGCGTGGCCGCTACCGTGGGCAAGGGTTTGGTTGATATTAAGATTGTTACCCCGACCGTTATTTTAGCCGCCTTAATCGGGGCAATTGCCTGGAATTTAATTACTTGGTGGCTGGGCTTGCCGGTTAGCTCTTCCCACGGCTTAATCGGCGGCTATGCCGGCGCCGCCATGGCCAAAGCCGGCTTTGGGGTTTTAATTTTAAGCGGCTGGTATAAAATTATTTTGTTTATATTTTTAGCGCCCTTGATCGGCTTAATTTTAGGCATGCTCTTTTTTATCGCGGCCAATTGGCTGGTTTATAAAAAAGCCCCGGCTGCGGTTAGCCGGCTGTTCCGGCATTTGCAGATCGTTTCCGCCGCTTTATACAGTTTGGGCCATGGCGGCAATGATGCCCAAAAAACCATGGGCATTATCGTGTCTTTGCTTTTTTCCGCCGGGTTGGTTTCCAGTTTTCATGTGCCATTATGGGTGGTGTTAAGCGCTCAAGCGGCCATTGCCTTAGGCACATTATTAGGCGGTTGGCGGATCGTTAAAACCATGGGCCAACAAATTACCAAACTTAGAACTATTGATGGCTGTTGCGCCGAAACGGCCAGCGCCATCAGCATTTTTTTTGCCACCAGCTTGGGCGTGCCGGTTAGCACTACTCATGTAATTACCGGAGCCATTTCCGGCGTGGGCGCGGCCAAAAAGTTTTCAGCCGTTAGATGGGACATGGCCTTAAAAATCGTTTGGGCCTGGGTGTTAACCATTCCCGCTGCCGCTTTAATTGCCGCTTTGCTTTTTAAATTGTTAAAACTTTTTATTTAAATTTATACTAAAGCCGCTCTCATTATTATTTTGAGAACGGCTCTTTTTAATTTTATTTTTTAAGCGGCTAGCGGCAAATCTTCGGGTTCACCCTGATCTACCGGTGCAGCGGCTGGCTCGCTAGGATTTTTGTAATTTCCAATATTGCTTTGAGGTGCGGAATTTATCGGTGCCGCCTTGGTTATTGGTAAAGGTTCAGCGGTTAAAGGCGAAGGCGTAAATTCCAAATAACGCGGCTCGGTTAATGGTTCCGGGGGTTTAGCAAACTTTGCAGCTTCAGTTTCTCTTTCTTTAGCCATGACTTCCTGCCGCCGGCGGATCATTAAATTTTGTCTTAAAATTCCTTCTTTAATTTTTTCCTGCTTGCTTTCTCGGTTATCGGCTTGGTGTTTAATAAAACGGTTTACTTCGCCGGCCACGTCCGGAACATTTTTTAAAAGTTTGTTCGTTTTAAGGCCGCGCAGCACGGCAATGGTTTTTTCTTTGGATAATTTGGCCGTGCCGGATCTTAAACCTTCGGCGATTTTTTTGGCTTGAACTTCTCCAATGCCAGGAGTTTTCCTTAAAGTTTCTTCAACTTTTTTTTTAAATTCAAGAGTGCTCAAGCCGGTTTGCTTGGACCGTTTGGCAATGCCGCCGACCAATTCTTTTAAGGATATTTCGGACATATCGGTATTTTACCATAATATTCAAGCTTTGCCCAGTTTATGCTATACTTAAATGGCCTTACTAAATAGGCAGATTGGAGCTCTACTTTTATGCCCGCGCCACGGTAGGGCTTTTGTATTTTGTAACAAAATCGCTGTTTTTCCGTCTTATTATATAGAGGGTCATGGCGTTTAGGCCATTTTTTACTTTTATGAATAAGAATTTCACTAAAGAGACATTTAAAATTTTTTGGCAACACGCCAAAAAATACCGCTGGCTTGGGCCGATTATGTTTTTTTCGGTTGTTTTCGCCTCAATCGCCAATATTATGACCCCGCTTTTTTACAAGCAATTTTTTGATATTTTAGCGGGGCCGGGGGATGTTTTTTCCCGAGAGCCGGTTTTAATCGGACTCTTGGTTAAAATATTGATTATTTACGCCATCGGCTGGGTATTTTGGCGCGGCAGCAGTTTTGCCATTGCTTATTTTGAAAATAAAGTGATGGTTGATTTGAATAATTCCTGCTTTGCTTACCTGCACCGGCATTCAATTTCTTTTTTTAACAATACTTTTGTCGGCTCGTTGGTTAAAAAAGTCAATCGTTTCGGCCGCGCCTTTGAAGGCATCGCCGATATTTTTATTTTTGAATTTCTGCCGGTTTTTGTTGATTTGTTTTTTGTCATCTGGATTTTGTCCTTAAGAAATTTAACCTACGGCCTTATCATTGCCGCCTGGGCGGTTGTTTATCTGCTGATTAATTATTATTTCAGTTTGTATAAATTGAAATATGATTTTAAGCGGAGCGAAGCCGATTCCCGTTCAACCGCCGTTTTAGCCGATAGCATTACCAATCATCAAAATATCAAATTATTCAACGGCTATGAGCGGGAGATCGGTTTTTTTAAGTCGGTGAATTTGGAACTTAAAAAAATCCGCCAGTTTTGCTGGAATTTAGGCAATATTTTTGAAGCGCTGCAGTCGGTTTTGATGATTTTTTTGGAAATCGGCATTTTTTATTTCGCCCTTAAGCTGTGGCAAAAGGGTTTGGCCACCATTGGAGATTTTGTTTTGATCCAATCCTATATTTTGACTGTTTTCAACCGTTTGTGGAATTTCGGCAAGGTAATCAGGCACTATTACGAGCATTTGGCCGATGCCAACGAAATGACGGAAATTTTGCAAACGCCCCACGAAATTCAAGATGTAAAAAACGCTATGCCTTTAACGGTTTCCGCCGGGGGTATTGAATTTAAAAAAGTTACTTTCAGCTATAATCAAACCCGGCGGGTAATTAAAGATTTAAATTTAATTATCAAGCCCAAGGAAAAAGTGGGTTTGATTGGCCCGTCCGGCGCCGGCAAATCTACCATTGTTAATTTATTGCTTAGAAGCTACGATTTGGAATATGGCAAAATTTTAATCGACGGCCAAAAAGTTTCAGCCGTAGCCAGGGAAAGCTTATGGCAGAATATCAGCTTAATGCCGCAGGATCCCATTTTATTCCACCGCTCTTTAATGGAAAATATCCGCTATGGCAAGCCGGAAGTAACCGCTGAACAAGTTATAGCAGCGGCCAAGTTGGCCAATGCCCATGAGTTCATTGTTAATTTTAACGAGGGTTATGACACTTTCGTGGGCGAGCGGGGCGTAAAGCTGTCCGGCGGCGAGCGCCAGCGCGTGGCTATTGCCCGGGCGATTTTAAAGAACGCGCCGATTTTACTGATGGATGAAGCAACAAGCAGTTTGGACAGTGAATCGGAGTATTTAATCCAGCAGGCCCTAAGCGTTTTAATGGCAGAAAAAACAGTGATTGCCATTGCCCATCGTTTATCTACCATTATGAAAATGGACCGGATTATTGTTTTGGATAACGGCCAAATTGTGGAGCAGGGGACTCACGCCCAGCTGTTAAGGAAAAACGGTTTGTATAAGCAGTTATGGAAACGCCAGGTTGGGGGATTCATTGGCGACGCAGAGTGAGTGGAATAGAAAAGCGAAGCTTTTATATTTCCTAACCGAGGAGCCGATATACGCTTATTTTCAAAAATCGCCAAAAGAGGCGATTTTTGGTATAATTATAGCTGATGTTTTAACAGCCGATCGGTATTATGATGGAAAAATTTTTTAATTATTTTGACAGGGGTTTGCTGGTAATTTTACTGATTCCTTTAATAATTTTTAATTTTCCTATTTTTCCAAAATCATTGAGTGAAATTATTTTTATTGCCGCTTCAATTATCGGCACAATTCCAGTATTAATCAGCGGCATAAAATCCATTAAAGGCAAGCGGATTTCCGTTGATTTGCTGGCCAGCGTTGCTTTAATCGCCTCCATGGTGGCGCAAGAATGGACTTCAGCCGCCTTCATTAACTTAATGCTTACTTCGGCCAGGATTTTTGGCAATTACACCAAGAATAAAGCGCGCTCATCAATAGAAAGTTTGCTAAAATTGCGCCCTAAAACCGCTAAGGTAAAAAGAGGCAATAATATTTTGGAAATACCGATTGAGCAGATAAAAGTTGATGATTTGATCGTGGTGGAATCAGGGGAAAGATTATCGGTTGATGGCACGGTTATTCAAGGCGAAGCAGCGATTAACCAGGCTTCTTTAACCGGCGAATCAGTGCCGGTAAATAAAAAAGCCGGGGATCAGGTTTTTAGCTCTACTTTAAACGAATCAGGTTCGCTGGTTGTTAAAGCGGAAAAAGTCGGCAAAGACACGACTTTGGAAAAAATCGTGCAGCTGGTGGAAGAATCGCAAAAAGGCAAGCCTAAAATCCGTTCCATTGGCGATGCGTTTGCCAGCCGCTATATTGTAATCACCGTGAGCATCGCTATTTTGGTTTATTTGATTACCAATGATTTTAATTTGGTTTTAGCTTTATTGTTAGTTGCCTGCGCCGATGATATTGCCGTAGCTATCCCCATGGTTTTTTGGGCGGCCATTGGTTATGCGGCGCATCGCGGCGTAATTATTAAAGGCGGAGAATTCTTGGAAGGTTTGGCTCATGTTAAAACAATTGTTTTTGACAAAACAGGCACGCTCACCCGCGGCAAGCTTAAAGTTCAGCAAGTTCATTTTTATAAAGGATTCACTAAAGAAATTTTATTGCATTATGCCGCTTCGGCAGAATGCGTTTCCAATCATCCGATTGCCAAATCCATCATGGAATACGTGGTTAATGAAAAAGTTTCTTATAAAAAGCCGGAAATTTTTAAAGAAATTCCAGGTAAAGGCTTGGCCGTGGTTTACGATTCAAAAAAAATATTTTCCGGCCATTTAAGCTTTATTAAGGAGTCAAAAATTAAAATTACCGCTGAACAGTCGCGTGAAATTGAAGGAATTGAAGCGCAAGGTTATACGGTAACCATCGTCGGCTGTAATGATAAATTAGTCGGCTATATTGCTTTAGCTGATGAATTAAGGCATAACAGTTTATTGGTTATGCAGCAGCTTAAACAGGCAGGCGTAGAAAAATTAATCATGCTAACCGGAGATAATAAAAGCGTAGCCGCGCGAGTGGCTAAGGAATTAGTTTTGGATGAATTCCATGCCGGCTTAATGCCGCAGGATAAATTAAAATACATCAAAGGCGCTCTGCAAAAAGATTCTAAAATGGCTATGGTGGGGGACGGAGTTAATGACGCTGCCGCCTTATCTCTGGCTGATGTTGGCATTTCCATGGGCGCGATTGGCTCGGACGCTGCCATAGAAGCGGCTGATATAGCTTTAATGCGCGATGATTTGAGGGAAATCCCGGAAATGGTGCGTTTAAGCCGCTACACGCTAAAAATAGCGCACCAGGATTTTTGGATTTGGGGCGCAGTTAACGTTATCGGTTTTGCTTTGGTTTTTGGCCATGTAATTGGTCCCGTTGGCGCGGCAGCCTATAATTTTATTACCGACTTTTTGCCTTTATTGAATTCGGCGCGGCTGTTTAAGCTGCATTTGCAGCTTAAAAAATAACAGAAAAGAAAAAATAATTTTAAAATATTTAATAATTAATCAATCGTCAATTTATGAAAAATAAAAACAGCCACATTTTGCAGATTATAAGTTTTTTTGTAATTTTGTCTGTATTCATAATTTTAGCCGTTTTTTTAGCCTTGCCTTTTTTAAAGCTGTTATTTTTAGCCGTTATTTTAACGATTCTTTTCTTGCCTATGCAAAATTGGCTGGCTAAAAAGTTCAATAACGAATCTTTGGCGGCTTTGGCGATCATTGCGGCAATTTTAATCGTTATTGTTGTGCCGTTGTATTTTATTGTTCAATCAACAATCGCCAATGCGGTTGATTTTTACGGGCAATATAAAGAAGGCAATATTAGAATCGATTCTCAATTGTTAATCAACCGTTTGCCGGAAAGATGGCAGGAAAGAGCCTTATATTTAATTGGCGATGTTTCCAGAATAGCCGGTGAATGGGTAAATAGTTTCAGTTTGGATTTTCAAGCCCTGCTCTCCAATATTGCCGCTTTTCTTTTTTCTTTCTTGCTATTCTTTTTGAGCCTTTTTTATTTATTAAAGGATCATCATGAAATTAAAAGTTATTTGGAAAAAATATTTCCTTTTTCCACTTCCGATGAAAGTTTATTTATTGATAAAACAACCAAAGCGGTCAATGGCGTTATTAAAGGTGATTTTATAATTGCTTTAATGCAAGGCACGGCAGCAGCCAGCGGGTTTATTTTGGCCGGATTGCCGCAACCGTTATTTTTCGGATTTGTTACGGTTATTTCGTCTTTTATCCCGACCGTTGGAACCAGCTTGGTAATTATCCCGGCAATTATTTATTTATTGCTTTTTAAGTCTTTACTTTCCGCTTTGCTTTTAGCTATTTGGTATATCTTAATACATCTAACGATAGATAATGTGGTAGCGCCAAAACTGATCGGTTCCAGAACTCATATCCATCCGCTGATAATTTTATTCAGCGTGGTCGGCGGCATAAAATTATTCGGCGTTTTCGGCTTTTTATTCGGCCCGATCGCCATGACTATCCTGGTTTCTTTGGTTGATGTTTACTTGATAAATCAACAGCAAGCTAAATAAGTGGCAGGACTCTGAAAAAACGGAAAGTTTAAGGTGGTCGTCTCTCCTAGACGAAGCACGAACCTTTTTTACAGAAAACAGCTAGCTGTTTTCTGATTTTTTAGGGCGGGGCGGAAGGGGGGTCTGGGGGGAATTCCGCCCTGCCCTCGCTTCCCGCCGGCCTTTGGCCGGCATTTTATCCGCCTATCGGCGGGCTTTCTTTTCGCCGCCGCAATTTGGCCGTGCCAGCAAAGCTGGTGCGCCACCTTTTACATTGCTTACTTTATCAACTTTCACTAATTAAATCAATTCTTCGATAATTCCTTTCAATCCTGTTGTTTTACTATTTCAATTTATTATTGGTTGAATATCCTTATTATTTTGCGTTAACTCACTATTCCATGCACCCTCTAAATTTACTGTTCCACTATTTGGTCTTTTTTCCATTTCAAGTAAATCAATATCAACTTTTACCGGAATATCAGATGCCAATCCAGCAACAAAGCAACTACCTACAGACAAAATTGGAATACTCTGAAACGAAAGTTTGTCTAAATAAGCAACTGCCTTTTCTACGGCATTAATGTCGTTGTCGTTAATTAGTCTATGAATAAAGTAATTATGAAGCTGAGAAATAATGGTTGCTGAGATATCGTATGGCCTTTGGCTCGCAATCGTTAGAAAGACTCCGAATTTTCTACCCTCTTTAATAATCTCTTCAAAAGTTTCCAAACGATAATCTTTCCATGTCTCACTTTCTCTTTGTGACATAGTTGAGAGTATATTGTGAGCCTCATCAATAACTATATGTAGTGATTTTTTGTCTGATTCTTTTTTATTTTCATATAACTGTTTTGCAATGATTAAAGGAATTATTTTTTTCATCTCAATATTCACATCTCTAAGACATATAATTGATAGATTTTTAGATTCCGTATTTTCATTTATATCAATTAGTTTTTCTAACATGTCAAATTTTCTGAACATCCTGCCTATCAGCGGGCCTATATGTTCCTGATTAGAGTATCCTTTTATGATTTCATGAAAATAGTTAAAAACAATCTTTAATTTTAGCTTGCTAAACTCATCACTTTTAAAAACCAAATTTTCAACTAAGGTCTTTAAGTGGGTAGTATATATGGGACTTGTATTATTAAAATTTGTAGAATTAGTATTATCCCAATAATATTCCTCGTTTTTAGAATGATAATGCAAATTATTTTCTACTTCTTTCTTGAGATTGGTTATGGCATCCTTCTTTTCATCCGTAACTAAATTTATAAGATCTCTAAAAAGCTCAATAATTAATCCTTCTCTTAAATTTCTATCTTTTTTATCAATAACGCTCGTACATGTATCCTCTATACTTGTAATAACACGGGCATTAAATGTTGCATTGTCATCTAAAAAGTCGTTGCGGATAACTCTGTCTAAAAATGGTTTCTGTGTTTTTTCAGTTGCCTCTAATAAAACTGATAAAATTTCAGTTTTATGTATACTATCTTTTGAAATGGGATATTTTTTCTTGCTAACTTTTTTGCCTGTAGAAAGTTCGTAAACAACCTTATCTTTTGTTATCATTTCATCCCCGATATATTCGCCATTAAAATCTACTACAACAAAATCAGATTTAGTTTTAAAATCATTATTATTGGAAAATACTTTAAAAAGTTCCGTGTAAATCTTTGCAAGCGTGTTTGATTTACCACTACCAGTATTGCCAAAAATACCAATATGACTAGCAAATAAATTATTTACTCCTATTTTTATTTTCTGTGACGGTTCCTCGGTAAGATTGCCTATAGTTATTGTCTTTTCTCCGTTTTTATAAAAATGATGTAGTGAGTTAAATTCATCTCTATTTAAGAGGTAACATTCATTATCAATAAGGGGCATCTCTTTGATACCCTGTTTAAAATGAGTGCCCTCAAAATGGCCAAAAAGAGAAACTTGTAATATCCTATTGATTTTAGCTTCCTCCTTATTATATTCCTTGTTGTAGTATTTTTCTTCTGAAGTAAATTCTCCTTCAACTTTGCCTATAATACTAACAAATCCTTTAACTACTTTTATATAGCTCCCAACGGAAACATTCTTCACTGTTTTTCCTTCATACAAAATATGGGAGTGATTTTTGTTTTTGTTTAGTTTTATTTTTATAATCCTTCCGTCAACAGACAAAACATGACCAATTATAAAAATTGACTCCTTTATTAATTCCTCTTCAATACTCTTAGTTTTTGCAATCATCTTTACATTCATGGGTGGCACTATTTGAAATCTCTTTAAAGACTAGCTCATTTATTTTTTCAAGACTAAATTTATTTCTTTGTTCATCGTCGGTTGGCTCAATTATTTCTATATTAGAATATCTTAATTTCCCTATATGCATTTTTTCTTTCATTTTTGAATCCTTATCTTGTTCATGGCAAAAAATATAAATTTTTAGCGTTGGGTTGGAATTAGCAGTTCTTAGGGTAATTTCTCGTATATGTTCGTCTTCCATTGAAAAACCCATGACAAATAAAACCACATTCTCTTTCTCTAATTCACTTGAATACATCCTTAACAATTCATAATAGGTTAAATCAATAACCGTTTCCTCAAATTTTTTCTTTTCAGGATTAATGATCGCTATTTTACCATATCTTTCGTCAAAATTCTTTCCACTTTTGTTTAGTATCGTTTTGTCAAAATGTTTTAATTTTGAAAAATATATATTGTCTTTAATTTTTTCCCATGTAAGCGATCCGTGTATCTTCATTAGGTTGAAAATTGGTATCTCAGAAATATTTTCAAAATGCAGACTTCTTTTTAAAATTGATTTCTTAAAATTACTTAAGCTAAATACTGAATTTAATCGACCAGTAAAACCATCGTTATATTCCAAACCGCTCTCTTCCAAAACGACCTCCATTAATATGTCGATATTTGTAGTAAAAATATTTGTTTGTTTACTTAAAATAGTATTTTTCCTTTTTAATAAAATGTGACTTATTAATTCGAAGAAATTTTTATAAGCTTTACATGTTGAATTAAATTCTGCTTGTTTTATTGCCTCGATGTTACCGGAGATGACGTCAAGATTTGGCATCATGATTTTCTCAAAATATTCCTTTTTGATTTTTATCCGTTCAGGCTTCCTAGTTTCGATTGAAAGCCTTGTTTCTATATCACCTAACAAAGGTAAAAAAGGGGTCGATAATCCAGCTCCAAAAAGGAAATTGATATGTGAACTTTGTACCGCCTCTTTAATTTCTTGAATATTCATAATTTTAAATCTTAGGTAATTTAGTTTCTACTACGTGCAATACAGTGTATTTCTATTTTCTATGTGAGTCAAAAACTCCTCAATGGTTTTCGGTAAAATTGAAAGGTTCTCTTTTTCTTTAACATAGTTAATCTGCATTACAGAATCCTTGAATATACTAGGGGCCACAAAGTAGCACATTGAATCCTTTGTTCCTTTTTGGAATTGTCCTAAATGCCTTGAAATCGGCCACACTTCCATCATTGTTTGCATGCGTCCTTCTGACATCGTAACTTCAACCAATATACCCTTAACATCCTCGAAACATTCAATATCGCCCTTATCTCCAACGCCTCCAGCCGTTGATGTTGGGAGGCCTTCATCATCATAAGGATAATTTGGTATTACTCTAACATTTGGAAATTTAGATTTAATAGCCAAAGACACAAGAAATTCTAATCTGACTGGGTTTGATAAATATTTCAAAACATCATCTTTGGTTAATTTTTTCTTAGCTAAATTTAACATTTCATCCTTAATCCTGTTCCAAGGATAAACACCGATCCACTTGGCCAAAAAGGCGTCTCTCTCGCTAATGCTCAACGGCTTGGCAACAAATGAGATAAGATTTTTATCCACAGTCGACATATATTCAAAATATGACTCCTCCGTGGTGTATTTTTTATAATCAGAATAAGTTGCTAAAGCATAATCAACCTTTGTTTGTTCATTCCTGTTTATATCAATAAAACGACCAGCACCCCTTAATGAGATTAATCCCGTTAGTCTCATTTTTCTAATAAACTCATCCGGATAATCAACCATTATTGACTTCGGATTAAATTTCTTAAAATCATCGTTCATGATCTGGTTAACACAAATATCCACAATAACTTCCCAGCTCGGGGTATAGCCGTGTTCCTTTCTTATTTTCTTTATGAGTTTGTATAGCTTCTCTGCGTCGTTATCTTTCCAAAAAATAACTAAGGGCAATTCTAATTTTGAAATTCCGGTCCCGTTAAGCTCTTTATCAGCATTTATTTTATTGATCACGCTCAATAATAAAATCAGCGGTACATTTTCATTGAGCACTCGTCTAAATGGACTATTGCTTTGATATTTTATAAAGGCATTAAGAAAAGCCTGCTGTTCAAATTCTGGGTGCTCGTTATCAACCAATTTTAATCCGATATCAGAAAATCTTATTTTTTCACCATTTTTGTAATAGACAAAACCAAGCTCTTTAGCAATCTTAAACCAAGTATCGAATCGGGAAGCCCAGCCCTTACTAAATCCGGCTTCTTTATGGTTTTGCGGATTATCCTCAAGAGACTTTTTCACTTCGGCATTGGATAATGGTTCTTTTGCTTCAATTTTTTTCTTTACAATAGCACTTATATTGGTCGGCTTGTATAATCCAACCCGAATAACTTCACCGGAAATTTCTTCAGCCAACTGATCGTCAAGAACTTTTCCATCATAATCCTTTAAGACCCCTAAAAACCACTTAAGCCTTTCCGGGTTTCTAAGTGTGGTAGTAAATAATAATGGTTTATATTCCGATTCTCTTGTTTTTGTTTTCATATATTTAATAATTGGTAATTAATACTTCTTTAATCTGCTTCTTACCGTTATTGTGGTAGCTGATGTAATTGCTTTCGATTTTGTGTGTCTTATATTTTTTCATCCAATTAATTAGCAAATCATTCGTGCTACCGTTATAATGGGTTACATTTGATAGAGCAAACTTAACATCTTTTTTATCTAAATTATCAATCATTTTTAGTAAGTCAGCTTCAGCTTTTTGATCCCACCGCTTATTATATTCACTTGATGTTATTAGATATGGCGGGTCTAAATAAACAAAGTCATTCTTAGAATATTTTCTGTTGGCAAAATATGTTCTAAAATCCTTTGAACTTAAAGTTATCTTTTTATCTTGGACAAAATCAAAATAGCCATTAAGGGCGTTAACAACATTTTTGTTAAAATCAACATTACCAACCGGCAAATTAAATTTGCCACCGCCATTAAACCTCAACATTCTGTTAAAACCATAAATAAGCAAAATATACAGAATTAGAGGATCATTCTTTATGTTCTTGTTTACACAAACTCTTAATTTTTCGTAACCCTCTTTATTAAATTTGGCAAAATAGGTCTTTTTCCATTCTTTTTTTAATGAGGCCGGAATTACATCTTCTTTATAAGATCGTGAAAGATGATATTTTTTGATTATCTTTTCTACATTCTTAAAAAATAAAGCTGGGTTACTCGCATTGCTAATCAAGAAACGATGTATGTTAATTAGGTTTTTATCGTTATCGTTTAAGTAATATTTATTTGCCTGGATATTTAAAAAAACCGTACCGCCACCGACAAATGGCTCATAAAAATTGTTTATCTCCTGCGGAAATAAAACGATCAATTGCTTCATTAGTTTATATTTATCTCCAACGTAAAACAGTGGGGATCTTTTGATTTTATTACTCATTTTTTACTTTTGTTACGAACAAATATTCTTTATGATTATTAAAATTTGTATTACCTGTGTTGAAATGTCTGTAATTTTTTTCAAAAACTTTGGTTGACCCCTTGGTCTTTAGAATTCTTTCTATTTCTTGAAGAGTAATTTTATTTCGCGATGAATTGCTTTTTGAGTCATAAGTGTTGTTATATGAAACAACTAGATATTTGGCGTCTAGATCTTTTACCAGTTCTGCGAGTTTATCTTTGGCGTTATTTCGGCAATAATCACTCATGTTTTCTGATTCTGGCTTTAACGCAACGCCATAAAGTTTTGGTTTATCCCATTTAGTTAATGTCTCAAGGACATGGTAAAATCTACTGTATTGCCTAGAATTGTAAGGCGGATCAATGTAAACAACATCGGCCTTTATTTTTTTAGCTAAAATATTCGTATCTTCTTGGAAAATAGATATTTCTTGGGTATCAATCGGATCAATAGGTTTCATGAAAAAACTATCATTTACAAATTCTTTTTTAAAATAGGCGTCAAAATGTCCGACGGTATTAGCAATTTTATCAGCAGTATAAAGCAATGAAGCAATTAACATGTAATATTCTCTTTGAGTCAAATTATTTTTATTTTCTTCAATATTTTCTCTAATAAAACCGATGATTTTAGCCGAATTATTGCTGAAAAATTTACCCCCAAAACTTTTAGAAAAATAATTATCCTCTAAATCATCAGCGTAAATATTATTATAGTTTTTAATAATACCATCTACTTTATTTTTATCCCAAACTTCATTTCCAAAAAAGGCGCGATATATCGCGTAATTGGAATGTAAGAAATCATTTAATAACACTTTTTTGAATTGTTTTGTAGCCACGGCCGAAACCACACCTGTCCCAGCAAATATATCCGCAAAAGAATTTCCACTACATTCTTTATTGATAATAGAAAAAATCCATTCAATTAACTTGTGCTTATTACCTATATATCTGCGGTTATGTAATTGAATATGATTTTCCTTTACTTGCGGAATATAAAAGTAATTTTCTTGAATTTTTTCCGCGGTTATTTCGTAGGATGGTTTTTTGACTTCAAATAATGTAAAAAGTGTGGCCTGCATCCCGCCGTCGGCAACATAATCAAGGCCCTCTTTTTGTTTTTGTAACTTTTCGTGAAAACTATAATGATTATTCTCAGAAACAATAATAAAATCAATTACAGGTATCCCCATTATTTCTCCAGCTTGTACAATTTTTTCAACTATTTGATTATCTTTTTCACTTGGCGATGAGTCGCCTGATGGGTGATTGTGAATTAAGATGACGCTGGCGGCATTTAATTCCGTAGCTGGGTAAAAAATTTCTCTTGGATGTAGAAGTGCCTTATCTAATAGTCCAACACTAACGATTTCTTTTTTGAGTAGAGAATTTCTCGCATTAAGATATAAGCAAACTAAATACTCTTTTTTCTTATCTCTTAAATCATAAGTAAATGATAAAACATCTTGAGAATTTTTAATAATAATTTCATTTGATTTTTCATCCGCATAAAATCTTTTTACCAAAGAAATCGCCGAAGAAATTTGTAACGCCTTTGCTTGACCAATCCCGGAAATTTCCAAAAGATCATTAACTGTTATATTTAAAAAGTTTTTTCCAAATTTTTTTATAATACCCTCTGAGAGCTGCTTAACATTTTTACCTTTTATGCCGCTACCTAAAATAATTGCTAAAAGATCGCTTTTAGAAAGTGCATCTGGACCTTTTTCTAAAAACCTTTCGCGAGGTCTATCAATTTTTGGGATATCCTTTAACTTTCCCATAGTTATTTTTTATACACTTCTTCTAAAGTTTTGCCACTTTCAGTTTTCCATTTTTTCCATCCGCTAGTTGAATTTCCTAAAATAATATCAGATGCGGCGCTTGGACTATTAAAGACATAATCTTTAATAAATGCATACAAATTATTATCTTTTTTCCTAAGATATTTATTTAACAAAAGCTTTTCTATAATTTTTTGATTACGTTCAATTACCGCTTTTGAAATATCATTTGACGCAGTTGAATCTTTATAAACAACAAACCCATCATTCGTCATGCGGCCTGTTGCTAAAGCGTTTTTACCTTTGCAAGTAAAAAGAGGATCTGATATATTTTTTTGTTCTTTAGAAATAACTTCTTGTAGAATAGGATATCCTAGGGCGGAAAGAAGCAATTTTAAATTTTCCAAAAATTCTTCTATTTCGGCGATGTCAGCTTCAGACAAAGAGGGCAAAGTAGATTCTGTGCCATTTTCTAAATTAAATCGTTTTGCTTGGGTTGCTAAAGCTAAACATCTGCTTTCTAAATATCTAACATGAGCCTTTGTTAAATTATTATCTTTACTCACAAACGCCACTGCGGTTTGCCAAAAATCTTTTGAACTATCATGAGTAGACAGTCTATTCCATAAATTTTCTGCCTCACCGATATATGCAGTAGGTAAAAGAGCATCTTCACTTTCTTTACCAACAAGAAAATATATAGCCGGCTTATTACATTCGGGACGTTGTTTGGTTTCTTTTAACTTATTTCTAGGAATAACAATTGCTTGACCAACCCAATTACTTAATTCAGCGGTTTTTAAGCCATTTGGTTCGCCGTCAATTAAAAATATTTTTATTGTCTTTGCCATAGAATTATTTAATTAAATCATCGACGCCAACTTCAAGCGCTTTGGCAATCTTAGTCAATGTTTCAATTGTTGGGTTTTGATTAACGCCATTTTCAACCTTTACAATGGTATTAAGCGACAAATCAGCCAAGCGGGCTATTCTTTCAAGTGAAAGACCTTTTTTACCCCGCAGTTTCTTTAAGTTTTCGGAAATGTTATTTGACATAGTTATTGAAAATATATACTATTATAGTATATAGAATATAATATAAAGGATTCTTTCTTGGTATTACAATGATAATGAATTTTTAGGTTTTTGTCTATTACTAGGGAGTTCCTAAATATTGCCCGCGCACGGGTGGGTGGGGCAAGGGCAATATATTAAAAGTGGCGCATTCCGCGTAAGCGGAATACGGCCAAATTGCGGCGGCGAAAAGAAAGCCCGCCGATAGGCGGATAAAATGCCGGCCAAAGGCCGGCGGGAAGCGAGGGCGGGGCGGAATTCCCCCCAGACCCCCCTTCCGCCCCGCCCTAAAAAATCAGAAAACAGCTAGCTGTTTTCTGTAAAAAAGGTTCGTGCTTCGTCTAGGAGAGACGACCATTCAATACATTCAAAACTTTTATCCTTACGCCCCAGCGTAGCTGGGGCGCTACCCGCGCCGCCAAAACCTATATATTTAGGGATTAAATTGTAAGGCGAAACAAAATCCAGCAGAGCTTTTTTCTGGAACAGGCGGCGGTTCGTAAAGCGCCGGAGGCGCTTAAAGCACAAATAATTTAATCCTAGATCATTAAATTATTTTGCTTGCCAATTTTTTCCGCTTTCCCGCCTTTGGCGGGAAAACAAAGCAAGTTTTCCCATAATAGGCCAAAAGCCACTTAAAATAACAAACTAAACACTATGAAAACAAAATACTTTCTTTATGCCAGAAAATCAACAGAAGACGAGGAACGGCAAGTAATGAGCATTGAAGCTCAATTAACGGAGTTGGCTGACTTTGCTAAAAGAGAAAATATTGAAATTGTGGAAACTTTCATTGAATCTAAAAGCGCAAAGAAACCGGGCAGAGAAATATTTAACCAAATGATGAGTAAGGTATATTCCAGCAAAGAGCCTATCGGCTTAATCGCTTGGCATCCGGATAGATTGGCTCGTAATAGCGTTGATGGAGGACAAATCATTTATTGTATAGATTTAGGTAAAATAGTTTCTTTGCGCTTTCCAACATTTTGGTTTGAGCCAACTCCGCAAGGATTATTTATGCTTCAAGTGGCTTTTGGCCAATCTAAGTATTACTCTGACAATTTAAGTGAAAATGTTAAGCGTGGAATCAGGCAAAAACTCAGGCGCGGAGAGTGTCCGCACTTTGCTCCGTTTGGCTATATTAATAATCCTAAAACAAGGAACCTTGAACCGGATGAAGTTAAAGCTAAAATCGTTAAAAAAGCGTTTGAAGAGTTTGCCACCGGCAAACACACCTTGGAATCTCTAAGCGAGTGCCTGAGTTTTTGGGGCATTACGAGCAAGACAGGAAAACCGCCTTGTAAAGCCACTATTCAAAGGATGTTAAATAACATTACCTATTTAGGTATTATTAAGCATAACGGTGAAAGCTATGAGGGCGTTTTTCCTGCTCTAGTTGACAGAGCGACTTTTGAAGCTGTTCAGAAAGTCCAAAAACAACGAGCAAGGCCCAGGAAGTCCAAAAAGAGGCATAACTTCCCATTTATTGGGTTTTTAAGCTGTGGCGAATGCAAGGCCTCTATTACTGCTCAATTTGCCCACGGCAACGGCGGAACTTACAGGTATTACCGCTGTACCAAAAGATTGGGGCCTTGCGGGCAAAAATACTTACAAGAGGGCTTGCTGGCCGAACAGTTAAAAGATCAGCTTCAAAAAGTCGCTCTGCCTGATGATTGGGCTAAGAATATGTTAGCTAAAGTAGATGTTTGGGAAAAAGAAACTAGGCAGTCCAGTCAATCTTTCGCCCAAAATCTTAATGACAAAATTAATGAAACAGAGCAGAAATTAGATAGATTGGTAAATACCTTTTTAGAGGGAAATATTGAAAAAGAAATATACCTAATTAAAAAAGATGAATTGATTAAAACAAAAACAGACCTTAATAACAAAAAGTCTGATTTTGGGCGAAAGGGCAATTATTGGATTGAACCTTTGCGAAACTGGATAAACACTGCCAATCATTGCGGAAAACTTGCTTTGTCCAATGATTTTTACGAAATTAAATCATTGGCGGAAAAAATTAGAACGAACCGCCGCCTGTTCCAGAAAAAAGCTCTGCTGGATTTTGTTTCGCCTTACAATTTAATCCCTAAATATATAGGTTTTGGCGGCGCGGGTAGCGCCCCAGTTACGCTGGGGCGTAAGGATAAAAGTTTTGAATGTATTGAATGGTCGGGGATGCCGGATTTGAACCGGCGACCTCACGCACCCCATGCGTGCGCGCTAGCCAACTGCGCTAATCCCCGTTATTGATATTAATTTAAGCACCTTTACCCGCCAGAGCGATAGCGACGGCGGGCCATGCATGCGCGCTAGCCAACTGCGCCACACCCCGATATTAGTGTTATTATAATCATAAATCTAAATTTTACAAGCTTTTTAGGCTCTACGCCAAATAGTGTGGTGGAAAAGTCAAAAGCAGTGGTAATATTAGCTTGAAAACAGAGTTTCTCAA
The DNA here is from genome assembly GCA_026396575.1 of Candidatus Komeilibacteria bacterium. Taxonomy (GTDB): domain Bacteria; phylum Patescibacteriota; class Patescibacteriia; order UBA1558; family UBA10009; genus JAPLWM01. The sequence goes on from JAPLWM010000005.1 coordinate 59,699, forward strand.
CTCAAGGCTAAAATTAATCACTGCTTCTATGAAAAAATGTATCAGTAAAATGTTAAATCTGCAAG
>JAPLWM010000025.1 GCA_026396575.1 Candidatus Komeilibacteria bacterium
CGCAGATAATATTCAATTTTCTGGCGCTCATAATAGCTTAACCTTAACGGACTAAAAGATGATTGATTTGACATAGGCATCACTTTTATGATTACAGGGTAATTTTACCCTAAAGTGATGCAACCTGCCTTGAATTCGGGAGCTATAACGAGGCCTTGCTATATTTTAGGTTTTATGTTAAGATGTGTTGTCTTGTATCACAACGTCTTAATTTCAAGGAAGAATCTTGGAAAAAGTAAGCCAAGCCAAGGCCGATATGGCTAAAATTTTAAGAGGTAATACTCTTAATGGAGCGGAGTTGGAAGGTTATCGCCGTTTCGGCGGAACTTTCATGATTGAATTATGGGAAGAAAAATGTCGCAAAGCAGTAGCTTATCCCATAATCAATGGCCGCATGACCGAAATTGAAGCCGAGATTAATCTTAGCTAACGGGCTTTTTAAGCCGTTCAGATATCTGTGTTCCACCAGGAACGCGGTCTCTGAACGGCTTGTTTTTTTATTTTACGACTATATATTATTTTACGACACTATGATATAATATAAATATGGCTTCCAAAATCAATGGCTTATTAACCCAATTCCTGGAATATCTGGAAATTGAAAAAAACCGTTCGCAACTGACGGTGCGGAATTACGATTTTTATTTAAAACGTTTCTTGGCCTTTGCCCGCATTGGAAATCCGGGCCAGATTGACTTGGAAAAAGTTCGGCAATTCAGATTATATTTGAATCGTTTGGTAACAGGCGGCAAGCCCTTAAAAAAATCCACCCAGAATTACCATATTATCGCCATCAGGAGCTTTTTAAAGTTTTTGGCCAAGCGTGACATTAAAACCTTGGCGCCGGAAAAATTGGAACTGGCCAAAGTGGGCGAGCGCTCGGTGGAGTTTTTGGAAGGTGCGGATTTGGACCGGCTCTTGGAAGTTCCGTTAAAATCCCGGGCGCCGGAAATTATCAAGCTAAGGGATAAGGCGATTTTGGAACTATTGTTTTCCGCCGGCTTGCGCGTTAGCGAGCTCGCCAATTTAAAAATAGATTCGGTTAATTTAAAGCGCGATGAATTTACGGTGCGCGGCAAAGGCGATAAGCCCCGGGTGGTGTTTATTTCCAATCAGGCCAAGTACGCCATTAAGCAATATCTGGCCGCCAGGCGTGATACGGAAAATTGGCTGTTTGTGGGGCACGACCGCGGCGCGAAATCAAGAAATCAAGAAAACAAGAAATCAAACCATCCGTTAACTCCGCGTTCAATTCAGCGGCTGGTGGAAAGATATTCGGTTATGGCGGGCATTACCAAGCATGTTACGCCCCATACTTTAAGGCATTCCTATGCCACCGATTTATTAATGAACGGCGCCGATATCCGAAGCGTCCAGGCCATGCTCGGGCACGCTTCCATTACCACCACCCAGATTTACACCCATATTACCAACCAGCAGTTAAGGGATGTTCATAAGGCCTTTCATGGCCGAAAGAGGAAATAAAAAAAGTCCCTTAAATATTAAGAGGCTAAGCCCTTGGTAATTCCATTTTGAATAGAGACGATACATTCTGCTTTGTCGCAGCTTGCCAGTTGAAAGAAAGAACCTTTTTCGTCTGTTCCTTTAATCATCCGCATTGCAGGGGCTTTGCAATTGTGGCATTTGAGGCCGGAGTCTGTCAACGGCCTTATAGTGAGATTGACGGACATGGATATCGCCTTTCAAAGAGGAGATTTATTGAAATGGAGCAAAGTTAATAAACTTTATCGTTAAATCCAATAAATGTCAATATGAAGTATTATTTGTTTAATTATATTGACTTTTGTTTAAAATAATGATATTTTAAGGCGAGTTTGAAAATAATATCTAACGCCGCCCCGGTAGTTCAACGGATAGAATGGGAGCCTTCTAAGCTCTAGATCCAGGTTCGATTCCTGGCCGGGGCACCAGCCTTCGCTTCCGCCTACGCTAAAGCTTCGGCGGACAAGAAAGCTACGGCTGGCGAGCCAGTTAATAATTTTTCATCCTATGTATTATTATCTGATCATTTACTTTTTTGCCGGCATGCTGCAGGATTTTCTGGTAACTTTAAATTGGCGGTTTGTGGCCAAGGATAAGCCATATCGGGCGGCAACTTTTTCTTTTACTTATAATATTGTTTATTTGCTGGTCTTGTATAATATCCTTACCCAGCTTAACGGCGAGAGTAGCATTGTGGCTATTGTGGTTTATTCTTTAGGCATTGGCAGCGGCACAATATTAGGCATGAAAGCGAAAATCAAAAAAAATAAAAATTAATTTCATGGTGGGCTTAGCTCAATTGGTAGAGCACTAGGTTGTGGTCCTAGCGGTTGTGGGTTCGAGACCCATAGCCCACCCCAAAACGATACACTATTATACTTGCATAATTCCTAAGGAATTTAACAAAAATACTCGGTTAATCCGAGTGTTTTTGGTTAGGGACTAATGGGAATTGAATTTTTTAAAATTTGAATAAAAAAAGAGCGGATCCGCAAGAAACTGTGTAGTCCCTTGCGAATCCGCGTGAGTGTGATTTACTACTTCTCATCCTTGAGTTGTAGCAGAGGAATGGCGCCGCCGGTGACTTGAGGCAAAACGCCGTTCCATTTCTGGATCGCTTGCCAACGGATCAGTTCGCCAGTGAGTGAGCTGTTGATCTGTTTATTGGCATCGGCCTGCTTTTGAGCCACGGCCATAATAGAATCGGCATAGCCATTGGCACGAGCGGCCATCTGTTCAGCCATATGGCGCTGGACCGCCACTTTCTGTTCCTCCTCCAAGGCATTCTGGGTGGCAATCTGCTTCTTTTCAATTGCCGCTTTGAAGCCCATAGGGAAGTCTATATTATTGAGCAGCAGATCCACAACTTCAATGGAGTATGGCGAACACTCCGTTTCCAGGCGTTTACTAACGGCTTTGCGGATGCCTTCACGATTCGGGGCAATGTCCACGCTTTTGTATTTGACTGCCTCGTCCTTGAAGTTCTGCATAACCCGCGGGGAGACGATTACATCAAACCAATTCGGTCCAACGCGGCGATACAGATCTTGAATCGTTTCAGGCGATACTCGGATGTTCAGTGTGGCATCAATGAAGACATCTTGAGTTTCGGCGCTGAAAGCGTTGAGTTGTTTGAACGAATGGCTTTGCACCTGAATGTTGGCGATTTGCACTGAACGCCAAGGCGCTATGCTTTGTAGTCCCTCGGTAATCTGACCTTGGATACTGCCGAATTCATAGAGCACCCCGACGTGGCCAGCCGGAATCTGATAAATCGAATTGCAGCCGGTATGCAACCCGATCCAGACGAACAGGACGACGAATGAGGCAACGCGCAAGACGTTACCCCATTGCTGATTTTCTTCATCCTTGCTCTTAACGAGACTTTTGCCGATCCCGCGAAGCAGGAAAAAGACGCCGACGGCAGCGATGACGCTGAGAAGGTATAACATTGCATCCCTCTTTTATAAAGGGGTTTCCGCCATTCCCTGGCGGGGGGCTCGGTCAATGTCCGAAACACTAATTCTTATCATATTTAATTATTTTTGTCAAGCCAAATTAGCTATTCCCGAATTCAAGGCAGGTTGCATCACTTTAGGGTAAAATTACCCTGTAATCATAAAAGTGATGCCTATGTCAAATCAATTATCGTTTAATCCATTGAGGTTAAGCCATTATGAGCGCCAGAAAATCGAATATTATCTAC
>JAPLWM010000009.1 GCA_026396575.1 Candidatus Komeilibacteria bacterium
ACTACTTTATCCCTGACTTCAGGGCTTATTCTTTTGGCCATAGTATTGGCATGCTTGTTAGTTGTTTATTCCTGACTTCTTTATTCTAAACCATTACCGCATTATGTGGAATATTGTGTCTTAATTTCGGGGTGCATGCCAGTGCGTGCCTTTGGCTAAACGGCAGGAATATGAATTGAAGATGAATGATTTATCAAAAATCGGATATAATACCCTAAAGACGGCTTGATGTAAAAGGCGGTCTTTAATAGTTGCTTTATGGATATGCCTTAATTTTGGATCGGTGATATAAAAAGGGATATAGGCGGAATGAGTATAGGTTTTATTTTTCAATTCGTCATGCAGTTGCCATAAATTATCTTCTAAGCTAAACTCAAAATCTAAAACATCAGCTTTATTCATTTTACCGCGTTTAAACTCTTTCCAAGCTAAAAGTAAATTATCCAAGCTAATAATTCTTTTAAAACTATTATAACTACTATTACCCCCCCCCAGCGGAAATGTAACCGCACCTTTGGTGCATAAAGTTTACGAATTATATCAAGCGATTTATTTATTATCCGCAAAAATCCCTAAAAAGGATAGATTCGGAATTTGGTTAAAAATAGAGAATGTCTGTTTGGAAATTATCAATCTAACGATTGCCGCCGCTCTAGAAAATAAAAATAATAAAATACCCTTATTAAACTCCGCGAGAATAAAAATTGAAACTCTTAAACAATTATTCCGGCTGACTTTAAATCTTAACGTTATCGGCCAAAAACAATACCTTAATTTAGAAGGCTACTTGCAGGAACTTTCCAAAATGGCCAGCGGCTGGATTAAATATTTAGATAATAACTTACCTAAAGAAGCCTAAAACTAGGCTTCTTTAATTGAGTGGAAACTACCTCGCGGCACCGCAAGTTGTCGTTGGCATCATCAGGATTGTTCCAGTTAACCTTAAACTTGTCGTCATTCCAGTTCGCGTTCGGCACGTTGCCACCCGGATTGCGAGAACCGCAATCCAATTGCCTGACTCCGTCAATAATCACTGATAATCTTAAATAAAAATTATCTGGGTTAACCGGTCTCTTAAGCCGGAATTATTCACGAAGCATTAACTAAAAGCCAATCTTCCTTAGAATCAAACAAGTAGTTTCCTATAATTTTTACGGCAAACCGCTGCTCCGACTAATATACCGGAGCCGATTGTATTAGCCGAACATATTTTAACATAAAACTTAAAGAAAAAGAAAGGCGGAGCCGAAATAAATCGTCTCCGCCAACACCACGCTTGAAGCGTGATTAAGAAAACAAGGGAAAAAGAACAAGGTTCAGGAAACCACCTCGCGGCACCGCAAGCGGTCGCTGGCATCAACAGGAATGCTCCAGCTAACCTTAAACTCGTCGTCACGCCAGCTCGCGTTCGGCACGCTGCCACCCGGATCGCGAGAACCGCAACCTAGCGTCCAATTCTGCCGATCGAGATGTTCTTTGGTCTCTGAGTAATATTTCAACTCATAGACCTCACGCTCCAGTAATGTGATGCCGCTGATGCGTTTTTTGGCGATCTGGTTAGCCGAGAGGTTCTTGAGCTCCTCATCGGCTTCCAGGCGATCACGAACCCAGACAGTATAAGTTTCCGCATCGGGATTGCGATCGTTCTGGATTTTATCCAGATCATCCATGTAGCGCCAGCAGGCAAACTGCTTGGCGCAGAGTTCATACGCCTTGTTGTTCGTTAGTCCTTGTGGAATAACGAGCAGGCGGTTAAACCCTTCACGACGGGCAGAGATGATGATGCCGGAGGGATTAATCTGGTAACCATACTGGCTCCAGAACTCTTGCCAGTTGGCAACAATCTCACTGACGTCATTGTCCGGCTCGTCCTTGCCACGCAGAAATATCTGCACACGGCTCTTGGTCACCCGTCCGCTCGCGATTTGGCTGAATAACTCTTTCAACTGGGCGGGCGTCGGAGCATCCGAGGGCCATCCAGTAGCATGCGACTTAAGCATCGCACAACCTCCTTTTATGAAAAGTGCATTATCCGATTTTACCTGTTCGGATTGCAGGCGGCTGATATGGAATCAGACCAAAATTTTACCTAAAAATGGGCTATTTTACGGTAAAATCCTAACCTGATATAATAATATATCATATTATAAATGATTTGTCAAGATTGACTTCTTAACGCTTAAAATCTAAACTTATCATATATATGGCAAAAATTGAATTAAAAAATATCGTTTGGCAAGAAGGTAAGGATTACGTGTCCTGGAATCTTAATACCGGCGTTTCCAGTTTTGGCGCAACTAAAAAAGAGGCCTTAGGCGCCTTAAAAGAAGCGCTGGAACTGTATTTTGAAGACGAGCCCATTGCCAAAATAAACAAAGTGGAAAAAATAGGTTTTGCCTCGCTGTCTTTTGACTATGCCTAAGCCGATTGAGCTAAAAATTGTTTTAAGGGTCCTTGCTAAAAAGGGCTTCTTTTTTGTCTCGCAAAAGGGCTCCCATGCCAAATATAAAAAGATTGGCTGGCTAAATAAGACGGTTATTGTTAAAATGAGTAAAAAGGAAATTCCTTACGGCACATTCAGATCTATAATCCTAATGAGCGGTTTGGAAGAAAGCGACTTTAGAAATTAAAAATTATTTAAAGGAATATGGAATATAAAAAAAGAGCGGAATTAACTTCCAATCCAACGGCCCAGGCGCTATTTGCCTTAATGGACAAAAAACAGACCAATTTGTGCTTGGCAGCGGATTTAACCGATTGGCAGGAATTAATTGAATTAATCGAAGCCGTAGGCTCGGAAATCTGCGTGTTAAAAACGCATATTGATGTTATCGCCGATCTGCCAACAAATTTCGCCGACAAATTGAACGAATTAAAAAACAAATATAACTTCTTGATTTTTGAAGACCGCAAATTCGCCGATATCGGCAACACCGTTAAAATGCAATACTCGTCCGGTATTTATAAAATCGCGGGCTGGGCCGATATTACCAATTGCCATGTCGTGCCCGGCCCGGGCATTATTGAAGGATTAAGAGAAATTGGCTTACCAAAAGGACGCGGACTGTTATTGCTGGCGGAAATGAGTTCCAAAGATAATTTGGCTACCGGCGAATATACCAAAACAGCCGTGACTTGGGCTAAAAAATATGATGATTTCGTCATCGGCTTCATTGGCATGAAAAAACTGATTGATGATCCGAAATTTATTACCCTAACTCCCGGCGTGCAGCTGGCCGCAGGCCAGGATAATTTAGGACAGCAATACAACACTCCGGAAAACGCCATTAAAAACGGTTCGGATATTATTATCGTGGGCCGGGGCATCTATGCTGCCGCTAATCCTCAGGCAGAAGCGCAAAAATACCGCCAAGCCGCTTGGTCGGCACTCTAAAAAGTGGTATAATATTCCTATTAAACTCCAAGCTTCGGCGGACTAACTATCCGCTTTTCTAAATAATTCATGTATCTCCAAAAACTAGAAATTCAGGGTTTTAAATCCTTTGCCGAAAAGGCGGTTTTGGAATTTAATCGCGAGCTTACGGCCGTGGTCGGCCCCAACGGTTCGGGCAAATCCAACGTAGCCGATGCCGTACGCTGGGTATTGGGCGAGCAAAGCTTAAAAGTTTTGCGCGGCAAAAAATCGGAAGACGTAATTTTTGCCGGCTCCCACGCCAAAGCTAGGTTGGGTTTTGCCGAAGTGAATATTTATCTGAATAATGAAGACGGCCAAGCGCCCATTGATTACCGCGAAGTGGTAATTACCAGAAGAATCTACCGCGACGGCGAAGGCGAATACCTGATCAATAAAAACAAGGTTCGCTTAACCGATATCCAGCTGCTGTTAGCCCGCTCCAACTTTGGCCAGCGCACCTATTCCATTATCGGCCAGGGTATGATTGATTCCATTCTCACCTCTTCCCCGGCCGAGCGCAAGGAATTTTTCGATGAAGCCACCGGCGTCAGGCAATACCAGATTAAAAAAGACCAATCGCTTTTAAAACTGGAACACAGCCAGCAGAACTTAAGCCAATCCGAACAACTGATCCAGGAAATAGAGCCAAGATTGCGCAGCTTAACCAGGCAAGTAAAAAAACTGGAGCGCAAAGAGGAATTGTCCGCCGAATTAAAAGATCTGCAAATAAAATATTACAGCCAGCTCTTGAATAATTTAAAATCACAGCATCAGTTGCTGGCGGAAAAATTAAAACAGGCCAATGCCGCCAAAGAGGAAACGGAAAATAAAATCCAAGAGCTGCAAAAACAAATCGATCAGGAAAGCGCCGCCGATACCCAAGCCGGGCAATGGCAAAAACTGCAGAATGAATACCAAGGCCGAGCCAACGAACATAATCAGCTGTTAAAAGAAGCCACTTTAATCCAAGGCAAGCTGGATTTGGATTTAACCGCTTCAGGGCAAGTGGATTTGGTTTGGCTTAATAACCGGAAAACCGAAGTTAAAAACCAATTAGCCACACTGGAGCAAAAAATCAAAACCGCGCAAACAGAACTAGAACGACAAATAAAGATTTTGCTAGAAAAATTGGAATTGCAAAAAAAAGTTTTAACGGATTTTGCCGGCTGGCAAGAAAAAATCGCCCGGAGCCAAAACGCCAGCAATAAAACCGAAGGACTTTCTTTGGTAAAAATCAAACAGCATTTAAACGAACTTTGCCGCAAACAAGCCGATTTTATTGAATTATTGGAAAAATCCGCTGAACCGGTGGCGTGGCCCAAACTTAAAAACCGGGCCGAAGAACTGCTTAAGGAAATCAAGTGGCTGGCCAATAAATTAAGCGACGTAGCCGAAGAAGGCGGCGAAAACATAAGCGAATTCCAAGGACAATTGAACGCTACTTTGGCTACCAAAGATAATCTGGTTAATGAAGTTCAGGATTTAAAAATTAAAACCGAGGTTTTAAAGCAAACGCTTAACCATTTAGCCGAAGAAGCCGAACGCTTGAAAAACGAAGCTGAAAAAATCGAAGCCGAACTGTTAAGCTATAATAATAAAGATAAAACCGCTGCCAACCAACTGTTAACCAGCCAGCAAATTGAAGCAACGGCAAAAATCAATGAGCTGGAAGAAAAAATGTCCGGCCTAAAAGCCGAGCTGGAACGTTTTTCCCAAACCCAAGCAACGCAAAAGAGCAAATTTTTGGAATTGCAAAAAAATCTGCGCGAATTGCAAATCCAGCTTAATACCCGCAGCGCCCAGGATAACGAACTAAAAATAGAACTGGCCAAAATTGAAACCAAAAAAGAAGATTTGGAAAAAGAAATTGCCGTAGAACTGTCGGTTGAATTTAAACCGAGCAGCGAAAAAATCCAGCTGCACGAAGGCGAAACGTTAGCCGAAATCAACCGCTTAAAAAACCAGCTTGCCATTATCGGCGGCATTGATCAGGAAGTGGCCGCCGAATACCGGGAAGTAAAAGAGCGCTGCGACTTTTTAATGGAACAATCCTCGGATTTGGCCAAAGCCATTATTTCCTGCCGGCAGATTATCGAGGAGCTGGATGAAAAAATTACCAAGCAGTTTGAAATCGCTTTTGAAAAAATCAACGAAAAATTCATCCATTATTTTAAAATTCTTTTTAACGGCGGCCAGGCCAAATTAATTCTTTCCAAAAAAAAAATCATCGAGGAAGAGCCGGCAACGGAAAACGGACAAGAAGCGCCAGCCGAAGAAATCAAGCCGGAAATTATCCAGGAAAAATCCAAAAAAAAGCAGTACGAATTCGGCATTGAAATTAAAGCCACGCCCCCGGGCAAAAAACTGCAATCCATTAACAGCTTGTCCGGCGGAGAAAAAGCCCTCACTTCCATTGCCTTGATTTCGGCCATTATCGCCAACAACCCCTCGCCGTTCGTAATTTTGGACGAAGTGGATGCGGCCCTGGACGAAGCCAATTCCATCCGGTTTGCCAAAATCGTGGAAGAGCTTTCCAGCCAGACCCAATTTATCTGCATTACCCATAACCGCGCCACCATGCAGCAGGCCGCCATTTTATACGGCGTTACCATGACCCACGACGGCATTTCCAAGCTCTTATCCGTTAATTTAACCGAAGCGGAAAAAGTAGCCCAATAATGGGCAAGCAGCGATACGGCTCCCCGTCAAATAGTGTGATAGTTCAGTATCCAGATCAGCGGTACAAAAGCTAAGGTTATTTTGGCGATATAATTATTGATGTTTCTGAATCCGTAAGACACCCTTTTAATCATTTTAATCTTAGTATGGCAACCT
>JAPLWM010000028.1 GCA_026396575.1 Candidatus Komeilibacteria bacterium
ATCTTGGCTTAATCGCTGAAATTAACTCTTTTCTGCTCATGGGAGTCATAGTTGTTACCTTAATTTGTTAGTAAAATTACGGTAACATTTTAAATGACCCAATGAGAGAGGGCAAAGTAAGGTTTTAGATGACTCAATGCGCTGGCCTTGACAGCGATTAAAGGATCTGTCAAAATACCAAAAGCTGCTGCTTCATTAACCATGCCGAGGGAAACTTCGGCCCCTAGTATGCAATTATTAGGGTAATCAAGCTAAATACAATGCAAGAACAAACTCAACATTATGAGCTCATGGTTATAATTTCCGGCTCCATCGCCGAACCTGAGCACCCCCAAATTTTGGAGCAAATCAAAAATTTGCTGGAACAAAACGGGGCGAAAATAACCAAAACCCTGGATCTGGGACGAAAAAAATTTGCCTATGCCATTAAACATTTGCGGCATGGCTTTTATTTTATCTGGGAATTCGATCTCTTGCCGGCAGAACTTAAAAAACTGGAAGGCGCCATTAAGCTTAATAATAATGTTTTGCGCTTTTTAACCATTAAAAAGAAAGCCCGAACCGCCGCCGATTCGGCGCGCGAGGAAAAAATAAAATCCAGCCGGGCCAGAGTTCAACTTAAAAAAGAGCAGGATGAAATGGAAAAAATAGCCGCGGCCAAGCCCAAGCCGGTTAAAACCAAGGTTAGCTTGGAGGACTTGGATAAAAAATTAGACGAATTATTAGACGAGAAAATAATTTAGTTCAATAAATCAATGAATCAAAAAATCAACTAATCACAAACATATGGATTTAAACAAAGCAATGATCATCGGCAATGTTACCCGCGACCCGGAAGTGCGCACCACGCCTACCGGGCAATCGGTGGTAAGCTTTGGCGTAGCCACCAATTTGGTTTGGAAAGACCAGATGGGCAACAAGCAGGAAAAAGTGGAATTCCACAATATCGTGGCTTGGCGCAAACTGGCCGAAACCATCGGCAAATACGTCAAAAAGGGCAGTAAGCTGTATGTGGAAGGCCGTTTGCAAACCAGAACCTGGGACGATAAAAACGGCGTTAAGCGCTACACCACCGAAATCGTGGCCGATAACATTATCATGCTGGACCGCGCCGGTGCCAGGCCCGCTTCCAACGAAGGCGCTCAACCCTCGCCAGCCGATAATTACAGCCAGGCCGCTCCCGCAGCCGCCGCGGTTGAAGAAGAAATCAACGTGGAGGATATACCATTCTAACTAATTTACGAATCAGTACGAATATACGAATTCGTATATTCGTAAAAAATAATAATTATTAGTAGTAATATGAATAACGGAAAAAATTTACTCTCTAAAGACAAATACTGCCATTTTTGCGTTAACGGCATGGAAGAAATAGATTACAAAAACTGGCAGCAATTGCAGCGCTTTACCTCTTCTTACGGCAAAATCGTGCCCCGCCGAAGGTCCGGCGTTTGCACCACCCATCAGCGCAAAGTGGCCGAAGCCATAAAACGGGCCCGGATTATGGCGCTGTTGCCGTTTACCAATAAATAACTGAAACTGAGTCATTTTAGAACCGCTTTTACTCTCCGATGTCATTCCGAGCAGTCGCGAGGAATCCCGCTATAAAGCGGATGTTCTAAAAACTTCGGGATCCTTCGGCAAGCTCAGGATGACAAAGTAAAAGTAAAAGCGGCTCCAGTATGACTCTAATAATTACATTTAAAATCTATGTTAAGCATCAGCGACATTAAGCTTGGCACCGTAATCACCCACAACGGCCAGCCCTACATTGTTATCTTTGCCCAGCACGTTAAGCAGGGCCGGGGCGGCGCCAACTTAAAAACCAAACTTAAAAACCTGATTACCGGCGCCAATTTGGAAATTACCTATTCCGGCTCGGATAAAGCCACGGAAGCGGATTTGGAACGCGCCAAAGCCAACTTTTTGTATAAAGAAGGGGGCAAATATTTCTTCATGGACAACGACACCTTTGAGCAGTTTGAACTTTCGGACGAAGTAATCGGCGAAGGAGCGGGTTTTTTAAAGGAGGGCCTAACCGTGGACGTGCTGATTTTTGAAGGGCATCCGGTAAGCCTTAAACTGCCGGCCAAAGTGGAATTGATGATTACCGAAGCGCCGCCCGGAGTTAAGGGCGATACGGCCGGAGCCGCCATGAAAATCGCCAAACTGGAAACCGGCAAAGACGTAAAAGTTCCCCTCTTTATCAATCAAGGCGAAGTAATAAGAGTCAATACGGAAACCGGCGAATACGTGGAACGGGTAACCAAATAATTCAAAAACCCTGCCAAAGATCGGCGGGGTTTTATAATTCTTAAAATATTTTTTAATCCCTTAATTTAAACGTTGAGTCCTTTAAATCCGCGTAAGTGTTAAGATTTCTACAAATATTTTATAAATTCGCTGGAATCGTAACCCAGCTTTTCCAACGCTTGGCAATAGCTTCTAATAACTTCTTTATAGATGCGGTGCTGGACGGTAATGGTCGCTCCAGATTTAGGATCGGTAACTAAAATATGGCTACCTTTCCCAAATCTTTCTATAACAAATCCGATTTTCTTAAAGGCCTTGATAATTCTTTTCTGGGAAGCGTCGGACGGAATATTAACGGGTTGCATAATTAAATTCCATTTCTTTCTTAACCAGTGGTGAGGTGATTAGTTTGTCATCGCAATAAAATCGCGGCACCTGGTAAGCGGTAAAAATGGCGTCTTTAATGTTTCGATCCAATTCCAAAAGATCTTTGCCGGAAGTAATTATAAAATTCCCGTCAACCTCGGCTTCGGCCACCAAATAATTTCCGGACTCGTCTTGATGGCTGGAAATCTTAAAATTAATTCCGCCATGAGAAAGGCGAACTAAAAGCCGATCCAATGATTTTTGGCCATTTTTGCTGGGAAAACTTCCTAAAAACCGATAAATAAAATTTTTCATGGGGTTTTCTTTTACTATCCTAATCCTATCAAAATAAGAAAAATAAAGCAAACCGGCTGAAGTTTACGAAAAATCATTCCATTCCTTTGAATCAATTCCGGCCTGCCTTAAAATTTCCGCCAGCAAAGCCGATGAAATATCGCCATCATGAGGATTAGGTATGTGTAATTTTAAGTTTCCCTTGATCATAAATAAATGACGGCCGCCTGAATAAGGGCCGTCGAAGCCGAAAAATTTTAAATTATTTATGAGTTTTCTTAAAGAAACTGGTTTAGGCATATCTAACGATTGCTTTCTGCCCTGTGTTTATCTTAAAACCGGGAATATTTTCCTTATCCCTGATTTTTAAAACCAGCCAATCTTCCAATACTGCTCGCAGCTGCTCACGGCAATCTTCTAAATTTTCAGCATTAGCCCAAACGCCCCTTAAGCCGGGAATTTCGCCAAAATAAGTATTATCCTTTAAAATTTTATATTGGGCTTTCTTAAGCCATTTTTCTATAAATATACTTAACATATTGTTAAATTAATATTGCCTTTATACTTCAAATTTATCTTAAAAAACAGCTTATGTCAAGGCCTGGCGGCAAAATATTCAATTCCTTAACTTAAACGTTAAATCTTTTAAATCCGCGTAAGCCCAGCCGGCCAGATTCCTATTATCGCTATAACATTTCAATTAAATCATCAATACTAAGTCCGATAAGCCTAAGGATGCCTTGTAATGTTCCTTTGGCTAAATCCTTGCAATGATAAGGCACTGGCACGATTTTTGCCGGATTATTAGGATGGGAAAGAAAAATATGGCTGCCCGTTTGGTGATCTATGCTAAAACCAGCCCTAACTAGGGCTTGGATTAATTTCCTGGAAGTAATAACTGGCAGCTTGGGAGTCATTTTATTTAACTTAAACAGCAATGGCCAGTTTTTCAATATGCGGCTTAAAGGTAAATTTTTCTTGAGGCAAAGGCAGGCCTTTCTTTTTTAAGGTTTCCAAATATCCTTGAATTAAATCCTTAGCCATGGCTTTTGCTTCTGCTAAAGTATCTCCTTGGGTAACAATGCCGTCTAAAAAAGGAATATGAACGATATAACCGCCTTCTTCGGCCGGTTCAAAAATAACCGTATATTCCAATTGTTTTATTTTAATTTCCATAAAATATTCCCTTAATACTTCAAATTTATCTTAAAAAATGGCTTAACATACTTGTAATTATTTTAGCGCGTCCCAAATCCGCTCTTCTTCAAAACCCCATTCCATCATCTTTTTAAAGATTTTCATGTTGATAAATTTGTGCAGATCATATTGAATAGTATATTTAGCCCGCGTGCTTGGATGTTTTACTAAAACATGACTGCCCTTGCCAGGCTTGCATTCAACAATCAGCCCCAATTTTCTTAATGCTTTTATCCATTGTGATTGCGTAATGTCGGAAAAACTGTGGCTAGACATAAACGCGCTGCTTGAGAATTACCGGTTCATTGTCCGCATGCAAAACAGCATCATTACAAAGATGCGGCGGGATGCTAAAATAAGTAAAAATAGCATCTCTAATTATCGAGGTGATTTCTTTTGTGTTTTTTCCGCCCGTTATTATCCCGTCCAAATTTACCGATTCAGCAGTCCATAAGCCGTCTGGGTATTGTTCAATTTTAAACTCAATCCCCCCGCCTAAGCGTTGGATTTCTCTTTTCATGGCTTGAATTCTCTCATCAGCCGTTTCATTAAAATCATAGCCCCATTGGCGTAACTGCTTAGCGGCCAGATAAATTGTTTTATTCAAAAAACGCATAAATTTTAGATATTATCCAATATGCTTATATAATAATACCAACAAAGCTAAAAGTCAATGAAGTCGCATTGAGTCATCTAATTTCTAACTTTGGCCTAATCGATTGAGTCATTTAAAATCTAACCATAATTAATTCACTAATTATGGTTAAAATATGACTCACATGGGTAAAAAAGAGCTAACTAAGGCCACCAAATCAAGATA
>JAPLWM010000015.1 GCA_026396575.1 Candidatus Komeilibacteria bacterium
ACTACTTTATCCCTAACTTCAGGGCTTATTCTTTTGGCCATAGTATTGGCATGCTTTTAGTTGTTTATTCCTAACTTCTTTATTCTAAACCATTACCGCATTATGTGGAATATTGTGTCCTAATTTCGGGGTGCATGCCACGGACGAAAAGTTTTCCACTGGCTCAAATTTGACCTTAACTTTAGAACTAAAAGCGACAAGCATCTGTCTTTAAGCAATGTTTATACAATCCTTCAAAATTCCTACTACTATGGCGTCTTTGAATACCCGGAAAAGAGTGGCAATTGGTATACCGGAAAACAGGATCCCCTAACCACTAAAGATATCTACGACAAAGTTCAGGAACACATGAGAAGAGATTATGTAGTGCGCTCTGAAATTAAAGAGTTCGCTTTTACCAAAATGCTGACCTGCGGCTCTTGTGGATCAGGCATTACTGCCCAAGAAAAATTCAAAAACCTGAAAGACGGCACAGTTGCCAGATATGTTTACTACGGCTGTACTAAAAGCCGGAATCTTAACTGCAAAAATGGCTATACCAGAGAGGAAGAGCTGATTGACCAACTGATTAAGATAATGGATAGGATAAACCTTAATGAAATAGGCATACAGTATAAATTCCAAGAGGAAATGAATCGCCTGGCTAAATTCCAAAAAAGCTTCTTTAAAGGAAGCTCTGGATTGGAAAATAAACCTAAGAACGTAAATTTTAGAAGCTATGCCAAGTACCTGCTTAAAGAAGGCAGTGTTATTGAAAAACGTGAATTACTTGCCTGCGTTAAAAGCAAACTGGTGCTGACAAAAAAAATACTGACGCTTGAAAAATAGTTATTAGTCACCTGATATTCTATTTTTAAATTTTAGATCTTAAAAAATCAATAAGATCTTTTATATTTCTCAATAATTCATTAAAATTAGTATCTAATAAATCTGCGTAAACGGAATTTTTATCTGACGGACCTCTGTATACTCTGTCTTGAATAGGGTGAGTCAATCCATCTCGAAGGCTTTTTAATTTTTTAAAAGATTCCCAGAAAGCTTCATTTACCGGAGACTCAAAATTATATATACCAGGGATCACCTTCTTTAATTTTTCTTCAATACCTAAAAATAGAATTTCTTCCATAGATAACTTTACATCCTTTTTTCTTCTCATTGTCCATATCCCAATTTTTATTAAAACAATATCTTTACTCTTAATATAATTTATTGGATTAACAATTTCTATTAAATGATTTGCCTGTGCTTCAACGGAACTGAATAATAAAACTACACCAGCGCTGGCTATTGAAAAAAAATCTAAAACCGCATCAGAATCAATAAAGGCCACGCCTTGAGTCGAATCTTTTGGATTAACCAATCCTTTACTGGCAAATACTACTTTTTTCTTCTCCTCGGCTTCTTTAAAAAGTTGTTCTGCTCTTTGAAAATACAAACCATCAACCTTGGGTGCAGAAAAAAATATCTGATTACTGGTACCTTTTTCAACATAAATATCCACCTTCGTCACCTTGGTACCTGCAGGATGATCATACTTTAAATTTGCAGGCTTTGTTAATTCTGTTTGTATAATTCTTTCTATCATAAATTACTAATTAATCCAAAATCGCCTATTCGGCGATTTATCTAAGCCGTCTCGGTCGCGCTAACACCTCGGCTGAACCGGTCCTCGATACTTTTAAGCACTTGGCAGGGGTGGTAGGAATCGAACCCACGTTACTGGTTTTGGAGACCAGAGTCCTACCACTGAACGACACCCCCACGTTTTTTACTTAAGATGCTGCCCCAAATTCAAACTTTTTACCAACTCCGGGAATTTCTGCAAAAGATGAACGTAACGGTCAATGGTCTGTCCGGTTTGTTCGTTAAACAAGGGAGTTCCGCCGGTATAAGCCGTATCTGGCTTGTCGCCGTACTGGTTTAAATTTTTCTCAGCCAACCAAGCATCTATTTTGGCTTTGCCCTGGGCAGTTAATCTGGCCACAAATTCATCAACCGATTTGGCGCCGTATTCTTCCCACCAAACACTGGCTTTGTTTAAGCCCTGGTTGATTAAAGCCGGGGCTTTTTCTTCGGCTTTTTGCTGCCAGCCGGCTACCCAAGTTTGCACCCGGTCATGGTAAAAAAAGCCGATTACCGCACCCATGATAATGATAAAGATTAAAAACTTTACCATAATTTTAAAGTTAACTTATTTAGTTTCTTTATGAGGCGTGTGTTTTTTGCAGGTTGGGCAGAATTTTTTCAGTTCCAAGCGGGTTTTAAGAATTTTCTTATTCTTGCTGGAATAATAATTCAGCTTGTGGCACTGGCTGCATTCCATTTTAATTAGATTGTCTTGAGACATAACGGATTGGTTTTAAATTGTAAATAATAATGGAGCCGGGAACAGGATTCGAACCCGCGATCTTCGCTTTACAAAAGCGCTGCTCTACCAGCTGAGCTATCCCGGCATTAGCTGGCGATAAAAAATAATTAAAAATTATTTTAAAGACTGGAGCCGTTGCGCGGATTTGAACCGCGGACCTACTCCTTACCATGGAGTTGCTCTACCACTGAGCTACAACGGCGTGACCCGCTAAGCGGGTTGTGGTGGGCCGGGCAGGATTCGAACCTGCGAAGACGCAAGGCCAACAGATTTACAGTCTGTCCCATTTGACCGCTTTGGTACCGACCCATTTATTTATAAACTATCGATTTTTTCTTTTAACTCCGGCAGCTTCTGATTTTCCGGATTAACTTCCTTTAAACGCTGATAAGCCCGCCGGGCAGCGTCTTTATCTCGCGTTATTATACTGACTTCTATTAAAAAGTCAAGGATTTTGGGGTTATTGGGCTCCAAAACGGCGGCTTTATTAACCGCGGCCCAGGCCTGATTTGGCTCGTCCAAATTTAAATAAACGCCAGCCAGATCCAAATAACTGCCGATATTGCCGGCATCCAATTCCAATGATTTTAAATATTGCTCCTGGGCCTGCTTTAAATCGCCTTTTTTGGAGGCAATGGCGCCTAAATTATAGTAAGCCAAAGGATTGTTTTCATTCAATCTTAAAAGAAATTCAAAAATTTCCCGGGCATGCTCGTGATCTTTCTTTAACAAATAAAGTTCGCCCAAACCCTGGTAAGCGGCGGCATTTTTTTCATCCAGCTTTAAAATTTCCAAATAGGCCTTTTCCGCCTCGGTTAAGCGTTCCTGTTCCAAAAGCGCCGCTGCCTTGGTTAACAACTGGCTGGCATACTGCTGAATTTGAACTTTATCCTTGAAGCTGGCGTGCAGAACCTTATGGCGGTAATGCTCTTCCAAGTCCACTGACTTTTGATAACCGGCCCTAATAACTTTAACTAACAGTTTAAACGCCGGCTTAAGGTAGCTTAAAACTTTGCCGCCGGCAGCGCTTACTTTGCGCTGCAGCCGTTCTTCCATTAAGCGTTTTTTTACGGCCGACTGTTTTACGACCGGCGAAGTTTCCGAATCAACCATCGCCACTTTGGCCAGCTTTTTAAAAACAATCCAGCCCAAACCGAAGGCGCAACCGACGATGATTATGAGTAAAATTAAATTAAGCATAAGATTTTTAATTAACGCTCCCCGCCGTTACCAGTTCACTGAAAGTTTTAGCCGCGAGTGAAGCGCCGCCCACCAAAATGCCGTCAATGGTGGGCCAGGCCACGAAATTTTTAACGTTTAAAGGGTTAACGCTGCCGCCGTAAATAATCCTGGTTTGGCTATTAATCTGTTCCAAAGAAAAATGATCCAAGAGCACTTGCCTGATTACCTGGCTGGTATGGCCGGCTTCTTCCGGCGAAACCGCCTGGCCGGAACCGATTACCCAAACCGGCTCATAAGCCAAAACCAATTCATCACCGCTTAAAAGTTTTAAGCCCTCCAAAGCGCGATTAACCTGGCCGGAAACCGCCGCGTCTTTTTGGCCGTCTTGCCGTTCCTGAAAAGTTTCGCCGACGCAAATAATCGGCACCAAACCGTTGCGCAAAGCCGCCTTAACTTTCAGGCTAACCTGCGCATCGGTTTCGCCTAAATTCTGGCGTCTTTCGGAATGGCCGACGATGACGTATTGGCAACCCAATCCTTTTAAAAATTTAGGGGAAATCTCGCCGGTATAAGCGCCTTCATCTTCCCAAAAACAGTTTTGGGCGCCCAAAGCCAGAGCGGAATTTTTAAACTGGGGCGCCAAGGCGCTAAGCGCCTCAAAGGAAGGGCAAACCACCACGCTGGTTTCGGACAAAGGCCAAGACGGGCTTAAAGCCAGCATTTCGCCCAAAACCTGCTCGGCCTGATCCGGGCTTAAATTCATTTTCCAATTGGCAATAATAATGGTTTTTTTCATAAAATTACTGATTAGATTCATCTTTAAAATAGCTTAAATCGGCAAATAAGTAAACCCGCGCCAATCACCAGCGGTAATTGTCAAAAGCCCACTGGGCCAGGGCCTTTAAATCCTGAAAGCGATCGGCATCGGTGGCGCTGCCCAAAACGCTGATCAGCGCTCCATGACCCCCGGAGTTTAAAACCTCGCTGACCAAACAATAGCCGGCTTCGTCCAAATAGCCGGTTTTGCCCGCCTGAATATCTAAATAACCGGCCAATAATTTATCGGTGTTTTTAAAAGTATAGGTCCGGCCGTTGTTTAAAACTTTTAAATTGTATTCCTCGGACACGGTGGCTTGCCTTATTTCCGGCCGGGCAAAAGCGGCCCGGGCCAATTTTATAATATCGGCGGCCGTGGAAACATTTTGCGGATCCAAGCCGGTCGGTTCCGTAAAAGTTGAATCGTTCATGCCCAGCTCGGCTGCCTTGGCGTTCATGGCAGCGGTAAATTCTGCGGCGCTCAAACCGGTGGCTCTGGCCAAAGCCACGGTGGCGCTGTTGGCCGAAGCCACTAAGGCAATATTGAATAAATCGGTTAAAGAAATTTGTTCGCCGGCATAAATATAGGTGCGGCCGCCTTGACGGTAATCGCCAGCGGTAACGGTTATTGGCTTAGCCCAGCCCGGATTATGGTCCAAAAAAACCAGAGCGGTTAAAAGTTTGGTGATTGAAGCCGGCACGCGAGGCGCGGTTGAATTTTTCTGCCATAAAACCAAATCGGTATTTTTATCGACAACCATGGCCGCTTGAGCCGTAATTTTCATGCCCAGCGAACTGTTGTTTAAACGGTAAGGAGCGCCGGCCGGATAAGCCGTTTTTATTAAATTGATTTGTCCGCCGGCCAAGAGGGCGCTAACATCAATGGTTTGGCTGTTGCCGAGTGGCAGGGCCAATAAGGAAAATAAAATGGCTAAATTTGCCAGCAAAGAAAATAGCATAATTATTGGTTGGCAATTTCCCGCGAACGGTCCTGAAAAATTTTAATTAAAGGATGATCGCGCAAAGCCCGGGCGGCCGCCCGCCCCCAGGTAATGGCTTTTTTGGTTTGGGAACTTTTATGGGAAAAGAATTTAAGCTTGGCCTGATCGGGCGGCTTGATTAATAAAACGTTTTCCTGTAAAACAAAAGCTCGCATGGCCAATCTGGATTTTTTATTCATTTTATTATACTGCTTAAGTTTTAATTTTATTTCCGCCGGAAACTTGCGGCCCTGGAACAGTTTGAATAATTTAAAACCCAGCCATCTTTTTAAAGTGGCATTGAAGGTTTTTTGGTTGGAAATAACCAAATAATGGGTAGCGCCCAAGATAATGGCCTGTTCGTAAATTAAAGGGCAAACCAGGCCCGGATCAACGCAATGGCTTAAATCCTCGCATTGCTTTAAATGATGGTCGTGGATGGCCATGGTGGCTTTTAAAGCCTGCCAAATATTAATTTTTTTGCCCGTGGCGTGGTTATGGTAAAATTCTATTCTGTCCGCCTTGAAATTATAAAAAGGAATGAATAAATCCACGGGCGATTTTTCCAATTTTTCCAAATTCAAAGGATGCCGTTCATGTAAAATCTTATCCACCAGATAATCGGTGTTAAACATAGGTTCGCCCTTTAAAAACTGGCTTTTTTTCTTGGTCACGATCTGGCTGGTTTCTTCTTCCCAAATCCGCTTGATTTCTTCCAGCTGTCCGGTTAAAAAATAAGCGAAAATCGGCGCGCTGGAAGAAGCGCCGATTAAAATATCAAAATGGCTGATTTTTAAAAAACGTGCCAGCTCATAAACCGCGCCGGCCGCAAAAGCCGATTTCATTCCCCCGCCCTCGCAAATTAAAGCCGTTTTAACTTTAGCCATACTGCTATGCCTGCTTAACCTCCACCTTGATTAATTCGTCGGCGGCGCTTGTTACTTGGGAAAACTCCCGGCTTAACAGTTTGTTCAAATTTTCATCGCTGTTCAATTTTTCAAAATCCGGCAGTTCGGCCACCGAACCGATGCCTAAAAATTTTAGAAAATCCATAGTCACGTTGTATAAAGTAACGCCCCGCTCCTTGTTGTACTCCGCTTCCACCAGGCCACGGATCATCAAATTGCGCAAAATCAGGCTGCAATTAATGCCCCGAATCTGTTCCAGTTCGGCTTTGGTAATGGGTTGGCGATAAGCCACAATGGTTAAGGTTTCCACCGAAGGGTCGGTCAGCTCGCCGGTTAAATCGTCTTTTAAATAGCTCTTAACCAGTTCGGCATTTTCCGGGCTGGAAGCCAATTGCCATTGCTCGTTGTTCTTTATCAATCTCAAACCGCCATTGCTTTGAGCGTAGCCTTCGGCCAGCGAATTTAACTCCGCTTCGATTTCTTTCGGCTTGGCTTTTAAGGTCTCGGCCAATTTCTTCAAGGAAATCGGCTTGGAGGTTACCAATAAAACGCTTTCCAATTGTGATTTTAAATTGGCCATAAAAATTAAATTGAATGAGTTTGATGATGTTCTAATTGTGTAACGGTAATATCGGAAAACAGCTCGCCCTGCTCCACCGAGACCGTGCGCTGCTTAACCAATTCCAGAATAGCCAGAAAAGAAACAATCACTTCGGTCCGGTTATTGTTCTGACCTAAAAGCTGCCTAAAGCTTAGGGTGAATTTAGCGAGAATCAAATCGCTGATATGCTTGATTTTTTCCCTGATGGAAATGGTCCGTTTCATCATGGCTTGGGGCAGATTAACGATCGGCTCCAAGCGAGCGAGCGCTTGTTTAAAAATCAAGGCCAAATTATTGAGCTTAACCCCCAGCGGCGGATAAAACTTGGGCGTAAATACCTGCAATTGTTTGGCTCGGGAAAACATAAAGCGCCTTTTTAAAACCATGGCCCGGATTACTTTGGCGGCTTCGTAATATTCCTTATAAATTTTAAGTTGCTTTTCCAAAGAACCGGCTTCCTCGTCATCAATCTCCAAGGTAGGTATTAAAATTTTCGATTTGATCAATAAAAGCTTGGAAGCCACCAATAGGAAATCGGCCATGTCGCCGGCCGGCAAATCGGGCGAAGCGTGCAGATATTCCATAAACTGGTCGGCTACCTTGGCCAGCGAAACCTTGGTAATATCCATTTCTTCCTCTTCAATCAAACTTAAGAGAAGGTCCAGCGGACCCTCGAACTGCTCTAATTTTATCTGGTAATTGGTCATTTACTTTTTCTTTTTTGTCCGCCGAAGCTTTAGCGAAGGCGGATTGGATTTTTGTTTTTTTGTTTTTTTGATCTTCTTTAATTCCGAAAACTGATGGACAATGGCTTTTTCCAGCTTTAAATAATCGGCCACTTTCATTTTAACGCTTTCAATTAAGGAACCGCTGGAAAAAATGGCTTTTTTAACTTTGTCATAACCCTTATCAACAATCACTGGCAATTGATGAATAGCGCCAAAACCGGTTAAGCTGCCGGGCTTAATTTTAAAAGCCTTGACCAATTCGGCTTCTTTGGGAATCAAAACCTTCTTGGCTTTTAAAACTTTTTGCAGTTTATTCAAATTAACGTTGCGGTTGGCGGCCAAAATCAGCAGATAATAATTCTTGTCGGCCTTAACCACCAGCGATTTAGCGATTTCCTCCAGTTTGCATTTTAAAGTGGCGGCCGCGTCCAAAGCCGTAAAAACCTTTTTATGCGGCACGATTTGGTATTTAACCTTATTGGTTTCCAGATGTTTTTTAAGCTTGGGATGAATGGTCATATGGTTGCAGGTTAATTATTTTTTAAAAATAAATTTAGTTTGTTCGCCTTGTAATTTTTTAGCCGATCTTCGGCCGGCCGAAGTTAATTTTATTTCCCTGATAAACCATTTATACCGGGTTTTTTCGCCGTAACCCACCAGCAGGCCTTTATTAATCAACCTATCGATGCTCCGGGAAATTATTTTGATCTGCTCGTCCTTGGCAGGTGCTGTTTTTTGAGTAGAATAAAATTTATCGAATCTGCTTCTTAAAATTTTACCGGCTTGGCCATAACTCTCCCTTAAAATATGTTTTTGCAAGGTAGAGAGTTTCATATTGATATTGGTTAAGACGCAAAATTTTGCGTCTCTACATCTTATTTTTTATCGTTATGCCTAATTCCTCCAACTGTTCTTTTTCCACCTCACTCGGTGAATCCATTAACGGATCTCTATTATCTGACGTTTTGGGAAAGGCCATAACTTCCCTAATTGAAGTTTCGCCGCATAAAATGGCCACCAGCCGGTCCAAGCCAAAAGCAATGCCGCCATGAGGCGGAACGCCGTATTTAAAGGCCTCCAATAAGTGCCCGAACTTAGCCTGAATTTCTTTATCACTGTGGCCCAAAATTTCAAAAACTTTATGCAAAATCTTGGGATCATGGGTTCTAATGGAACCGCCGGCAATTTCCGAACCGTTTAACACTAAATCATATTGCCAAGCCCTGATTTTTTCCAGAGACGCATTATGATGCGTCTTTACCTTTTCCAACAATTTAAAATCTTCGGGATTAATGGCGGTAAAAGGATGATGCGTGGCGCCCCAGCGCTTATCGCCTTCCTTATATTCAAACATCGGGAAATCGGTAACCCAAACAAAAGCGAATTCATCGGGATTGTTTTTATCTTTCCTTAAATCCGGCTTGTCGGATTTGTATTTTTTCATGGCTGCCTCATAGGTCATCCTCGGAAAGGGCGCAATATATTGCGAGGACACAACATGTTGTGTCCCTACAGCCGGTTTAACCCTATTCATTACCTCAATAATTAATTTTTCGACTAAATGTAAAATTTCTTCTTGATCTACAAATGACATTTCCACGTCCAATTGGGTGAATTCGGCCTGCCGGTCGCCTCTTTGATCTTCGTCCCTAAAACAGCGAACGATTTGAAAATATTTTTCCAAACCCGCCACCATCAGCATTTGCTTGTATTGCTGGGGCGATTGGGGCAAAGCGTAAAACTTGCCCGGATAATTGCGCGAAGGCACCAAAAAGTCGCGCGCGCCTTCGGGCGTGGATTTGGATAAAAACGGGGTTTCTATTTCCAAAAAATCCTGATCGTAAAAAAACTCGCGCATGACCCTAATAACGGCATGCCTCACCTTGATATTTTTTTGCATCCGCTCGTGGCGCAAATCCAAATAGCGGTATTTTAAGCGCAACTCCTCGTTGGCCTGGCGCTCTTCATTAACAATTTCAAAGGGCGGCGTTTCGGCTGTATTTAAAATTTTTACCGACTTTGCCAAAACTTCAACTTCGCCGGTGGGCAATTCCTTGTTAATTTGTTTTTCCCCTCTTTTATTAACAATCCCTGTAATTTCCAAAACATATTCCGGCTTGATCGAGCTGAGCTCGATTTCATTTCCATTGGTAATTTCGCTGGGCACTAAAACCACCTGAACAAAGCCGGACCGGTCGCGCAAATCCACAAACACGATTTTGCCCATTTTGCGCACGGTATTAACCCAGCCCTTTAAAATTACCTCCTGGCCGACTTTATTTACTGTTTCGATGTTATTTAATTTCATAATTTAATATTTAATTTTATCCACAACCCTATTGACTAATTATCTAAATCTGCTATGATACCAATATCACCAGGAAGGAGCACTTCTAGAGGTTTTGTCCTCTAGCGGTGCTTTTTCATTTATACTCCAATTTTTGCCTTAAATTATTCATAAATTCTATTTTCGGGCCGGCTGATATTTTAAGCAAACTTGAACATTTATCTCTATTTGGACTTAAAACCAACTCTAATTTATCCTGTTCTTTTAAATACCTAACCAAACTGTAAAAATCTCCGTCGCTAGAAACAATAACCGCCTTATCGTATTCTTTCAAATCCATCATTGCCTGTAAAACCAAATCGGCGTCAACGTTGCCCTTAACCACCGTGTTCTGCAAAACTGGTTTAAAAATCAATACATAGCCGACTTCCTGCAAAGCTTTATATAAATCCCTGTTATTCGGTATATAACCAATGAATAGATAGGCCTTAACTATTTGATATTTTTCTTCCAAATAAACCCTAAACTTTCTAAAACTTAATTTCCAGCCCAACTTTTGAACGCCTAAATTTAAATTCTGGCTATCAATGAACGCATAGTTTTTTAAATCGCTTTTCATACGGTTTAAAAATTAATTGTTAATTATCTATGGTCTTATCCTATTAATCATTCTAGGAAAAGGTATGGTTTCCCTAACATGATGCGTACCGCTGATCCAGCCCACCAAACGTTCCAAGCCAACGCCAAAACCGCTGTGCGGCACTGATCCATATTTTCTTAAATCCAAATACCATTGAAAATCGGGCACGGATAATTTTTGTTCCTTAATCCGTTTCAATAAAGTATCGTAATCGTCTTCCCTTTGCGAACCGCCGATAATTTCACCG
This sequence comes from Candidatus Komeilibacteria bacterium, assembly GCA_026396575.1. Taxonomy (GTDB): domain Bacteria; phylum Patescibacteriota; class Patescibacteriia; order UBA1558; family UBA10009; genus JAPLWM01. The sequence continues at coordinate 10,758 of JAPLWM010000015.1, forward strand.
AATCCTTCGGGTGCAATTAAATCGTCGCATAAAGCGATTTTATCGGACTTATCGCACTTCATATAAAAGGCCTTAATAGCCGCTGGCCATTTTTCCACAAAAATCGGCACCTCGCTATCCTGGGTTAATAAAGTTTCGTCATCGCCGCCCAAATCGTCATCGGCTTTAATATCCGAACCCAGCTTGTTAAGTTTTTTAACCGCTTCGGCATGGGTAATCCTGCCGAACGGCGCTTTAATCTTTTTCAATGGCTCAAGATCTCTTTCTAAAATTTCCAGCTCTTTGGCATTTTCCGCTAAAACTTTTTGAATCACAAAACAAATCAGCTCTTCCTGGATTTTCATGTTTTCTTCGTGTTCCACAAAAGCGGCTTCGGCATCCATCATCCAGAACTCGGTTAAATGCCTGCGGGTTTTAGATTTTTCAGCGCGGAAAACCGGGCCGAAATCAAACACTTTGCCATGGCTAAAAATCGCCGCTTCAATATACAACTGCCCCGATTGCGCCAAATAGGCCTTGCCTAGATCAAAATATTCCAATTCAAACAAGGTAGTGGTGCCTTCACAGGCATTGGGCGTTAAAATCGGCGAATCTATTTTAATGTAGCCGCCTTTGTTTAAAAATTCGTAAATGGCATTAATAACCGTATTTCTGATTCTTTGAATGGCCCACTGTTTGCCCGATCTTAACCACAAATGCCGGTTATCCAATAAAAAATCCGGGCCATGGTCTTTTTTGCCAATGGGATATTCTTGGGAAATTTGGACGATTTTTATTTCCGCCACCTGCAGCTCGTATTCTTCCTTTTTAGGATGTTTGGAAATTTTGCCGCTAAGCTCAACCGAACTTTCCAAAGTGATTTTTTCGCACTCCTGCCAAACTTTGGCGGAAACTTCGGCTTTATTGACAATAGCCTGGATAAAGCCCAAACCGTCGCGGATTTGCAAAAAATACAAGCTGCCGCTGGAACGGAAGTTATAAACCCAGCCCTTAATTAATGCTTCTTGCCCTAAAAATTCAGGGGCTTTGTTGATGGTAATTTTTGTCATAATCGTAAATTAATTATACTATTTTATTATGACTTTGTAAACAAAAACCGGGTCTTGTGGACCCGGCTTAAAATTTATATAAAAAGTTAAATAAACTCCTTGATTTCTTTGGCCGTTAGCTTGCGCCACTTGCCAACAGGCAAATCACCCAAATCAAAACTGCCCACCCTGATTCGTTTAAGCTCCCTAACATTGGAGCCCAAAACCTCGCACATTCTCCTGATTTGCCTGTTCCAGCCCTGATGAATGGTAATCTTGAATTCATGGTTGTTTAAGCGTTCCACTTTATCGCCCTTGGCCACGCCTTCCTGCAGCTTTACTCCCCTTTTTAAGGAATTAATAAACTGCTCATTAATCAGCTGGTCCACTTTTACCTGATATTCTTTGGCATGCCAAAACTTGGGATGGGTCAAGCGGTTGGCAAAATCGCCGTCATTGGTTAAAAAAATCAAACCCGAAGAATGCACGTCCAAGCGGCCAACCGGAAAAATCCGTTCCGGATAATTAACGGCTTTAATGATATTATCGGAACTATTGGGATCGGCGGTGCAAATTATGCCCACCGGCTTATGGTAAGCCAGATAAACCTTGGTTGCCAGGGGTTTAATTAAGCGATTATTAACTTTAACCGTATCGCCCTCGTTAACCTGCTCCCCCAAAACCGCTTTTTGCCCGTTTAAAAAAACACGGCCGGATTTTATCAGTTCATCGGCCGCCCGGCGCGACCCCAAGCCGGCTTGGGCTAAATATCTGTTAAGGCGTATTGTAGCCATAATTAAGGTTGTAAAGCTGTATCACTGCGGCCTTCCACTTGGATTTCCACGCTTTTAATGCGCAAAGCCGAAACTTCGCTTAAAGCGGTTAAAGTTTTTTCTATCTGGCTTCTTCTTAAAGACATTAAACAGCTGCCCCCGCCCGAATTAAGCTCGGTGGAAAAATTAACAATCGCTTTGTTATCCTCATAGCCGTAAGAATAAAGCCGGGTATTGATGGGAATGCCGCTGGCCAAGTTTTCCCGCGATAAATCTTCGGGTACGGATAATTGCAATAATAATTTCATGACATAAGGAATTAGAGCCAAATCTTCATCGGGCCGGTCAATGGCCACGGCTTTTACCGTGGTGGCTTCGCAGTCGGTGTTATTGAATTTATTGGCGGCAAAATACAGTTTTAAAACCACTTTCTTGCTTTGACTGGCCGCAGGTGCCGCAATTTTAACAAAAGAAAAATTATCCAAAAAATCGGTAAAATCCTGCGAACCGGGATGATTGGTTTTAATGGCCAATAAATAATTGCCGCTCTCCGCTAAAATAAATTCCACTCGGTCGGCCGCTTGATCGGCTTTAAGCGCGCCTAAAATTCTGTCGCCCAAATTGCCGTTAAGCTGGGTTTGCGATTGGCTTTCGATGGTATAAGACTCTGATAACGCTTTCTGTTCCCAGCCATTTAACAAAGTTACCGTTATTAATTCCGCATTATTGCTAAAAGTAACCTGGTCTTTAAACTCCTTGAATTTGCCGGTACTTTGTTCAGCCGCGGTCCAATTGGCCAAATACTTGACCGACCAGGAAAAATCTCCCAATTTCTGGCTGGCATAGGTTTTATAGGTAATTTGCGGTTCAGCCGGCTTACCCGCCTGCCGATTGCGGTTAAAAAAACAACCGCCTAAAATAAGAAGCAATAATAGGGCAATTAACAGTTTTTTATTCATCATTTTATTAGTGATTAAACGTTCTGACGCCGGTAAAAACCATGCTTAACTTATACCCATTTGCCGCGGCAATAACTTCATGATCATGAATGGAACCGCCGGGTTGTATTATGGATTCTATCCCAACCTTGGCCAATTTGTCAATTGAGTCGGCAAAGGGGAAAAAACCGTCGGAAGCGGCCACGGCGCCCTTGGCTTTATCGCCCGCTTTGCCAATGGCGATATCCGCCGAAACCACTCTGGACATTTGTCCGGCGCCAATGCCGACCGTAACGCCGCCAGCAGCTAAAACAATGGCATTGGATTTTACGTGCTTGGCCACAAGACACGCAAACAGCAAATCTGCCAGCTGTTTGGCGGTTGGCTTGGCCTTGGTAACGGTTTTTAAATCTTTCGCGGTAAGCTGGCAATTATCATGGTCTTGAACCAATAATCCACCTTGAATTCTTCTGTAATCTTTCCGCCTTCGCTCGCTAGAGCGAGCTTCGGCGGATAAATATTCTTTATTTAATGCCTTCAACTTTAATAATCTGATGTTTTTCTTTTGTTCCAAAATTTTCAAAGCAACTGGATCGTAATCCGGCGCCATAACCACTTCGGCGAAAACCTTGCTTATTTCTTCAGCAATTTGAGGAGCGCACTCTCTGTTTAAAACAATAATGCCGCCGAAAGCCGATAAGCTATCCGCCTGATAAGCGCGCACAAAAGCGTCGGTAATATTTTCAGCCACGGCTACTCCGCAAGGATTGGCGTGCTTAATAACCGCTGCTGCCGGTTGGTCGAATTCCTTGATTAAATTTAAAGCGGCATCGGCATCCATAATGTTGTTATAGGAAAGCTCTTTGCCGTGCAAAATTTCGGCATTAACAATGCTTGAACCGGTAAAGCCGGGCTCCTTGTACCAAGCCGCGGTTTGGTGCGGATTTTCGCCGTATCTTAAATCGGAGATTTTTTCAAAAGACAAATTTAAATTTTTATTATCTGAAAAATAATCGGCAATGGCTTTATCGTAACCTGCGGCATGAATAAACGCCTTTTTCGCTAGTTCTTTTCTAAATCCCAATAACTCTTCGGTTTTAAGTTTTCCCCCTTCGCTCTTCGAGCTACGGAGGACAAGTAAGTTTTTAGTTTTTAGTTTTTTTACAACTTCATTATAATCTTCAGGATCAACCGCCACCATAACCGATTGATAATTTTTGGCCGCCGCCCTAATTAAGGATACTCCGCCAATATCGATGTTTTCTATAATTTCTTCTTCGGTAACGCCGGGCTTGGCTACGGTTTCGAAAAATGGATAAAGGTTGCAAACCACCAGATCTATTAAATCAATTTGATTATTCTTGGCTTGGGCTAAATGTTCTTTTTTAGAACGATCGGCCAAGATGCCGCCAAAAACAACCGGATGCAAGGTTTTAACCCGGCCGTCCATAATTTCAGGAAAGCCGGTAATTTCCTCGATTTTTTTTAAATTTTTAAGGCCGGCTTTAGTTAAGGCCGCAAAAGTGCCGCCGGTGGAAATAATTTCCCAACCTTGGGCTGATAATTTTTTGGCAAATTCTATCAGGCCGGTTTTATTGTAAACACTGATTAAAGCGCGCATGATTGACTAATATTTAATAATAAATTAAGATAGTGATAATTTGTAACAATTCACCAACCGTAAGGAAAAACAACATGTCCGATAATATGGACAAAACATCAACTGCCTCGAGTGATCAATCCAACAAGCCGCCGGTGCCATCGGCCGAAGTTCAGGAAATGCTTGATTTTGTTCATAAATGCAGGAGAATAGTGCCAGATCATGTTCCGGAACCACCCAGCCATGATCTTATGGATAAATAACTACGCACAATGCAGGCACTCTGGCCATTGGTTTTTAAACTGATGGCTTTTTTTATTCCGTGAGCAGCCGCAAGTATTGTGAAATAACTTCTTGTTCTTTTGCCTGAACTTTTGTTTTTAACGTTTCCGGCGTTTCATTTTCACTGATACTGACTTTTTCCTGTAAAATAATCGGGCCGGCATCCAAATCCTCGGTAACATAATGCAAAGTGCAGCCGGTTTGTTTTTCCTGGTTTTTTAAAACTTCGGCATGAACATCCAAATCCATACCCGGATACTTGGGCAAGAGCGACGGGTGGATGTTAATGATCTTATTCTGATACGGCTCAATTAAAACCTTGGTGATAATCCGCATGTAGCCGATCAGCAAAATCAAATCGATTTGTTCGGCTTGGCAGATTTTTAAGCATTCCCCGTCAAATTCTTCCCGCTGCTTATTTTTAGGATCGATGAAATAGGTTTTAACTCCATTAAGGCGCGCGCGTTCCAAAGCATAGCAATCTTTTTTATCCGACAAAACGAATTTTAAATCGACGTTTGCCAATTCTTCTTTTTGGCGCGCCTCGATAATCGCCTGCAAGTCGGTGCCTTTGGTTGAAGCGAAAACCGCCAAATTCAATTTAGCCATATTATTTTCTTAATTCTGCCATCATGGCCACCCGTTTATTAACCAATTCTTTGGTGCCGATATCGGCACGGTGGAACACCGGGCCTGTGATTTTTTTAATTTCCTCTTCCACTATTTTTTCCGCCGTAAAAATATCCTTGGCCGTGCCGGTAATGGCCACGGCCCGGGAACCGGTTAGATACAAGCCGTCAGGCCGCTGGTCCACAGCCGCGTAAAAAATCTTGACCTTGGTTTTATCAATAGCACTGACATCAATTATTTTATCCTTAATCGGATTTTCCGGATAACCCTCGGGCACGGCGTATTTTACCACCGTCGCCAAAGGTTTTAACTCCAATTTTATCTTATCCAAAGTGCCGTTTATTACGCTCAAGCAAACTTGCAGGAAATCGGCTTTGCCGGAAGGCGGAAAGGTTTTTTCAGAGAATAACGCCAAAACATTCATGGCCTCGGGATCGCCAAAGCGGGCGTTGTATTCAATTAATTTTACCCCGGTTTTGGTGGCCATAAAACCGCCATAAAGCACGCCTTTATAGCCCCGGCCGATCTTCTTTTTTAAAGCCAAAGCCACGGCTTCGTTGATTTTTTTGGCCGCCACGAGATCATCCTCTTCCAAAAACGGCAAACTGAAATCGGCAGCGGAATAAGAGCCCATGCCGCCGGTATTGGAGCCCTGATCGCCCGCCAAGGCCCGTTTATGGTCCTGGACGGCTGGCAAATGGATTAAATGATCGCCATCGCAAAAACTCATTAAGCTGAATTCCTGGCCCACCAGTTTTTCTTCAATTACCACTTTGGCGCCGCTATCCAAAATTTCCTTGATAAAGCTCAGGCCCTCGTTCATATTTTTAAAATGATCGCCGGCTACCTTAACGCCCTTGCCGCCGGTTAAGCCGTCGGGCTTGATCACAAAACTTTCTTCCAAATGCCGCAGCCAATCTTCCGTGCCTTTCAAGGAATCAAAAACCATAAACTCCGGCGAACCCGGAATTTTATATTCGGCCAGCAGTTCCCTGGTAAAAGCCTTACTGGTTTCTATTTGAGCCAATTTTTTGGTAGGACCGACGCTTAAAATGCCGATCTGCTCCAAAACGTCAACAATGCCTTCGGCCAAGGGCGCTTCCGGGCCCACCAAACAGAAATCCACGCCGGCCTGGGAAGCAAAACTGGCAATGGCCGTATTGTTTCTTAATTGGCCTACCCGGTATTCCTTGGCCAGCTCGCGCAAACCTGGATTTACCGATGAAGCAAAAACAAAAAGTTCCACTTCTTCCGCAGAGGATTTTAAAACACTGGCCATGGCCTGCTCGCGTGCGCCACTGCCTAAAAGCAAGACTTTTTTCATACAAGTTTTGCGCCCAAATGAGGATTAACCAAATTTGTCCGCTCGTCCTTTCTTTGCCGTTCCACTTCGGCTAAAACTTCTTCGGTTACGTCGCCGGTAGGATAATCGCCGTCAAAGTAAGCGGTGTGCGGCCGGGTAAATTTAAGCTCGCCCCTTCTGGTAACCGCTTCTATTAAATCCTCCAAATCCTGGTAGATTAAAACATCGGCGCCGATATATTGCCGGACTTCGTCTTCGGTGCGGTCAAAAGCGATGTATTCGTCGCGGGTGGGCAAATCAATGCCGTAAAGATCCGGCCATTTTAGCGCCGGCGAAGCCGAAGCGAAATAAACTTTTTTGGCGCCGTGCTTGCGCATTAAATTAACGATATGGCGGGAAACGTTGCCCCTAACAATGCTGTCATCTACCACTAAAACGTTTTTGCCTTCCACTTCAAAGTCAATCACCGAGAGCTTGTAGCGATTGGCTTTTTGCCTAACTTCCTGGCCCGGCATAATAAAAGTCCGGCCGATAAAGTGATTTTTAACCAGGCCTTGCGTATACCTAACGCCCAGTTCGTGGGCGCAGGCCAAAGCCGCGGTATTGGCGCTTTCCGGCGCCGGAATTACTACGTCAATCGGCAAATCCGGATGGACCCGCTTAATTTTGGACGCCAAATTCTGGCCCATTCTTAAACGGGAACGGTAAACGCTTACGCCGTTTAAGAAAGCGTCGGGCCGGGCAAAATAAACATATTCAAAAATACAAGGGCGGAATTCCTTTTCCGTAACTCTCTTGGAATGGACTTCGCCGTTTAAATCGATAAAAACCGCTTCACCCGGCTCCAGGTCGCGGTTGAATTCAAAATCCAAAACTTCGAACATGGTATTTTCCGAAGCGAAAATGTGCTCGGTTTTAAAGCTGTTTTTCCGCTGTCCCCAAACCAACGGCCTGATGCCGTGCGGATCCCTGAAAGCGATCATGCCTTTGCCGGCAATAATCGCCACGACCGAATAAGCGCCCTTAACGCGCTGATGGACGCTACGCACGGCCAGGCAGATGGAATCAAAAAATTCCTTATGGCAAAAACGGGAGAGCTCATAGGCGAAAACATTCAAAATCAGTTCCACGTCGTTATTGGAATTGATTTGGCGGGAATCTTTTTCAAACAATTCTTTTTTTAATTCCCAAAAATTGAAAACATTGCCGTTATGGGCCATGGCGATGCCGTAAGGCGAAGAAACCACAAAGGGCTGGACTTCTTCGGCCGTGCCGCCGCCGACGGTAGGATACCTAACCTGGCCGATGCCCATATTGCCTTTAAGATTGACCATGTCTTCCAAATGAAAAACTTCCCTCACCAGGCCCAGGCCTTTTTTAGAGTGAAAGCGGTCGGAATAAGTGGTCATGCCCGCACTATCCTGCCCGCGATGCTGCAAAGCCAGCAAGCTTTCGTAAATTTCTGTGGAAACCGAACCGTTGCCGATAATGCCTGTTATACCGCACATAATTTATAAGTTATTTTAAATATTTATCAACCAATTTTACGGCCAAGCCCAAATACTTTTCCGGCGTCAGGCGCAATAACTCCGCCTTTTCGGCTTTGGCAATTTTTAAACCTCTGATGAATTTTTGCACCACGGGCTTGGTAATTTTTTGCCCGCGGGTTAATTGTTTTAAAGTTTCGTAAGGTTTGGGATAGCCCGCTTTTCTTAAAACCACCTGAATCGGTTCGGCCAGCACTTCCCAATGGGCATTCAATTCATCCGCGGCCTTTTCCTTATTAACTTCCAATTTTTCCAAACCTTTTAAAGCCATGGTTAAAGCTAGTAAGCCGTAACCCAAAGCCACGCCCTGGTTCCGTAAAACCGTGCTGTCGGTTAAATCGCGCTGCCAGCGGGAAACCGGCAGTTTATCGGCCAAATGGGCCAATAAAGCGTTGCTTAAACCCATGTTGCCTTCGCTGTTTTCAAAATCAATGGGATTGATTTTATGCGGCATAGTGGAAGAGCCGACCTCGCCTTTAACCGCTTTAAGCTTAAAAATATCCCTGGAAATATACAGCCAGATATCCTGATCCAAATTTTTAATAACGTTATTGGTTCTAATCAGCTTATGATAAATACTGGCCAAGGAATCGTGCGATTCAATCTGGGTGGTTAAAGGATTAAAAACCAAACCCAAGCTTTCCACAAATTTTTGGCTGAAGGCCGGCCAATCAACTTTGGGATAAGCAATTACTTGCGCGTTCCAATTACCCACCGCTCCGCTGAATTTACCTTGCAATTTATGCTCGGCAATTCCTCTAATTTTTTCCGCTAAGCGCCAGTAAAATATGGCCAGCTCTTTGCCTACGGTAGTGGGGGTAGCCGGCTGGCCATGAGTTAAGGCAAGCAGAGGCATCCCTTTATATCTTATGGCCAAATCTTTTAAAATTTTTAACAACTTTTTTAAATAATTTTCGTAAACCGCCAGCCCGTCTTTTAACATCAAGCTGTAAGCCAGATTATTCACGTCTTCGCTGGTTAAGGCAAAATGGACAAACTCAGAATTTAAACCCTTGATCTTGGAAATTTTTTCTTTTAAATAATATTCCGCCGCCTTAACATCGTGATTGGTGGTTTGTTCTATTTTTTTGACCTTGGCTGCTTCGGCTTCGTTGAATTTTAAATAAAGATTTTGTAAATAAACTTTGTCGGCTTCAGCCAAAGTGCCGATTTCGCTGATTTTGGATTCGCCAGCGAGCGCCAATAAATATTCCACTTCCACTTTTAAGCGGTACTTAATCAAGGCACTTTCCGAAAAAATGGGAGCGAGCTCTTTTATTTTATTAAAATAACGGCCATCCAACGGCGAAATGGCATTAAGCGAGTTATCCATAAAAATTTTATTTAAAACTGTTCTTAATTTGAGCGATTTTTTCTTTAACTTTGCTTTGCAGCGCTTCATTGGCTAAGCCCAGTATTCTGGCCGCTGCGGCTGCAACATTGCTTGGATCCAAAACCGTTAACACCGGCGTGTCCGAAGGCATTTGCAAAGTTGAGTGGATATTTACCAATAAATCCTCTTTATCCTTAAACGGCGGACAGGCAATAACCGGATGAATGGAGTTAGCCGCCACTACGCCCGATAAACCGTTAGAACGGCCGGCAATGGTAATATAAATAATTTCTTTTTCTTTATTGTAAGATTGAACCAGCTCAAAAACCTTTTCCGGCGCTTTATGGGCGGAAATCACGTGCTGTTCGCTTTTAAGCTGCCATTTATTAAGTTCCGCCTCAATTTTATCGGCCCAGGCCCGGTCGGCGGAACTGCCCATGATAATCACTATTTTCATAACATTTAAGGTTATTTGGCTACATTATACTGTGTATAATTACATCGCTCGGTCGGAAAGCAAGCTAGCTTGCTTTCCTTTCTCGCTCGTAATTATACTAAATATCCGTGCTTTTTCAAGTTTTCCTCGATTCTTTTGGAAATTACCTTGTCTTCAAATAAAAATTGCTGGCCGGTGATCATTTCGTAAAGCTTAATATAACGGCTGGAAAGCTCCACGATTAAATCGCGCGGGGCTTCGGGCAGTTCCTCGTCGTGGTAAGGATCGCAGTGGTCTTTAAACCATAAACGCAAAAATTCCTTATCAATGTTATCCGGCTCCTTGCCTTCACTAATGCGCTCGGCATAAGTATCACGGAGCCAATAGCGTGAGGAATCCGGGGTATGGATTTCGTCAATCAAAGTTATATGGCCTTGCGCATCTTTGCCGAACTCATACTTGGTATCCACCAAAATCAAACCATGGCTGGCCGCAACTTTTTGGCCATAGGCGAACAACTCCAAGGCCTTGGCGCTAATATAATCAAACTCGGCCACGGTGGCAAAATGTTCGGCCAAAATTTCGTTTTTACTCAAGTTGCGGTCGTGTTTTTCAAATTTGGTGGTTGGCGTTACTATTGGCGTGTTGAATTTTTGGTTCTTGACCATGCCCTCGCTAAGTTTGTTGCCGCAAAAATCCCTGACGCCTTTTTGGTAGTTCATCCACACTGAAGTATCGGTGGAGCCGGTTAAATATCCGCGCACGATAATTTCCATGGGAAACACCGCGCATTTTTTACCCACCACCACGTTGGGATCGGGTATTTCCAATACAAAATTGGGGATAATATCCCTGGTATGTTCAAACCACCAAGCGCTGATTTGGTTTAAAACCTGGCCTTTAAACGGAATTGAAGCCAAAATCCTGTCAAAAGCCGATTGCCGATCAGTGGTAATTAAAATAATCTTATCATCCTGATAATAAGTATCCCTGACCTTGCCCAACTTTTTCTCGCCAAAACCTTTAAAATTGGTTTCGGTTAAAACATTGTAGATATTTTTTTCAATGATTTGCTTATCCATACTATTTATAGATTAATGTTTCCTGCGAATAGGGATTGGCTAAAATATTGCTGGCTAAAATTTTCTGCCAATCGGCTGCCGAACAATCAATTGACCATAACACGCCTTGCTTGATTGATTTTATTTGTTTAAAACCCAGACGGTTGGTTAAAGTAGAAACTTTGCCCTGGCCCACAAAATCAGCAGCATATCTGACTAACAATTTATGACTTTGAGCTTTGAGCTTTGAGCTATCATTTATATAAGGAATCTCTTTATTTGTATTGAGCAGTTCTCCTGACTTAATCAACTCATCAATAAACTTTGCTGATTGTTCTGAAGTTTCCACCTCCCAATGCGCCATTCGGCTGACCTTAATGTTATTATACCCTAATCCGGTTAAAGCTGTCTCCAGGGTTTGCGCTTCATTGTCGGTAATAATCAGATCAACCAGGATTTCCAATGAATCATTGGTTTTTTGATATTCATTTATTATTGACTCTTCTTTTAGGGCGCAAAATTTTGCGAGGGCGCAACGTGTTGCGCCCCTACCCGTTTTTGCTTTGTTATTCTCCAGATAATGTTTCATTGAATCAAAAATAACCAAACCGTCTTTGGTCCGTTCCGGATGCGGCATTAAAGCCAAAACATTACCCGCTTGGTTGCAAACGCCGGCTAAATTATGCACGGCGCCGTTGGGATTTATCGAAAATTCGTTTTTTTCTTCCCCGCTGGCATCGCAATATTTAAATACGGCTTGGCCGCTTTCTTCCAATTGTTTTAACAAATCCTCGGGAATCACCCAGCGGCCTTCGCCATGGGCAATAGGCAAGGCAAAATGATTCCCTTGTTCAAAATTATTAAAAGCTGAGCGGCCCGGTTCGGATTCGTTTTTTATCCTGGTCCAAATATTTAAATAACCGTGGTTGTTCCAAGCCAAGCCGGCACCCAAATGACAGTCCTTTAATCCTGGAATTAATCCGGATTCCACCAAGATCTGCGCGCCGTTGCAAATGCCAATGATCGGCTTGCCCTTGCCCGCTTCTTCTTTAATAACCTTCATTAAAGGATCCCGGCCGGCAATGGCGCCGGATCTAACGCGATCTTCATAACTAAAACCGCCGGGAATAAAATAACCGTCAAATTCTTTTAATTTGACGTAATCGTCGTTCCACCGGAAAAACTCCGGCAACATGCCGACATTTTTTATTGCCCGAAACGATTCTTCGTGGCAATTGGTGCCCGGAAAAATAATAATGGCGATTTTAAACAAATCTGACATCTTTCTTGCCTTTAATGATTTTTCCTATTTTATAAACATGTTCTCCTGTTTTTTCCAAATCTTTTTGAATGGCTTCAAAATTTTCCGCCCCGACAATCAAGACCAAGCCGATGCCCATATTAAATACCCGATACATTTCTTCATCGGCCACGTTGCCCAAGCGCTTCATTAATTTGAATATCGGCAAAATCGGCCAACTGCCTTTGGTAATTTCCAAAGACAAATTATTAGGCAAAACACGGGGCACGTTTTCTACCAAACCTCCACCTGTAATATGGGCAATGCCTTTAATTTCGTATTTTTCTAAAATTGGTAAAACTGCGGGCGCGTAATTATGGTGGGAAATTAATAATTCTTTGCCTAAGGAAAAATTCAATTCTTCAAAACGGCTCTCGGTATTGTATTTGCCTGATTCAAAAAATATTTTTCTGGCCAAAGAAAAACCGTTGGTGTGCAAACCGACCGAGGCCAGGCCCAAGGCCACATCCCCTTCCTTAATTTTATCACCGGTAATGATTTTATCTTTTTCCACTATGCCCGTAATTACTCCGGCAATATCGTGCTCACCTTTTAAATAGACGCCTGGCATTTCCGCTGTTTCTCCGCCAATTAAACTAACACCAGCGTTTTTGCAAGCCTTAACCATGCCAGATACCATATCTTCAATTTCCTGCGGGTTTAACTTGTCCGAAGCGATATAATCCAAAAACGTAACTCCGCGCGCGCCCTGGCATAAAATATCATCACAGCAATGGTTAACGATATCTTCGCCCACTCCCGTTAAATTGCCGGCCATTTGCGCCACTTTTAATTTGGTGCCCACGCCGTCAATTGATTGCACTAAAATCGGTTCTTTATAATCCTTGAGCCAACTGGCGTTATACATGGCGCCAAAGGTACCCAAACCGGTAACCACATTTTTATCAAAAGTGGATTTTACCTTGTCTTTAATTCTTTTTACGGATTCATTGCCGGCATCAATATTGACGCCCGCCGATTTGTAATCTATTGGCATATTTTTAATTATTCAATTTATCCCTCAATCCATTCAACCATTTATTTGCCATTTCTTCAATTAATAAATCAATGGGCGAAAAATTTTGCGAGGGCGCAACGTGTTGCGCCCCTACGGTTAATCTGGCATTGACCGTAGTTTTTCCGATTTCCATTATTTCCACATTATATTTTTGGCAAATATCTTTAACCTTGGCAATATTTTTCGTTTCTAAAACAAAGCCGCCGGTTTCGCTAAATAATTTTACGGCGGGCGCAAAATTTTGCGCCGACGCATAATCATGCGTCGCTACATTATCCAAATTAATTTCACAACCAATCCGGTTTTTACCATTACCTCCAAAACACATTTCTGAAATCGCAACCGCCAATCCGCCATCGGAAATATCATGGCAGGATAATAATAACCCAGCATCAATTAAATCGGTAACGGCGTAAATCTGATTTTCCACTTCTTTAAAATTCGGTTGCGGAACATTGGCGCCAAGTTCGCCGTGCAATTGGTAATAAACCGAACCGCCCAATTCGTCTTTTCTTTGGCCAATTAACAAAATAGCGGAATCGGCTTGCTTGAATTCCATGGTAATGGCTTTGTGGTAATCCGGCAATTTACCCAAACAGGCAATTATGGCCGAGGGGTCAACCGGCTGGCCATTGGCTTCGTTATATAAAGAAACATTGCCGGAAATGACCGGCAAAGGGCTTGCCGGATAACTTTTTAAATGGATATTTTTACAGGCCTCGGCTACGCCCCTCACGCCTTCGGTAAACTGCCACATTTGTTCGGGCTTTTCCGGATTGCCGTAATTTAAGCAGTCGGTAATGGCCCAAGGCATGGCCCCGACGGCCGCCACATTCCGGCACGCTTCCACCACGGAATTAACCGCTCCCCAATACGGGGAAATTCTGGAATAAAACGGATTGGAATCAACGGCTAAGGCAATGCCGATATTTTTAATTTCTTCAGGCATTTCTTCGTCCAATAAAGGCGACATTACGCCGGCATCGGCAGCGCCAGGTTCAATAACCGTTAAGCCCCTGACGGTTTTATCGTATTTTTCATAAACGCAATCGCGGGAAGCGATATTTTCATGCCCTAAGATTTTTAACAACACTTCATTGTAATCTTTGGGCTCCTCAATTTTTATTTCTTGATTTCTTGATTTCTTGATTTCTTGGACCGGCCGATCGTATCTTAATCCCTCGGTAATGTCACAGGCCTTAGCATCAACCACTTTTTCATTGCCGGAAATAGCGGTATATTGCCCGCCTACGGTAACTTTACCGATAATGGAAGCTTGAGCGCCCGCGGAAACTTTAGGCAAAGCCCATTTGGTATTGTAATGTTCAACGATCAACTTAGCCACCTCGGGCGAGGCGATCCACATAAACCTTTCCTGCGTTTCCGAACACAAAACAATCCGGGTGGGCAAATTGGCCATGCCCACGTGGATCTTATCCACTTCAATTTGCGCGCCATAACCGCCGCTATCCGCCAATTCCACCGAAGCGCATAAAACTCCGCCCGCGCCCAAATCCTTAAACCCGACCTGGTTAATCAGTTTTTTTTCTTTTAAAATCTTGAATAAATCGTAGGTTGATTCCAATAAATGCCTTTTTAAAAAAGCGTTCGGTTCCTGAACCGCGCCTTTGTTTTTTTCCTTGGCTTTTTCATCCAATTCAAAAGAAGCAAACGAAGCGCCGCCAAAACCGGAATTATCCGTGGGCTTGCCAACTAAAATAATTTGGTAATTGCCTTCGCCCGCTCCTTTAGGCGCAGAGGAATGAATAATTTCCGATTCCTTAACTAACCCAAGCGTAACCACGTTAACCAGACAATTTTCGTTAAAGCCGGAAGAAAAATAAACATCGCCGGCCAAATTGGGAATGCCGATCGGGTTGCCATAGCCGCCAATACCGCTTACCACGCCGCTCGCCACCCATTTTGATTTGTTCAACGAAATATCGCCGAAACGCAAAGGATCGGCTACGGCAATAACCCGCGCCCCCATACAGCAAACATCCCGCACATTGCCGCCAATACCGGTAGCCGCGCCCTCGTAAGGCACGATTTGCGAAGGGTGGTTATGGCTTTCATGCGACATCACAATGCCGATCCGCTCGCCGTTATAAGTGGCGATTTCCACAATGCCGGCATCTTCTTTTGGCCCCAAAATAACATTAGGCCCTTCGGTGGGCAGCTGCTTAAGATGTTGGCGTGAAGATTTATATGAACAATGTTCCGAGCCCTCGATGCTCCAAACCGTGGCTTCGGTTAAAGTAATTGGGCGATGCAAAATTTCCGTTTCAATTTTACGCGCTTCGGCCACGGTTAAGCCCAGGTTGTGTTTTTTAAGCAAAACCGCTGCCTGCTGATCGGTTAAATTTTTAAGCTCTAAAATAATTTCGGCCATTGACAAATGTTATATTTTGCTGTTAGATAATAATGATTTGTTCAACTTTGGAGGAAAAAATGAATAATGCCAATGGTACCAATGGCATCAAAGGTACTAACAGTGGGGATACGAAGGCCCTTATTATCATACTGGCCATTATTGTGGCAATAATGGTCTGGATGTTTAGGACCTTCCCGCAAGCGGAAAACCCCCGCCACTCACGTTCTAATGACGTGATTCAGTATCAGGGCCCTTAACTTGCTTTATGCTGGTTAAGGGCTCTTATTTTATTTATTTTTATAATAGTTGCCTGTCGTTCGGGTCCAACCGAAACCATTTCAATTTTAACCCCCAATTCTTTTTCAATGAACCCTAAATATTGCCGCATGCTTAGCGGTAAATCTTCATACGATTTTTTATTGGAACTTGCCAATTCCCAACCCTTAAACGTTTTATAAATCGGCCGGCATTTCTCATAAAGCGAAAGATCGGCCGGCATTTCTCTGATTATTTTTTTACCAACACAATAAGCGGTGCAAACTTTAACTTCGGGCAAACCGTTTAAAACATCAATTTTGGTAATAGCCAAGGCATTTAAACCATTAACTCTTACAGCCAATCTTAATTGCACTAAATCCAGCCAGCCGATTCTTCTGGCACGGCCGGTGGTGGTGCCGTATTCGCCGCCTATTTCCCTAATGGCATCGCCTAAACTGCCCTTTAATTCCGTAGGCAAATAGCCGCCGCCCACCCGGGAAAGATAGGCCTTAACCACGCCCACGGCTTTCTCGATTTTTTGCGGCGCCAAACCCGTGCCGGTGCAGGCGGCTCCGGCCGTGGTATTGGAAGAAGTGGTGTAAGGATATAAACCGTGGTCAACATCCAGCATGGCGCCTTGGGCGCCTTCCAATAATATTTTCTTACCCTTGGTTAGGGCTAAATTCAATTCCTGCGAAATATCCGCAACATATTTTTTTAGCTTATTGCCGTACGATTGGTATTCCTTAAAAATCCGCTGCTTATTCAACTTGATTTTTAAACCGTAAAGGGAACTGATTTTTTCCTGGCCCAAAGTAAAAGCCAGATCGAATTTTCTTTTAAAAATTATCGGGTTGATCAAATCCACCATTCTTATGCCCACTCTGGCCGCTTTATCGGCATAAGCCGGCCAAATGCCCCGATTGGTGGACAGGGCCGCCAGAGCCGCTTTGGCTTGCCTGCGCTCGCCAGCACTGTCCAAACAAACATGGAAAGGGAAAATCAAATGGGCCCGTTCGCTAATTAACAGCTTGGGCCGGATATTGATTTTAGCCAGTTGGTTAAGTTCAAATAGCAAAACTTTGGGGTCAACCACTACGCCGTTGCCGATTACCACTTTGTTTCTTTGATGCAAAACGCCGGAAGGCAACAGGTGCAGTTTATGGGTTTTGCCCTGATGAACAATGGTATGCCCGGCATTGTTGCCGCCCTGAAAACGCACCACGTAATCGGTTTTAGCCGCATAATAATCGGTTACTTTGCCCTTGCCTTCGTCGCCCCATTGGGCGCCGACTATTACCACTGTTTGCCAGGATTTTTTCATTATCATTAATTGTTAATTCTTAATTCTGCAACCTTAACGGTGTTTTCCAATAATTTTGCCACTGTTATCGGCCCAACGCCGCCGGGAGTTGGCACAACCAAAGAAGCTTTTTTAGAAACTGATTCAAAATTAATATCGCCATACATTTTACCATCAACAAAACAAACGCCGGCATCAATAACCACCGCGCCTTCTTTTATCATTTCACCCGTCAATAAATCCTTTTTACCCACGCCGCAAATTACAATATCGGCTCTTTTGGTATAAACGCTCAAATCTTTGGTGGAACGCCCGCAAACCGTTAAGGTTACCGGATAATTCTGTAAAATGGCGGCTAAGGGCTTGCCGATTAATTCACCCCGGCCAACCAAACAAACCTCTTTGCCTGTTAAATCTATCTGGTGATATTTTAAAATTTCCAAAATCGCGCCGGGCGTTGGCGGAAACAAATCGCTTTGGCCCATTAACACCCGGCCCAAAGCGCCGTAGGTTAAACAATCAACGTCTATTTCCGAATTAATGCCGTTAACTATTTTCCTGGTATCAGCGCTTAATTTTTCCGGCAAAGGCAGCTGCACAATTAACCCGGATAAATCATGTTCCTTTTGAATCTCTCGTATCCGTGTAATCAGCGTTTCCTTATCCGTGTTATCCGGCAATTCGAATTTAAAAAAATCCACCCCAATCTGCAAGGCGGACTCCCCTTTCTTTTTAACGTAAGTATGCGACGGCTTATCGTTACCCACAATTACCACGGCCAAGGCGGGTTTTACTTTATTTTTCTTCAATTTTTCTACCCGCGCTTTTAAGCCGGTTAATATGCTCGCCGCTATCTTATTGCCGTCAACGATTATTGCCATAAAATTAGAAAAATACAGGCCTATTTTAACATGTTTGCCGATTTTAGGCAAATAATAGGTTATTCCCACTCAATCGTGGCCGGCGGCTTATTGGTAACATCCATGAAAATAAAGGAGATTTTATTCAACGATTGTATTCTTAAAACCATCTTTTTTAAAACTTCCTCGGGTAAAGGAAAAAACCGCGCGGTCATGGCTTCTAAAGAAGAAACCGGGCGTAAAACAACGCTTTCCTTATTATCGGCACCGAAAGGTATTAAAACCACAGGAAACTGCCAAATCTCCCGCTCCAGCTTAGCCGCGACCATTTCCTCATTAACCATAGCATCGATTTTCCTTAACAAATCCAAACGTGCCTTGGTTAAAGTAGCCGGAATCAAACGGCCTGCGGATATTTTTATTTTATTATCATCTATCCTGATTAAAACGCGATTCACTTCTTTTACTTCATTGGTAATTTGCGGACTAAACTTTTCAACCTTTTCCCACGGCAAGCCCGCCGAATCGGCGGGCTCTATAACCGCCGGATGGGCATAAGTTCTTGAATCCCCTTGCACGCCCACGCTTTTAATAGGTAAAACGGAAATTAAAGCAGCCGGCGGCAAATTGTAAGTTATTTTAATATTAGCAAAAGATTGTTCCAGTTTTTGGTTTATTTTTTGCATTGTTTCCGGTTTAATATCAGCGCTGCCGTCTTCGCACAAACACCTGATCCCTAATCCCGGCCCGGGAAAGGGCTGGCGCCAAACCAAGCCATCCAGCAAACCTAAAAATTGTCCCAGTTCGCGCACTTCGTCTTTATATAAATCCTTAATCGGTTCAATTAATCGTCCTTCTTTAATCAGTTCCTGGATTTTTTCCACCCGGTTATGGTGAGTTTTAATTTTATCGGCATTAGCCGTGCCGCCGGTTTCTATGGTATCGGGATAAATAGTGCCCTGGGCCAAAAACCAATCAGCCGGATTCAATCTTAAGCTGTCGGCTACCTGGTCCTTAGCGTCTAAAAACAGCCGGCCGATTATTTGGCGTTTAAATTCCGGATCAACTACGCCAGCCAGCTTGGCTAAAAACTTTTCTTCGGCATTTTGAATATGCAAATTTTTAAAACCGGCAGCTTCAAGTGATGTTTTAACCTGCTCGGCTTCATCTTTACGCATTAAGCCGGTATCCACGTGCAAACCGTAAACCCGCTCCGCTCCCAAGGCTTTTTCCAGCAAGGCAAAACAAACGGTGGAATCCACTCCGCCGGAAACCAACAAGAAAACTTTTTTATCGCCGACTTGAATTTTAATCTGTTCCGTAATTTCTTTTTGCCAATCCTTGATTTTCCAGTCAGCCGTGGCTCCGCAAATTTTAAAAGCGAAGTTTTCCAAAACTTTTAAACCGTTGGCAGTGTGGCTAACTTCGGGATGGAACTGCAAACCGTAAATTTTCGCCCGTTCATTGGCCATGGCGGCAATCGGGCATTCCAAAGTGGAGCCGATGGTTTTAAATCCTTTGGGCAATTCGGCTACCGAATCGCCATGGCTCATCCAAACCACTTCATCGCTTTGTAAACCCTCAAATAATGGCGATTGGCTGACCTGTAAAACCGCTTGGCCGTATTCGCGGGCATTGCTTTGTAAAACCCGGCCGCCTAGATAATGAGCCATTAGCTGATGGCCATAGCATAAACCCAAAACAGGCAAATTCAATTCAAAAACTTTGCCGTTAAAAGGATATTGATTGCTATGGACGCTGCCCGGGCTGCCCGATAAAACAATGCCGATCAGATTTTCAATTTTTTCAACCGGATAATCGGTGGGATAAAGCTTGGCTAAAACCCCCAATTGCCTAAAACGCCGAGCAATTAAATGGGCGTATTGCGAGCCAAAATCCAAAATGGCGATTTGCTGATAAACCTTATTCATAGAAATGCTTGATTTTACACGAAAACTGGGTTATAATCCAAAATAATATTCAAATTATAAAACAACTCCTATGAAATCACAAGAATTAAAGATGGGCATTACTTTTGACGACGTTTTGCTGGTGCCCCAAAAATCCAGCATTACCCCGGACAAAGTGGAAGTTAAAACCCGCTTTTCCAAAAATATTGAGCTTAATATTCCGCTGGTTAGCGCGCCCATGGATACGGTTACGGAAAGCCGCTTGGCCATTGCCCTGGCCTTGGAAGGCGGCATCGGCGTGATTCATAAAAACCTGGATCCGGAAACCCAAGCGCAGGAAGTAGCCAAGGTTAAACGCTTTAGGAACAGCTTTATCGAATTTCCCATTACTTTAACTCCGGATAAAACCATCAAGGACGTGGTTAAAATCCGCAATGAAAAAGGCTACAAAAATATTCCCATTACCGATGCCGAGGGAAAACTCTTGGGCTTAATTTCCAAATTCGATTATTTTTGGCCGGAAGACGAAAGCCAGCAGATTAAAAAATTAATGAGAGGCCTGCCAGAAATCGCCACGGCACCGGTCGGCATTACCTTGGCCAAGGCCCAAAAAATCATCAAAGAAAAACGGGTGCCGATTTTAATGATTATTGATGCCAAGGGTTATTTAAAAGGCATTTACACCCGCAGCGATTTGGAAAAAAACCTGCAATATCCCGCTTCCTGTAAAGACGCCGAGGATCAATTGCGGGTGGCCGGCGCCATCGGCACCGGAACCGACGCTTTAAAACGCGCCAAGCTGATGGCCGAGGCGGGCGTTGACGCCATCGTCATCGACACGGCCCACGGCCACAGCCAGAATGTTTTGAATATTCTAAAGCAATTGAAAGGCGACAAGGCCTTTGCCAATATCGACGTGATCGCCGGCAACGTAGCTACCGCCGCCGCTGTTAAAGAATTGATTGAAGCGGGCGCCGACGGCATAAAAGTGGGCATCGGGCCCGGCTCCATTTGCACCACCAGGATTGTGGCCGGCGTGGGCGTACCGCAAATTACCGCCATTCTTAATGCCGTAGCCGGACAGAACAAAAGCAATATTCCTTTAATTGCCGACGGCGGCATTAAATACTCGGGCGACATTGTAAAAGCCCTGGCTGCCGGCGCTTCGGCTGTTATGATCGGCAAGCTCTTTGCCGCTACTGCCGAAAGCCCGGGAGAAATCACCTATTACAACGGCCGGATGTATAAGGTTTACCGCGGCATGGGCAGCATTGAAGCCATGAGTAAGGGCTCGCGCGACCGCTACGGCCAGGCCTTTGTTACCGAAAGCCGCAAACTGGTGCCCGAAGGCATTGTTGGCCAAACCCTCTATAAAGGCAACCTGGCCGACCACGTTTACCAGCTGATCGGCGGCTTAAGATCGGGCCTGGGCTACCTGGGCGCCAAAAACATCAAGGAACTCCAGGACAAAGCCGAATTCATTCAAATTACCGAAAACTCGCTTAAAGAAAGCCACCCTCACCATATTACCATTACCAAAGAAGCGCCCAATTATCAGCGGGCAGATTTTAATGATTAAAACCTTAATCATTTTCAATCCCAAAGCCGGCTTAAGCTATCCCGCTTCTTTTCAGGCGAATTTTTTAAGGCAATATAAATCCTACAACCCTAAAGCCGACTTGCTCTGGCTGGAAACATTGGAAAATTTTCCAACCCAGCTTAAAGAACTGGATTTTAACTCTATTGAAAAAATTATTATTATCGGCGGCGACGGCACCATTAAAAAAACCGTTGATTTTATACTGCTTAACAAGCTGGAAATTCCACTGGCCATTATTGCCCAGGGTTCGGCCAATGTGCTGGCCAACAGCCTGGGGTTGCCGCTACGCTTAAAACCGGCCATTAAAATTGCCGCTCTGGGCGCGATTAAACCCATTGATGTCGGCTGTTTGAATAAAGAGCATTACTTTTTAATCGGCCTTTCCCTGGGGCATCTTTCGCAGGTGGTTTTGCAAACCGATTACCGTTTAAAAGCTAAAATGGGCATTTTCGCCTATTTAAAAACCCTGCTGCGGGCAAAAATAACGGCCCAGCATGATTTTAACTTCTGGCTGGACGGTCGTGCCGGCCAAGCCAGCGGCAACTCCTTGGTGATCGTTAATGCCTTGAGCGTCCTTAAAATAAAGCCCAAGCATTTTGCCGATTTCTGCGACGGACAGCTGGAAATGCTGGTGCTGAAAAATAAAAACCTCTGGCAGCTTTTTTGCCTGGGCTTTTTTGCCTGGCTCAACCGCCGCTATCTGCCCTATCTTTTTTTAAAGCAGGGGCGAAAAATAATTGTAACTGCCGCATCCTTTAAGGATTTGCCGATTCAAATAGATGGCGAGGAATTAACGGTTGGAAAAATTGAAGTGGAAATTTTGCCGCAGCGCCTCAAAATTATTACCAAATAATATTAAGGATGAAAAAAGAACGGGGCAATCCCGTTCTTTTTATTATTCGTCTTCTTTCTAATTTTAAAGGATGGAATCTTTGGCAGCCTTGGACACGCGGAACTTAACCACGGTTTTGGCCGGGATCTGAATAGTGGCGCCGGTTGCCGGATTGCGGCCCTGCCTGGCACTGCGGTGCTTTTTTACCAATTTGCCAATGCCCGGAATTGTGCATTCGCCGCTGGATTTAACCTGGGCGTAAGCCAACGAGGTTAAGGCATCCAGTAAAGTGACTACATCCTTTTTGGATAACCCTGTGCTCTCAGCCAAGGACTGCAGCATTTGTGACTTGGTCATTTTAGCCATAGTAATTTTTTGGTTATTTTATTAGCTTTTTTAATGGTTGTGGATAAATTATAGCAAAAAACCTAAGAAAAATGAAGTATCCGAAACAGTGGATAAGTATTTTATCAAAAATCCCCTATTTTAAAGGGGATTTTGCCCGCAAGGCCTTATTTTTTAAGCATTTTAGCCAGGTCATAAACTTTGCCGGCTTTCTGCCATTTAGACAAAGTTTTTAAAGCAGAGGTGCTTAACTTAACCTGGATCATCTTGCCGGTTTTGGGATTAAGCAATTTTTTATTCTGCAAATTAACCTGCAAGGTTCTTTTAGTTTTACGGTTGGAATGGCTGACGTTTCTGCCCACCCGGGTTCTTTGACCGCTGATTTGGCACACTTTAGACATAATAGTTTAGTCGAGCTGAGCTCGATACGATTTAATAATTTAAGCGTATTATACAGATTTCCCTGAAAAAATCAAGTAGAGGTAAATTTAAAACTTACCTAACCAATTTTTTATTGCTTTTAAACGCTCGTCTGGCTTTTTTAACCGGAGCAGCAGCCAATGCCTCTTGGCATTGTTCCAAGGTTAAATCTTCCGGTTTGGTATTTTTGGGCAGTTTGCCGTTTCTGGCGCCATCGGTAATATACGGGCCGTAGCGTCCGTCCAAAACCTTAATCTCGCTGCCTGGGAAAACTTTTAAAGTTTGCTTGGCTTTTCGTTCGCGCCCGGCGGCAATAACTTCCAAAACATGATCCAAAGTTACAGTATAGGGATCTTCGTTCCTGATGGAAAAATTATTGGAGCCGATTTTTACATAGGGGCCGAAACGGCCACGGTTAACAATAACCGTTTCGCCTGTAGCGTCAGCGCCCAAAGTGCGGGGCAAAGTAAAAAGTTGTAAAGCGTCGGCCAAGGTAACGCTGTCCATGCTTTGGCCCTTTTTTAAGGAAGCAAAAATCGGCTTAATATCGCCTTCGCCGGATCCTTTTTGCACAAACGGCCCAAAGCGGCCGATCCGCACAAAAATCGGCTTGCCCGATTCCGGGTCCGTTCCCAATTCGCGGGTGGCAGTGGAAGTTTCCTTAACCACCGATTCCTGCTTTTGTAAAACCAATTCATGGAATGGCACGTAAAACTCTTTTAACATCTTGGCCCAATCTTCCTGGCCTTCGGCAATGCGGTCAAAGTCGTCTTCAATTTTGGCGGTAAATTGATAATCGACTATTTTAGGGAAATGCTCCACCAGCAAATCATTAACGATAAAGCCGATTTCGGTGGGCTTAAGACGTTTTTCTTCGCTGGTCACGTAATTGCGGCTTTGAATGGTGGCAATGGTGGGCGCGTAAGTGGAAGGCCGGCCGATGCCGTATTCTTCCAAGGCCTTAATCAAGGAAGCTTCGGAATATCTGGCCGGCGGTTCGGTAAAATGCTGCAAGGGTTCGATTTTTTCCGTTTTAACGGCTTCGCCTTCTTTTAAAGCCGGCAGAATTTCTTTTTCATTTTCGTGAGGCAAAACTTTTAAGAAACCTTCAAAAACCACTACCGAACCGGTGGCTCGGAATAAATGGCCATTGGCATCGGTTAAATCAATGCCGGTATTGGCAATTTTGGCCGGCGGCATCTGCGAGGCCAAAGAGCGGCGCCAAATTAAATCATAAAGCTTGAATTGCCGGCTGTCCAAATACGGCTTAACCGTTTCCGGCATTAAAAAAGGATCTGTCGGCCTGATGGCTTCGTGCGCTTCCTGCGCCAGCTTGGATTTGGCCTGGTATTTTTTGGGGCCGAGCGCGTATTCGGCGCCGAATTTTTCTTTAATGAATTTTTGCGCTTCGGTTAAAAACTGATCGGCCAAATTAAGCGAATCGGTTCTCATGTAAGTAATTAAACCAACCGAACCCATTTCCCCTATTTCCAAACCTTCATACAATTGCTGGGCGATTAACATGGTTTGCTTGGCCGAAAAGCCCAGCATGCGGTTGGCCCGCTGCTGCAGCGTGGAAGTGGTAAACGGCGTGGGCGGATTTTTAAAAATTTCCTTTTCTTCAACATGTAAAACAGTAAACTGGGCGGAAGCGATTTTTTTAACGATTTCGCTCGCCTGCTGCTCATTGGTAATATCAAACTTCTCCAATTTTTTGCCGTCAATGCTTTGCAAAATTGCGGTAAACTTCTGACTATTTTTAGAAAAGATCGCTTCAATGGTCCAATATTCTTCCTGCTTGAAGGCCTTAATTTCCCGCTCGCGCTCCACAATTAAGCGCACGGCCACCGATTGCACCCTACCGGCCGATAAGCCCTTGGCCACCTTCTTCCATAATAACGGCGAAAGCTCGTAGCCAACCAAACGGTCCAAAATGCGCCTGGCCTGCTGGGCTTTAACCAAATCTTCATTAATAGTCCGCGGGTTTTTTAAAGCCGCTTCAATGGCCGTTTTGGTAATTTCGTGGAAAGCGATCCTATGGGAATTTTTAGGATGATTGAATAACCAATCCAAATGCCAGGCAATAGCTTCGCCTTCACGGTCTTCGTCGGTAGCATAGTAAACGGTTTTGGCTTTAAGCGCCTGCTTTTTAAGTTCGGTTACGTTTTTGCGGGCCCTGACCGGAATAATATACTGGGGCTCAAAATTATGCTCCAAATCCACGCCCATTTTGCTTTTAGGCAAATCCCTAACGTGGCCGAAAGACGATTCCACTCTAAAATCGTCTCCTAAAAAACGAGCGATGGTTTTAGCTTTAGTGGGCGATTCCACGATAATTAAATTGGCTGGCATAATTTATTGTTTATAACAAACTAAGATAACATAACTCATATTGGCAAAAATTGCAAATTGGCAAAAGGGAAAAATTAAACGGTTTAACCTTGAAATCGGCTTAAAATTATACTATAATAAGAGCGTCTTTATAACTCTCTAACATTAACTTAAGTATGATTTTTTTCAGCAACCTGATCGGCAAAAAAATCAGGGACAACCGCGACCTGGCCGTAGCCACCGTGGCCGATATTTTAATTAAAACGGAAGCGGAGAAAAAATTTCCGGTAGTACTGGGTTTGCGCCTTAAAACCGGTAAGGGAGAAAAAAAATTCGTGCCGGCGGAAAAAATTACGGGCTGGGAAGAAAAACAGCTCAAGTTAAACGCCACTCTGGCCGAAGCCGTTACCAACGAACCGGCGGCGGAAAACATTATACCGCTCTATGGCAGCGTGGTGGACAAACAAATCGTGGACCTGGCCGGCATGCGGGTGGTTAGGGTGAATGATTTGGAATTCGGCTTGCTGCAAAACGAGATGTGCCTGATTGCCATTGATATCAGCACCCGGGGCATGTTAAGAAGGTTGGGTTTAAAATTAAAATTATTCGACCAGCTTTTTAAAAGCCACTTATTGGAATGGCAGGATATGAAACTGATCGATAACAAGCTTCACCTGCCTACCGGCGTGGAAGAGCTGGTTAAACTGCATCCGGCGGATATTGCCAATATTATTGAAAAGATGAACGTTTACCAGGGCAGCACTCTGCTCCAATATTTGGATCCGCAAACCGCTGCTCAAGTTTTGGAAGAAATCCAGCCGCAGATCCAAAAATTGCTGATTAAAAATCTGGGTTCAACCAGGGCTGCCCAGGTAATGGGTAAAATGTCGGTGGATGAGCTGGTGGATTTAATCCAATTATTGCCTGGACGGGAAGCCCAGGAAATCATCAATCAATTGCCCACCGACAGCAAAACCCAGAAAGTCAAAAAAATCCTGGAATACGACGAGGATACGGCCGGCGGCTTAATGACCACCGAATATTTCAGCGCCCTGCCGGAAACCACGGTGGCTAAGGTTTTAGAAGAAATAAAAAAAATTTCCAATCAGCATCAATCCCTTCATTTTATTTATATCACTAACTCGAACGGCCAATTTTTAGGCGTCGCTTCCTTAAGAACCTTGATTTTAGCCAAAGGCACTCAAACCATGAAAGAGATTATGAAAAAACGGCATAAGATGCCCACCATCACCGTTAACCAAGAGTTGATGTCGGTGGCGGCGCTAATGACCAAATACAACCTGCTGTCGGTGGCGGTTTTGGATAAAGACCACACCTTACTGGGCATAGTTACGGCCGATGATATTATGCAGCGTTTGGTGCCTAATGCTTAATTCCCTTTATGTTTTCAGCTTTAAAGGAAAAACTTAAAAAACCCCTGCCCAAAATTTTATTCTTTTTAAGCATTATCGGGCCGGGGATTATTGCCGCCAACGCCGATAACGATGCCGGCGGCATCAGCACTTATTCGGTGGTGGGCGCCCACTTCGGCTTAAAAATGCTTTGGGTGCTTTTTTTAATCACCTTTTCTTTGGCCATTACCCAGGAGATGGGCGTGAGGATCGGCCTGGTAACCCGTCAGGGCTTGGGCGGCGTAATCAGGGAAAATTTTCCTTTCGGCTGGACCGCTTTTGCCATGGTGGCCATGCTGGCGGCCAATTTGGGCACGGTCACGGCCGAATTTGCCGGCATTGCCGCTTCCATGGAAATCTTCGGCTTAAACAAATACCTGGTGGTGCCCCTGGCCGCCTTGCTGATTTGGCTGGTGCTGCTGAAAGGCTCGTTTAAAACCACCCAGAAAATTTTCCTGTTTTTTTCCGCTTTTTACATTGTTTACATTATCAACGGCTTTATCGTCAGGCCGGATTTTCACGCCGCTTTTACCAGCTTGATTACCCCGACCTTGGAATGGAGCGCGCCGTTTTTATTGACCATGATCGCCCTGATCGGCACCACTATTACCCCTTGGGGCCAGTTTTTCATCCAATCCTACGTGGTGGATAAGGGTTTGGAAGTCAAGCATTATAAAATTGAAAAAATGGAAGTTTTTTTCGGCGCCTTTATTACCGACATCGTCAGTTTCTTTATTATTATCAGCACGGCCGCCACTTTGTACAAATACGGCATCAACATCAACGACGCCAAAGACGCAGCCCTGGCTTTAAAGCCCTTGGCCGGCCAATTTGCCCAAACGCTCTTTGCTTTCGGCCTGTTCAGCGCTTCGGTTTTGGGCGCTTTTATTTTGCCGGTCGCCACCGCCTATGCCCTCTGCGAGGCCTTTGGCTGGGAATACGGCTTTAACACCACCGCCAAAAGCGCCCCGGCTTTTTACAATGCCATTTTGATTTCCATCACGCTGCCGGCGGCTCTGGTTTTAATTCCTAAAATTCCCTTAATTAAGGTAATGCTGCTTTCCCAGTCGATTAACGGCATTTTACTGCCGATTATTCTGATTTTCGTGATGCTGATAATCAATAATAAAAAAATAATGGGCGAACACGTTAATAAGCCGATCGGCAACATTATTTCCTGGCTGACCATTATCGGCATTATCGCGGCGACCATTATTTTGGTTCTATCCACCCTTTTTAATTGGGGTTAAATTTATTCCAAACAGCAATCAATCACTTTTCTTACCAAGTCCCCTAATTTTCCCTTAAAACCTTTTTTTTCAGTATCGTGGATGTTTAAGGCATTATCATCGATTTTCTTAATCTGGCTGGTATCGATCAGCTTCATATTAACTCCCCAAAACAAAGAATAAAGCTCAAAGGCCTTGTTGAATAAATCCTCGGCTTCGGTTTTTTTGCCCATGCCCAAGCTTTTGGTGCCCACTTCCATTAAGCGCATGGTAGCGGCCAGCAGGTGCTTGGAAATGCACCAAACTTCGCCTTCGTATTCCTTAATGATTTTTTTCAGCAATTCCTTGCGCATACTGCGCACTTCGTTGAGCAAGTCGTAATACTGGCTTTTGCCGGTTTTGGCGCCGGTAAAGAAAAAGTGTTCTTCAATGCTGATTAAATTCATAATGGCAATGGATAAATCCTGATCCGAAGACAAATCCATTTTATCCTGCTTTTTCATCTGGTCGGCTCTGGCGATCAATTCTTCAATATTTTTTATGGGCATTTCCATATATTTATTTGGTTAAGAAATAAAAAATAAAACTTAAAACAACCAAGGGAGTGATGGGCATAACCACTTTTTGGAAATGGAAATGGGCGTGGCCCCCGTTTTTCTTTTTTAAATATTCATACCAGCTGACGCCGGCAAAAAAACCGACGCTGCCAAAAATAATGCCCAAGAACAGTTTATCCACGCCCCAAAAAACATTAAAGGGATTGGCGCCGATCATTTTAATGAAATACAGCGGCACCACGATTAAGCCGTAATAAACAATGACGGTTAAAATCTTTCTGAATAAAAAGCGGATGTTTTTCTTGTTCAGCCAGTTAATGGTCCAGATGATTAAGGAAACGGTTAAGCCGCCCACCCACAAGCCGGTCACGGTATCGTCGATGCCCAAAAGATGGGAAAGCTCAATGCCGCCCACCACGGCAATGGTGCAAATGGGGCAAACGGCCAAAGCGGTTTTGGCAACCAGCAGGCCGGCCAAAACAATTACGGCAATAAAAACAATATTTAACATATCTTAAATATTTAATAATAAATTTAGGTTATTTTACCATTTTACCCCAAAATTGCAAACCTAATTATTCCGTTGTTTGGCCGGCAAATTTTTCGTCATCACCCAGAGTTTGTTCTTTAGTGGCATGAATAGTGCCGTCGGCATGATGGGGCGGGCAGTAAAGCGTATAAAGCTTTAAGGCCTTGCCGGAAGAAGTATTGATAATATTATGTTTAGCCCCGGCCGGCACGATTATTACATCCCCGTCTTCAAGCTTATATTCATTGCCGTCAATAATCGCTTTGCCCTGGCCGGTTTCAAAGCGGAAAAATTGGTCGCTTTCTTCATGAATTTCTTCGCCGATTTCTTCATTTGGTTTTAAACTCATAGCCACTAATTGGGAATGTTTGGCCGTATACAGCACCTGCCTGAAATTTTCATTGTCCAAAGTGATTTGTTCGATATTGCCGTGATAACCTTTCATATATTTTGTTTATTAATGATTAAAAATTTATTTTTGATTATTTGAACTTACTTCATTGTAAACCAAGCTGGAAATATCCTTAATAACGGTAGTGAGCTGATCAATAGATTGGCCCTTGGTCATAATGCATAATAAATAGTTGCCGCCGGTACGGTAAACAATGCCGCAATTATGCAGTTCCGGCTCAACTCTTTGGCCATCGGCTCCGGCCACGTATTCGCCGAATTTTTGGGCCACCATGGTACCGGCCGGCACCCCGGCCACAATGCCGTCATGGTAAACCGCCTGGCTTAAAATGCTCAAAGCCTCGTTGGAATACTGATGGCTTAAATAAGTGGCATTGTATAAAATCCTTAAAATCAAGGAATAAGACCTGACGGTAAAATTAAGATTGCCAAGCTCCTGATCGCGCTGGCTTAAGCCGATATCCGTAAAAATGTCGCTGACCACGCCCAAGCCCGCTTGATCCAAATTATCCAACAATAAATCCTTGGCGCCGTTATCGGAATTGATAATCATCGCCCCGATCAGTTCAGCCACGCTGTACTTTTAGCCGACGGTTAAGGCGGAAGGCACGGCAAATTCTATTTCGCTGTTTTGCTGGCTCACGCTCTGCTGATAAACCAACTGGCGGGTTAATAAAGTAGGATCGCTTTCCGCCTGCTTAAAATAAACCATCATGATTACCAGTTTTAACAAGCTGGCCGGATGATATAAAACGTCGGTATTAAGGCCGACCTGATCGGAATTCTTTAAATCATAAAAGAAAACGGAAACTTGTTGGGCATTCTGGCTTAAATACTGCCGCTTGATATAATTATTGATCGTCTCCGACAAGGCCTGGTTTTTATTGAATTGCTTGATTTCCCATAAATTGCAGCTTAACAACGGCTCAATAAACGGATAGGCGGGGTCATTATCCCTGACGGACTTGGTACTTTGGGCCGCGGCTTTAAACTTACCGGTTTCCAACCAGCGGCCAATAAAAAAACCCAGCGCCAAACCGAAAACAAAAATTAAAACCAAGCCGAGGTAAACTTTATAACGTTTCATTTTTTAATTAATTTTTAAAAATCTGCTTTACTTCTTATAAACATTATACCGCAAATTAAAACTTTCAATTAGGGTTTAAATCCGCGATATCCTGTTCGTATTTGGCAGCAGTGGCTAAAACATTATCGGCGTAAAAGCGGTATTTGGCATTGGTGGAGCCGGAAAAATATTTCATGGCCGCGGCCCACTCCCCGCTTTTAACACCGGCGCCATCGGCTTTTAATTTAATGGCCGAGGCTAAAAAAGCGTCCCGGATATCCCATGGATTGGCGGCAGCGCCGGTTAAAGCTGTAACTTTGGCGCGATAACCCATCCAGGTTGAAGGAATAAACTGGGCCGGACCCATAGCGCCGCCCCAGCCCAGCTGTTTGCCGTTTTTATCTTTCATCGGGCAGGAAACCGGCGTAATATCCGGATTCAGGCCCAGCTGGGCGGTAATGGTTTTAAACGGCTCCTGGTCGCGTTCCGGCTTCATAATAACTTTCCAGGACTTTTCCGGCGGGTCGCCCGGCCGGTTGCAGGTGCCCACGTTTCTGCCCAAATTTGATTCCTGAGTTAAAATGGCCAATAAAAATGCCACCCGCACCCCGGTTTGCCCGTTGGCCCAAATAGCGATTTGCACCGCTTCGCCAAAAGTGACGGCGCGGGAAACGCCCAATAAATCGTAAAGGCGGTTTTTAATTTCCTGGGCTTTTTTTTGCCGATCCGCCAGAATGGTCTGATATTCGCTTTCCTTGGTTTTGGTATCGGCCAATAAGATTTTGTGCTCGCTTAAGTTTTGGGAAAGTTCCTGGTTCTGCAAATCGGCAATGGCCACCAAATTCTGCTGGTCGGATTTTTGGCCTTCCAGCTGAACTTGATCCTCGGCCAAGGCGGCGTTGGCCAGCTTTATTTTATCAACCAGGTCGCTTAAATTGGCGGTAATGCTTTTGTAAGCGGCCAGCTCGTTAAAAAAATCGCCCAAACCCTTGTGGGCCGCAAAAATCGCCAGTAAGGAATAATGGTCTTTTTTATAGATCGAACGAATTAAACCGCTGATTTGGGATTTTAAATCGTCAATTTGTCGTTGCCTGGCCAGAATATCGTTTTCCACCGCTGTCAGCTGATTTTCGGTATTTTTAATAGCCAGATTGGTCTGCTTGATTTGCAATAAAATCTTGGACTGCTGGATTTTTAACTGGCTGATTTTTTTATTCAGCGTGTTTTTTTCCGACTGGACCGAAGTTAGCTGCTGTTCATACTGATTGATTTCCTGCTGAATGGCGTCCAACTGATGCTGCAAATCCAAAGTTTCTTGAGTGGAAGAAGCAACGGCAGCCTGCCCCACAACAGCTGCAGCGGGCAAAATTAGAGGCAATAATAAAAATAGAGTTAAAACCGCCAGTTTTAGTTTGTCCTTTCTTTTAAACATAATAAGCTGGCCGGACAAATATTATTGAAGCGTAATGGCCACAATTTCCGGCCGATTGCCTAGTCGGCTGGGCGGACCCCATGTGCCGACGCCGCTGGAAGTGTAAACGGTAAAATTATCTTTAACCGTCAAGCCGAAATGATAAGACCGAAAAACCAGATAAGTAATCAAGCCCAGCGGCCAAAGCTGGCCCACGTGGGTGTGGCCGCAAAGCACCAAATTAACGCCTGTCCGGCCTAAATTCTTAAGTTTGGTTGGCAGATGTTTAAGTAAAACAGTCGGCAAACCGGGCTGAAAATTAACCAAAGAATCCAAAATATCCTCCCCGGCCCCGGCTGGGCGGGATTTTTTTGTAGGCAATTTAAATTCCTCATAAGGCAGGCCGGCCAGCTGCAAGCCGTTAATGACCACCGCCTGATTGTCTAAAATTTTAATTTTGGTTTCCTTGACCACTTTTAAAGACCGCTGCAAGCCCAAATAAACTTCGTGATTGCCGCTGACGAAAAAAATTCCCTGCAAAGTTTTTAAATCATTAAGCGGCTTGACGAATTCCTCCAAGCTGCCGTCCAGGCCGTCGAATAAATCGCCGGTAATTAAAACCAATTCGTGGTCAAGCCGATTGACCCGCTTAACCACTCTTTCTAAAAAACCGCTGCGATGCACGTGCCCCAAATGAATATCGGAAAGCTGAATAATGGTTTTGCCCCGCCAAACCGCGGGCAGGTTGGAAATCTTGACTGTAATTTTTTTTAAACGCGGACTGAAAGCGTTAACCACGCCGATGGCAAACAGCAAAACCGCCAGCCAAACCATGGCCATAAAAGCGTTGCTTGAAAGTTTGGCTGACCAATTAAAACCGGCTGCCCGGCCCAATAATTTAATCAGCCACAAGCAAGCCGAACCGATGAATAAATAATAATAAATGCCCAGCCAGGAAGCAAAAAAAACATACAAGCTTCTGGTAATTAGGCCCTCGCGCTGATGCGCCAAAATGGAAGCTAAAATAAAACCGACGCTTAAAAACGCCAAAATTCCCAATAAAACAGCTTGGCTGACGGGTTTGGTTAAGCCTAAAAAACTGACGGCCGAATAAAACAAAAAATAATGGCCGCCGAAGAGCAAAACAACAACCAGAGCGGCTAAAAGCAGAATTTTTAAAATATTCACGGATAAAACCATTGCCAAACGGACTATTTTTTTACGATCTTTTTCAAGATTTAATTATTAATGGAAACCAGCTCCACTTCAAAAGTTAAAGTAGCGTTAGGCGGAATAACCGAACCGTAACCTTGGGCGCCGTAGGCCAAAGCGGGCGGTATGACCAATTTTCTTTTTTCGCCGACTTTCATGCCCACCAAGCCCTGCTCCCAACCCGGAATAACCTGGCCCTGGCCCAGGGTAATGGTAATGGGCGCCTTTTTGTCATAGCTGGAATCAAAAACCGTGCCATCTTCAAGGGTGCCTTTATAATTAACAGTAATGGAGTCGCCGGTTTTAACCTGTTTTTCGCCCGTGCCGGCGGTTAAGGTTTGAATATCCACTTTAGCGTTTTTTACTGCCTCGGCTTGAGCGGCCTTTTCCTGCGCAACTTTGGCCACCTCCATGCCGGAGCTGAAAAAATACTTGCCGTCTTTGGTTAAATAAGCCGTTACCGGAGCTTGATCTCCCAAATTGACCATTATCTGATAAACGCCCGAAACCTCTTTAACCTCGCCTAAGGTTGCCGGAGTCTTGGGATCCACTAGATTTTCATTGATAAAAGACAAAGCGCTGGCTTTAGCTTCGTCCAAGTTTAAATTTTTTACTTGATTAGAGCTGAAATTCGGCAAAGTGCAGCCCGTAAGGCCTAAGAGCAAAATTCCGGCTAAAAAAAGGAGTTTTTTCACATTTTTAAGGTTAATGATAAATAACCTGTTTA
Source organism: Candidatus Komeilibacteria bacterium (assembly GCA_026396575.1). GTDB lineage: Bacteria > Patescibacteriota > Patescibacteriia > UBA1558 > UBA10009 > JAPLWM01. The sequence goes on from JAPLWM010000015.1 coordinate 44,794, forward strand.
TTGTAGCAAAAATCCGCTAAAAACGCCAAAGCCGTGGCGATTTCTAACTATTGCTTATTTAACTTGAGCTTTTAAGCACAACCGGAATTTGCAAAGAATCATCATGTTCCGGCAAGCCCGAAGGATTGTCTTTTTTTAAAATTAAAACACCGGTTGAAGTTTGCGGCTTGGTAAATTTCAATGTGGCGGTAAAGGGCACAAAATTTTCCGTCATCCAATCGCTGGTGGCTTGGGCAAGGCCAGACGCAACGGTTTGCCCATTGGCATCGGTAAGTTCAATGGGAAAACTGGCTTCAAAAAACCACATTCCTCTGGCTTGGCCGGTAATGGTTAAGGGGCTGGCAACGATTTGATTCGGTACGGGATAGCTTACTTGAATTAAATCGGCTTTGCTAAAACCGGCACTTAAAACCATGCCGTTAACCAAGCCGTCCAAATCAAAAGCTTGGCGCTCGGCCAAGCAATCGCTTTGCTTGGGATTATCGTAATTTAGGCATTGCGGATAGCGCAAAGTAAAGGTTAAGCTTACCAGCTGGCTGTTTTTGGCCGTAGTATAGGTATAGGTGGTATACACGCTGCCGGCCGCACCCTCGCTCATGGTTTCCAGGCAATAAATTTGGTTATTGATGGTTTTAACTTTTCTATCGGGCAAACTGGGCGTGCCTGATTGAGGCACGCAGGAAAATTGGCCGGGGCTGACTTTTATAACCGGCGGCCAATCGGCCGGAGTAATATAATCGGCCGAGAGCTTATCCGGATATTTAAAACTAACGCCCAAAGCGGGATCGCTGAAAGTTTTCCAAGAGTCCTGATTATTATCGGCTGCAACTTGCGGACAAGGCGCAAACTCGCAATTGGGCCCGCTACGGCCAACGCTGGAACCGTCTGGGCAAAGTTTGGCTTCCATGGTGCAGGCAACCGGCGAATTTTGCGGCTTAAAAACCTTGGGCCAAAAAATAAAACCCAAAACCACGATTAAAATTAAAACAATGGGAATAATTACTTTTTTAGGCATAAATTTAATCGCAAAAGCCGGTTAGCATATCTGCCGGAAATTGGTAAGTTTGTTTTATTTTGTTGCAATCAATGCTGCCGTTGCCGTCGTAAACCAATTGCCAATTATCCCCTGTTTTAACGGCTAAAAACATGCCCCCTTCTCCTCCGGCCGGGGCAAAAGAAACTTCGCCTCTGGCATATTGGGTATTTTCCTTATCAATTTTAACAAATACGTCGGTAACTGGCTTATGGTATTTTTCCGCCAACGCCGCGGTTATTTTTTCCGCCGAAAGGCAATCCTGTTCAAAAACGCGGAGGCATTCTTTTTTAGCTTCGCACCAGGAATAACCGGCCGAACCGATGCAGCCGTGTTCGTCGCGGTCATTGCCGACTAACGGCTGATTAACCTCTCCGCAACCGCTCGTAGGCGCCGGATTTGCGGGCTGGCCGTGCTTAACCCACTGGTTATTCTGGCAAAGCCAGGTATCTTCGGGGGTTAAAAATCTTAGCACGCCAAGCGCCGCTAAAATCAACACCGCGAAGATGATGACGATGATGGTTTTTTTAGACATAGTTTTAATTTTTCCGCTCTGGATAATTTTTTAATTTTGGCTTCGGCTTTTGCAGCCAAGGATTTATTTTTAAACTTTTTGAAATAAACCAGTTTAACCGGCCTGCGGGCGTGGGTATATTTGGCGCCCAATGGCGAATGGTTATGTTCGGCTATGCGCCTGGTTAAATTAGTGGTAATGCCGGCGTACAAAGTGGCATCGGAACATTTAATAAGATAAAGGTGATACATGAAGTTGTTATTTTAAACTACCGCGGATCGCTATCAACGCCGATTTTCCAAACATTCTTTTCCAAAAAAGCTTCAATGGTTTGCCGATTGGCTTTATTGATAAGGTTTGAATGCGAAAGTTTATTAGCCTTGGCGTAATCGGCCAAGGTGATAATTTTTTTACCTTCCAAATAAGCCAACCGTTTATAATAGCTGTTGGTAAGCGCTTTACCCACTATTTCCTCCATAATAGCGGTTTTGCCTTTTAAATCAAACTCACTAAACGCTTCGTAATATTTTTTCCTGTCGATGAATTTTATATTTATCGGCACGAAGCCTTCGCGGATCAATAAATAATTGTTAATCACACGGCCAATGCGGCCATTACCGTCAACAAACGGATGAGTATATTCAAAAACAAGATGTAGTTTTGCCAGGCGCTTGATAATATTTTCATGGCTTGAGGCATTATATTCCGACAACATTTTTTCCAAACGCTCAATTACTTCCTTCGGATTGGGTGCAATATGGCTTCCCACGCGGACATATTCGTTGTTATTCCTAAACCGGCCAGCAACATCGTCGCGGATATTGGAAATCAACATTTTATGAAGCGATAAAATCATCTCCAAGTTAAGCTCTTGTTCCTTGGATCTTTTGTCTATATACGATACGACCCGCGCTAAATTCTTTGCTTCAAAAACTTCCCGCTGGGTAACAAATCGATCCAAATCAATTTGCAAAAGGATTTTTTCGGTTTCTTCCAAAGTAAGCGTGCTGTTTTCTATGGCGTTGGAATTATAAACCTGCTCGGCCACTTCGGTTTCGGCAATAAGCGCCAGTAAGGCATTCTTACCCATAGACACCCTATAATACCTTTCCCTAAGGGAGTTTATTTTATTGAAAATATTGAGTGTTTTTGCCATATACTATTATTATACTCTTTTTCACGTTTTTGTCAACATAATCGTGAAAAATGAATAAAAATCACCTATTTTCACGGTTATTCCACCTTAATAATTTTACCCGTTGTTTCGCTGCCGCCCAGCCGGATAGTAAAACTCTCCCCGGCTTTTTTGCCGAGTAAGGCAGCGCCGATTGGCGAATTATGGGAAATAATATTGTTGGCCAAATCGATTTCCGCAGAACCTAAAATTTGATAGGTAACGGTTTTACCGGACAAAGAAACGGTTACCCTGCTGCCCAGTTGAACCTGGCCCAAGTTGCCGGTTGGCTTAATAATGATGGCATTTTTTAAATGCTCTTCAATACCGAAAATTTTGTCGTTTATGGACCTTACCCGGCCTTTGGCCATTTGATAGGCGGCATTTTCGGAAAAATCCCCCATTTCGGCCAAACGCTGAAGTTCGCCAGTGGCGCCGGGCAAAGCGGCCTTAAGCTTGTTAAGCTTGGCCGTAAGCTCGTTAAACTTGCTGCGGGTTAAATGCGGATCCGGCACAATGTTGGTAAACTCGCCGGGTTTGCGGTAGGGTATTTGCATATGGTTATCTTAGCAAAAAACAAAAAAAACCGCCATTAACGGCGGTTTTAAAAATAGCGCTTTTACCGTTTCTTTTTAGGTTTTTTGCTTTCTTTTTTGTGGGAGTTGTTGCCTTTGGCCATATGGAAAAGTTAATTGGTAAGGAAGTAAGTATAGCATAATTGAAGGGAGTTGGGTATACTGCAAACTTATTCAATAATTTTAAATACTTTTAAGATAATGAATTGTCTTTTCAATAAATATTTCATAATTATTCAACACTATCGCATTTCCAAATGATCCGGATATGCCCGTAGATATTTGCACGGGAATATTATGAGTTTTATTTAGGTAATATCTTTTATATTTTGACCTTGTGGTTATTATACCATGGTTACAGCTTGGAAATTTAATAATAAATAATAATGTTTTAATAGGAGTATGTAAATATCTCTCTGTCTTATCTTTAGATAATATAATATATTTATCAATATTATGGCTCGAGATTTTATCCCATTTTGTTATTTTACCGTCGTCATTATAATAGGGCATCTCTTCTGGTAAAATCAAAATTTGAAAGTATTCTTTATTATTTGTTCTAATATTAGCTGTTTCACCCAGCATGTTTTCAAAATAATTATTAGAATTCTGAGAATAATTATTCATTACAAATTTTACACCAATTCCCGCAATATCTTTTTCGTTTTTAGAAATTAAAATATCGACGGTCTTTTTCATATATCTTCCATCCATTTTCCCTTCTTTATTATTTCCTATGCCAAGTGATCTTACGTCATATTCTTGCCCCAATCTATTTTTAATATCATTTGCTATCGCACCATGCAGTACAATTAATTTTTTATTACTTCTTGGATGTGTTTCCAAGAATTTGTTAAATGATTTTTTAACTGTCTGTAAAAATTGAGCATTGTTCATATTTTTTTAATTAAAATAATACTGGCTGGGATTTATAAAACTGAGGATGAACAAAATCTTTTAGAAAGCTTTTCGCATATGATTTATAGCCTCCGCGATAGCTCTTTGAAACGGAATTGATATATTTTTCCATTAAATTTGAATTTAACACCTCACATAACTCATAGATATCGGTATTATTTTTTGGTTTAATACAATAGCCAGCGTAAAAACTCATTTCTTCATCCTCAACTACATAAAAATGTGGCTTTAAATTCATTGTGCTGGTAATAATCTTTTTACCAAAGCTTGTTTTTAACCCTTGATTCCTGCCGAAGGCATAAAACTCTTCATAATTCTTACCGCCGCCCTTATCTCTCATTGCTAGAGTATCTTGATGGTATAGAAAATATTCATAAGCTTTGGGATAATTTTTTTGAAAAATATTTTTAGGGATAATTTTTTCATATTTATATGGAAAAATTAAGAAAAGATTTTGAGCCTCTCCTTTATAAGTTGACGCTTTAATAATAGGAACGCATAAATCTTTTTCTATTTTAAAATTATTAAAATAATAAAATTCTTTATCCTTTTTTTTAGGTGAAAAAATATAAATATTATCCTTAAGCGTAGCAATGCCATAATGTATCTCTGCAATTTCATTAAGTGTTGAGTATTTCTTATTTAGTGCCACAATATTGTCTAAATACTTTTCATCAAAAAATTCCCACCTATGTGGCCTCATATTTAACGCTGATATTTTTTTATATTTAATATTATTAAAATCATTTTTAAAATTTCCAGCGTATAAAAAATTATCCGTTTCTTCCTTTTGTAAAAAAGAAATTGCCGTATAAGCAGTAACGTCTTTAAATACTTGAAAATGATCAAAATTGATTATTTTAATTAAATGCGGTAATAATAAATCCCGTAAATTCTTACCGGCTGCTGAATAAAAATGTGAATTGGGAGTGATAAATGCTATTTTACCATTATTATTTAATAATTTTAGCGCTTGTTCAAAAAAACAAAAATATAAATCAACTGAACCGCTAGACGCTGAGATGTATGATTTTTGCAATTTTTCTTTTCTGCCATTTAAATTTTGTATTCTTACATAAGGAGGATTCCCAATTATAAAACTAAATTTCTTATTAAAATCATGAAAGCAGAAATCATCTGTTATTGCATTAAATTTTGTAATTTTACTATTTGATAATTTTTGCAAATTTTGTTTAGTTTTCTCTACATATTCTTCTGATATATCCGTAAAATAAATATTCTCTTCTATTACATTTTTTATTTTTTTACCTGTTAATTTTGAAAATTTTTGTGCTGCGATGGTGGCAAAAACCCCTTCACCACAGCCGGCATCTAATATCGTTTCGTCACCTTTGATTTCTTGATTATTTAATAACTCGTCAACCATAAAATTAACCACCCATTCAGGGGTAAAAACTATGCCATTTTCCTTCTTTATTATTGCATTCATAAATACATTATAACACTCGTTAATAATACTTCCAAGCTCTTTTTTTACTAATTTACTAAATCAATAAAAACAAGGCCGAAATGACCCTGTAAAATTTAATTAAACTGTACCACTTTCACTGGGGTTTGGCAATAACAAAACCCGCCCTAAGGGGCGGGTTTTTACTACTACCGACATATTTACTTATTTAAGCATTTGGGTTACTAAAGCTGTCATTTGCTCTTTTTTCCTCGGCTCGCTTTCGGCAATCAGTAAAGTAAGGGCCGTTAAACCGGCCTGGTTGATATTTTTACCGCCTTTTATCCGGGCTTTCCGCAAAAACCAAATAAAAGCAAAAGCGCCCGAACGCTTGTTGCCGTCGGTAAAAGGATGGTTTTTTACCATAAAATACAAAAGGTGCGCCGCTTTTTCTTCAAGAGTTTTATACAAGGGCTGGCCGCCGAACGATTGCATAACATTGCCCACAATCCCCTGAATGCTGTCCGGCTGGCGTTCGGTAGCGAACAGTTCAGTGGCCTCGCCTTTTTTAACGAGTTCGGTTTTAAGTTTGGCAATTGCTTCGGACAATTCCCGGCCGGTAAGTTTAATGGCTTTTTTAGTTGTGCCAACCGGTTTTAAAGATTCCTTATCATAGGCATTAAGAGATACCCATGTGCCCGCGAATTCCTTAATTAAATCCAGAATTTTTTTAGGATCCAAAACAACGTGCTCCGGAAGCAAAGCCTGAATATTCGCCACCGATTTCATAAAGGATTTATAATTTTGGGTAATGCGAGAACGGTTTATTGTGTACCCGTTAATGATATGAGTGCGTAAAATCTTAGTTGCCCATTGTCTAAATTTAGTGCCAACAATGGAATTAATCCTATAACCTACGGCTATAATGACATCAAGATTATATGACTTTATTTTGCGCCTAATTTCCCTATTGCCCTCCTTTCGAACTTGTAAGTATTCCTTACAAGTTGAATTTTCAGACAATTCTCCTTCCTTGAAAATATTACGCAAATGAAGAGTGATATTTTGAGGAGTAACGTTAAAAATCCTAGACATTTCCGCTTGAGAAGCCCAGATAGTTTCAGACTGATAATCGCCCTTTAACTCAATAGCGCCAGATTTGGCCTGATAAATGATAATTTCTTTATTTTCTTGTTTTTTCATATGTTTGCTTATTGGTATTTTAACAAAATAATTAATTTATAACAATAAAAACAGAGCTCGATGACCCTGTTTTGTTTTATCTATTTTACAAAACCCTGGAATTTGTCAAATATTTTATCTGTTCAAATAAGTAACGGTTAACTGCAAAACCGTGGCAAAACTCACCCACAACAAGTATGGAATATTAAGGTAAACAATCCATTTGGCGTGCGGCCAAACGGCCAGCATGGCCCAAACCAGCGTGCCTAAAACCAATAAAATATCCACGGCGGCCAGGTAATTGTTTTTTAAGCCGAATTGGATGGGGGTAAAGGCAAAATTAAAAAGCAGGTTTAATATAAAAGGCAAAGCCACCATTAGGGCCAGCTGTTTTTGCCAGGCCATAATAAATACCTTGCCGAAAGAAATGGCGATTAAAATATAAAGAATCGTCCAAACCGGGCCGAACAAATAGGCCGGCGGGACCCAGGCGGGTTTGGTTAATTGCTGGTACCAGGAATAATTTTGCATAATTTTAAAATTATCGCTAGCTTTATTCTACTCTAAAACAGCCTTAAAATCAAAAACTGCCGGCTCTACGCCAAATAGTGTGGTGGAAAAGTCAAAAGCAGTGGTAATATTAGCTTGAAAACAGAGTTTCTCAACTCAAGGCTAAAATTAATCACTGCTTCTATGAAAAAATGTATCAGTAAAATGTTAAATCTGCAAGGGG
>JAPLWM010000016.1 GCA_026396575.1 Candidatus Komeilibacteria bacterium
TTATATATTAACTATATGAAATTATATATGATTATTTTTAAAAAGGCAAATCTGAATTTTTAAACCCTTGCGAGCATTACTAATATTAGCTAAAATGTAAAAGGTGCGACCTGAATAGTTCGGTTCCACCTCTCTCCGCCAGTACAATTTAGTATCGATAGACCTTACTGCCCAAAAGGGCAGTTTTTGGTTTATTCAAAATACAAAGGACTATCTAACTTTTGAAAATTATTAATAGATGGGTAAGCAGGTAATAAAATTAATTTAATCCTTAGCCACGGCCAAGCCCCAAACTTCCTTAGCCCCGCCTTCTTTTAAAACCTTGGCGATTTCTTGCAAGGTTGAACCGGTGGTAACCACATCGTCGATTAAAATAATAATTTTATCTTTTATCAGTTCCGGCTGATTTATTTGGAACGCGCCTTGAATATTTCGGGTGCGTTCTTTTTGATTCAAGCCCAATTGATGGGCCGTGTTTTTTTGGCGGATCACGGCCTCGGTTAGCAGGAGATAGTTGAATTGCTCGGCAAAAATTTTGGCAATTAATTCCGCTTGGTTAAAACCGCGTTCCAGCAAACGTTTTTTGTTTAATGGCACGGGCATGATTATGGGATTATCCATTATTGGTAGCGACGCACAATTGTGCGTCGGTACATTATTATTCCCATTAATTTGTTTATCCCAAAATTCGGCCAAAATTTTTGCCAGCGGTTCGGCCAATTCTTGGGTAAAACGGAATTTAAAACAATGGATAACGTTTTTTAGCAATACTTGATGGTAATCGCCGGCAGAGAGCACGCCGTTTAAATATTTTAAAGGATGCTTAAAAGGCGGCGGCGCGCTGTTGATTTGGATTTTTTTATAACAATCCGGGCATAAATAAACATCCTCTTGGTTGCAGCCAAGGCATTCAATGGGAAAAATCAGATCCAGTAAAAAATTGAAGATTTTTTTGAACATAAAACAGGATAAAAAATATTTGACCCTGTTTTTGTCATTCCGAGCTTGTCGAGGAATCCCGTCGTTTATCGGGTGTTCTCGTAAATTATGGGATCCTTCGGCAAGCTCAGGATGACTTCGTCATTTCTCAAAAATAATCTTGTCCTTTGCCATCTTTACCTTAATTTGCGTCTCGGCCGGATATTTGTCGCTTAACAGTTCGCCGGCCAGGGGATTTTCGATCTTATCCTGGATGGCGCGGTTAATGCCCCGGGCGCCATGATCCGGCGTAAAGCCCTCTTTAACCAGATAACTTATTACCTGCGAGCTGATTTTTAAATTGAAGTTTTGCTTTTTTATCCGCTCTATCAGCTGGTTTGTTTGCAGTTTGGCGATTTTTAAGGCCGCTTCGTGGGTTAAGGGCTTAAAGGTAATAATCCGGTCCAAGCGGTTTAAAAATTCGGGGCGGAAAGTATCGTGCAAGCCGGCCTGGATTTTTTCGGCTAATATTTCCGCTTGTTCGGCCAACTTTTGCTCTTCATTTTTATCCTGCGCGCTAAAGCCCATTACCGCCAAGCGGTCAAATTCCGACAGGCCGATGTTGGAAGTCATGATAATAATGGTGTTGCGGAAATTTATTTTTTTGCCCGCGGCATCGGTTAAGTGGCCGTCTTCCAAAATGGGCAATAACAGGTTAAAAACGTCGGGATGGGCTTTTTCAATTTCATCAAACAGGACCACGCTGTAAGGCCGCCTTTTTACGGCGTCGGTCAATTTGCCCTGCTCCTTGTAGCCAACATAGCCGGCCGGGGCGCCGATCAGCTTGGAAATGTTAAAGGCCTCGGAAAATTCGGACATATCAATTCGGATCAAGGCCTCTTCGTCTTCATAAATTTCCCTGGCCAAAACTTTGGCCGTTTCGGTTTTGCCCACGCCCGATGGGCCCAGGAAGATAAACGAACCCATGGGCTTATTGGGGCTGGATAAGCCCACCCGGCTTCTTCTAATGCTTTCCGAGAGGGCGGAAATGGCTTGATCCTGGCCGATAATGAATTTACTTAAAGTGTGTTCCAAACGGAGCAGTTTTTGCTTTTCTTCCAGCATTAAATCGCTGACCGGAATCTTGGTAATTCTGCCGATCACCGCGGCTACATCAGCCCTGGTAATGGTGCCCAGGATTTTTTTCTTTTCCTCCAGCTCCTGTTGTTTTAAATCGGTAAGCTTAAGCAAAATATCGTCTTCCTGGCGCTTTGATTTTAGGGCTTCGTCGAATTTTTCATCCAAAATAAACTCTTCTTTTTGTTTGTTCAGGGCTTTCAGCTCGTCTTCCAGTTTTTTAATGACCTTAATCAGGCCGTCTTTGGTGCTTTCCACCTTGATTTTGGCGGCCGCTTCGTCTATCAAATCTATAGCCTTGTCCGGCAAAAATTTGTCGGGCAGATAGCGGGCGCTAAGCTCCACGGCCGCCGTTATGGCTTCGTCGGAAATTTTTACCTGATGGTATTTTTCGTAATTGTGGCGGATGCCTTTTAAAATTTCCTTGGTTTCTTCCGGCGTGGATTCGCTGATAAAAATCGGCTGGAATCTTCTTTCAAAAGCCGGGTCCGATTCAATATGCTTTTTGTATTCTTCCAAAGTGGTGGCGCCGATTAAGCGCAAATTGCCTCGGGCCAGTTCCGGCTTGAATAAGTTGGCGGCATCCAAGCTGCCGGAAGAAGAGCCGGCGCCGATTAAAGTATGGACTTCGTCCACGAATAAAATAACATTGGGATCGCTTTTAACTTCGCTGATAATCTGTTTTAGGCGGGCTTCAAATTCGCCGCGGTACATGGTGCCGGCCAGGATAGCGCCCAAGTCCAAATTAAGGATCCGCTTGTTGGCTAAAACATCCGGCACTTTGCCCTGCATAATCCTTTTAGCCAACCCTTCCACGATGGCGGTTTTGCCGGTGCCGGGATCGCCCAAAAGCACTGGATTGTTTTTGGTCCTACGGGATAAAATTTGGATTAAGCGGTCAATTTCTTCAGCTCGGCCGATGACCGGATCAATATTGGCCTGAACTTTGTCTTCGGTTAAATCTACGGCAAAAGCGGCCAGGGCCGAATCTTTTTCCGGGTGCAGATTTTCCACCAGCACTTTTTCCAGCTCTCCTTCGCCCGGTAATTTATCGGCCGCGGCCAAGTCGCTGAATTTGGAAGTGGTTTTTAAAATGGTTTTTAAATGACTTTCCAGATTTTGCGGATTCACTTCCTGGCTGATTAAATAGTTTATTAAGAGCTTATCCTGGCTGGTTACCAAGCTGTACAGCAAGTGCTCGGTGCCGATGTATTTGTGCCGGTGCATAAAAGCCGCCTTGGCGGCGCGTTCTAAAATTTGCGCCGAGGCCTCCGATAAAGCGGGCAAAGCCCTGGTAGTGGTTTGGCTCTTGGTTAAGTGGTTGTTTAAAATATCCAAAACCAAGCGCACCCGGTCGGGCGTAAGCTTGTTGCGGTATAAAACTGAAGCGCCCAAAGAGCCCCGTTCATTGGACAGGCAATACAACAAATGCAAGGGTTCGATGCTTTGGTGGTGGAGCGAAGCCGCCACATCCTGCGCCAAAGTTAAAACCCTTTTAAAGTGATTGGTGAATTTATCAAAAATTTCCTGCTCGTTCATGCTCATAGCAATGTATTATAGGTAAATTTTAACGGTTTTGTCAATCATTTTACCCCCACCCAACCTCCCCCTAATCTAGGGGGAGGAGAAAATTCCCCTCCTAGATTAGGAGGGGTTAGGGGAGGTAAGGTTACATTAGCCGTAATTTTTTTATCCTGTCTTCAATGGGCGGATGAGTGGCAAAGAGTCCGGCCACCTTTTTACCTGCGCCTTCAAAAGGGTTGGCAATATAGAGATGGGCAGTGGCATGATTGGCTGCCTGTAAAGGTTGATTGGTGTTTTTTATTTTTTCCAAAGCCCGCGCCAAGCCTTCGGGATAGCGGGTTAGCAGCACGCCGGAAGCATCGGCCAAATATTCCCGCTTGCGGGAAACTGCCAGCTGAATGAGCGAGGCAAAAACAGGGGAGAGAATGGCCAGTATCAGACCCACAATCATTAAAATTGCGCCCAGATTGCCGCTGTCTTTATCGCTTTTGCGCCCAAAAATAAATTGGGCGCGCAGGAAAAAGTCGGCCATTAAGGTAATAACCCCAACACAGATAATCACCACGGTCATTAAGCGGATATCGTAATTTTTTATATGCGAAAGTTCGTGGGCGATTACGCCTTCTAATTCTTCATTTTCCAACTTACTCGTGGCGCCGGTGGTAATGGCCAGGGAAGCCAGCTCCGGGCGGCGGCCGCAGGCAAAAGCATTAATATTGGGGTCGTTGATTAAATAAATTTTGGGCACTGGCAAACCGGCCGTTAAACATAAATTTTCCACCAAGCGGTAAACATAAGGATTGTCGCTTTTTTGGATGGGTTGCGCCTTAGCCATAGCCAATGCCACTTTGTCGCCTTTAAAGTAGCTGAACAGGTTTAAGAGTATGGCTAAAATTAAAGCCATGATAATTCCGCCATAACCGAAATTATAGGCCCGGCCGAAAACCCAGCCCAGCAAAACAATCACAGTCAGAAAAATGGCCATTAAGAGCCATGTTTTCCTTTTATTTGAAGCTATCTGGTTATACATAACTACGAATTACTAATCATTACGAATATACGAATTTGTTATTTTATTTAATATTAACTATTCTTTTGAATTTAATGCCAGTGCTGGTAAAATTAGCTAAAATTCCTAATTTTAAATTTGTAGATTTTAAATATGCGTAAACTTGTTCTATATTTTTTCTTGAAAAATAATTACCTTTCTTAAGTTCTAAGATAATTTTATCGTCAATAAGGAAATCTAAGAAATATTTTCCTACGTAAGCGCCTTTTAATTTTAAGATGACTTTAACCTGTTCTTTAAAATTGATTTTATTATTTTCAAGTGATACTGCAACTGCTTTTTGATAGTATTTTTCTTGGTAGCCGTATCCGAGATTGTTATATACTTCAAATAAAATTCCGACTATTCTATAACAAAAATCGGCATAAATTAAATCGCTTTTCATATAAGTAATTATTGTATTAATTAATTCGTATTTGTATATTCGTAAAGATTCGTAAATTAGTAGTATTAAAATTTAACTTGGACGTTTTCTCGCTCGGTTTCGTTTTCAATTTGGAAGAATTCGCGCACTTTAAAGCTTAACATGCCGGCAATCAGGTTATTGGGGAAAATCTGGATTTTAGTGTTAAAGTCCCTGACGTTGCCGTTGTAAAAGCGCCTGGCGGCCTGGATTTTATTTTCCGTATCCGAGAGCTCATCCTGCAGTTTGGCAAAGTTTTCCGAAGCGCGCAAAGTGGGGTAGTTTTCCGCCACGGCAAACAGGGATTTTAAAGTGGAGCTAAGATTATTTTCCGCCCGGCTTTTTTCTTCCGGACCGCTGGCTTGCATGGCCTGGGTCCGCGCTTGGGTAACGTTTTCCAATAATTCTTTTTCGTGAGAGGCGTAGCCCTTAACCGTTTCAATTAAATTGGGAATCAAATCGTAGCGGCGTTTTAATTGCACATCAATATCGCTCCAGGCCTCGTCGGTCTGGTTTTTTAAGCGGATCAAGCCGTTATAAATGCCGATCAGCCAGAGAACAATTAGAACCACTGCTCCTAAAACGATTAGTAATAAGTTGGACATAGTTTTGATTTATTGATTAATTGATTTTTTGATTCATTGTTTATTTGATTAATGGCGGAATTTGCGGCAAGCCGCCGGGATTGGCGTTTTGGCCGGAATCGCCTACTGGCGGCGGAATTTGCGGCAAGCCGTTTTGCTGATTTACATTTTGCTGTTTATTGGTTAGGCCTGGCAGGGCTTTTTCTTGCCCTTGGCCCAACCCTGTAAAGTAGCCGATCAGCCAGCTTAGGCATGCCAAAACGACAATAATAATGGTTTTAATTAGCAATTTTTGCTTATTTGTTTCCATAGTTGTTTTTTATGTGGATTTATTATACAATTTATAGTAGGAAAAAGTCAATCCGCCTTCGCCAAGGCTTTCAGCCTTCGTAGCCGAAGTGGCTACTTCGGCGAAGTAGGCTCGGCGGATAAATAATTATAATTTATCTTATAATTTTATGAAAAAGGCATTTTATATTGTTTTAGCGTTTTTGCTGGTTAATTTTTTAGCGCCAGCTTTTGTTTTAGCCGATTGGCAGGGGCCGAACGGCGCGCCGCCCAACAATAACCGGCCGGCGCCGCTGGATATTTCCTCCACCAGTCAAATCAAAGAAGGCGGTTTAACGGTGCAAGGTGCCGGGGCTTTTCTACAAGGTATTGATGTAACCAATATTGGCATAAATAATGCCGTTTACGGCCATGGCGCAGGCCACGGAGTGGTTGGTTTAACCACCGCCCTTAATACTTATGCCGGCGTTTACGGCCAGGCTTTAAATGGCGGTTGGGCGGGATATTTTGCCGGGCCATTCGGCGTTACCGGCAATGTTTACTTAGGCGGCAATGTGGGAGTTGGAACAACGAATCCTACAACAAAGTTACAAGCGCAAGGCAGCGTTGCTCCGACTCCCGTTGGCACCGAAAGCATTCTAAGTTTAATTAGGCAGGACAGCGGAGCAGTATGGAGTGAAATGGCAAGTTTTAATTTAGGCAGGCATACTAGTGGCGGCAATGCTCCGTATACTCGTTTGGATATCAATTTAAAAAATACTTCCGTTAACAATGGCGTTGCTAATGTTAACGTGATGACCCTGCTGGATAACGGCAATGTGGGCATTGGCATCGCTAATCCTGGCGCCAAATTGGAAGTTGCCGGCCAAATTAAAATTACCGGCGGCGCTCCCGGCGCGGGCAAGGTTTTAACTTCCGATGGCGCTGGTTTGGCTACTTGGGCAGCGGGTGGCGGTGGCGGAGTTTGGACTACTTCCGGAAATAATATTTATAATAATAATGCCGACAATGTTGGCATCGGGACAATTACTCCAAATACAAAGTTACATATTAGCAGCCCGGGTACGACTGAATTAACTATTACCGGCGCCAGCCAGGATTATATTAATGCCGGCGTTGTTTTAGCGGCTACGGATGCAACTAATTACCGCGGCCTGGGAATTTTTATGCATGATGCCGGCGGTGATACCGAGTGGTATGCCGGTACGCCATATGCAGCTTCCGACCAGTATCAAATTGGCAGAGCCTCTTCAGTTGCTTCGCATGCTGCAGCTACGGCTCAAACCGGCAATGCGTTTATTACTATAAAAAATTCCGGCATGGTGGGTATTGGCACAACCAATCCGCAGGCTAAATTGGATGTAAATGGCACCGCTAATGTTAATAACATGGTTGCCTTAGGCAGGGCGGATTTAAGCGTGGGCGCAGGCCAAAATTTGCTTTATGGCAATATGGATACCGGTTCAACCGGCAATTTATTGCTGTTGCAAACCGAAAGTGTCGATAAATTCAAGGTGGATAAATATGGCAATATTTCCGTTGGTACCGATCGGTATGGCCAGCAATCTTATGTTAAAGGTTTTTACGTACCGTCGGATTATGACGGTACCAATGGTTGCAATGATGGCCAGATTTTAAAAGCTTATGATAACGGAGATGAAACTTTTTCCTGGGTTTGCGCGGCGGATAATGTTGGTGGCGGAGTCGCTGATGGCTCTATAACCACTGTTAAACTTGCCGACAACGCTGTCACTAACGCTAAAATGGCCGACAACGCAGTTACTAACGTTAAGATTGCTGCCGCTGCTATTACTGGCAGTAAAATTGCCGCCGGTAGTATTAATACAACACAACTTTCAGATGGCGCAGTTACTAGCGCTAAAATTTCAGATAACACAATTGTTAATGCCGATATTAACGCTTCGGCTGCCATTGCCGGTTCAAAACTTGCTGATAATAGTATTACCAGCGCTAAAATTTTAGATGGAACAATTGTTAACGCTGATATTAATGCTAGCGCCGCTATTGCTCTTACAAAACTTGCCTCTTGTGCCAACGGCCAAATTCCAAAATATAACAACGGCTGGGCTTGCGCTGCCGACGCAGACGGCAGCCAAAATTTATTGCAGGTTTTGCAAACCGGCGCCGATGCCAGCGGCTTTAATACTCTTACCACCATTGGCGGCGATATTAAAATTAGAAATACCGATCAAAATCTTATATATTTTGATCCTAATACAACGCAGGCCACAGATAATAGCCTTTATGTTAATAGTAGTAATAATACTGGTAATTTCTTGAAATTTGAGCAGGGCGTGGGTACAGTAAAGTTTCAAGTTGATAAAAGCGGCAACGCCACCACTACCGGCAATTTAACCGTTAAAGGCAATAAAATAAAAAAATCCGACGGTGGTACGGTTATTCAATTTGATAACGGCAACGTAATTATCCGCTTAGGCAATTAAGCTTTATGATTTTTAGAAAGCCTGAAATTAATAAATCAAAAAAGTTTTATTTTGCCTTATTTTTTTGGGCCATTTTATTGATGGCCGGAGCTATTTTTATTATTCCAAAATTAAGCAAAGAAACCATTACTCAAACATTAAAAGTTGAAAAGGTTTATGGAGCTATGCAGGGTGGAGCAGCTTGTTCAAGTGATGCAGTATGCGGTGCTGATCGAAGGTGTTTTACCTTAGAACAATTTGCGTGCGAATCTAACGATCAATGTTCCAACTGTGATAGCGGCCATGGTTATTTTTGCGGTAATGGGGATGATTATCCAGGTTTTTGTTATTATTATACCGGAGCTGTTCAGAATCAGCAGCCAGTTGTCCAGCGTTGCGGAACTTGCGGAGACATTCTTGGCGGAGGAGGCGGAGGAGAGTGGTCGCCTCAAGATTGTAATGATCAAATGTCACCGGAGCCAAGCTATAGGTTTTCCATTTACAATACCGCTGGCGTGGAAAAGGCCTTTATTTCCGCTGAAGGTTATTTAAAAATACTTGGCGATGGCGCTTATGGAATGAGCTCTATCATATTTCCTAGTGATGAAGGTGAAACGCTTAATGACGATTATATTTCTAACTATTCTTGTTGGGAACCTCCTGCTGGAGTTTTTCGCATTAATGATAGCCAAGGTAATCCTGTGGCGGCTTTTATAGAGTGCTCATGGATGGACGGCAATCTTATCTTGTTTTTAAAGAGCAGAGATCCTATTAGCGGCCATGATTTTGATGAATTTACTCCTTGCGATTATAACTCTCCTGAAGACGAATTTCACGTACTCCCAAATGGTAATGGGTTTTACTGCGATTCAAATCCACCTAATTTGGTTATTACCAACGGTCCATTGGGCGGTTTAACTTCAGCCTGGTTTGACAATACCGGCGTTTTACATTTAAAGGCCTGCTATGCCCATGAGTAAAAAATTAAAATTTTTTAATTATTTTTTAATTTTATTGATTGTTTTTTTTGTTATTGTTTTATTTTTTATTTTCCATAATTTTATTTTAGCCGCCGCTGCGGCGCCCACCGTTACTTTTTCCGGCGACGATATTTTGCAGAACGGGGGCACCGACGACGCTTATGATTCTTTATTGGCCATGGATATTACCACCGCCCAGGCCAGCCCTGATACCTGGGATCTGCAATATTCCAATGATGCCGGGCAAACCTGGCAAACAATATCGCCCAATTACATCGTTGTTTCGGCCCAGCGCCGGCAATATTACTGGTCAACTTCCAAAGTTTACGCCCCCACTTTGCTATTAAGAGTCAGAACGGCCCAAAGTGGCGTTTATACCGATTATTATCAGGCGGCCTTGGCTTTATCCCATCGCGCTACTAACAATGGCGGCCATTATTTCGTGGAAAGCTTTAACGATTCCACCTATCAAGGCGCCAGCAGCAATATTACCTGGGATACCGGCCAGGCCTTGATGGAATTGGCTAAAAGCGGCGGTAATAATTATAAGCCCAACGGTTCGGCGGTTTCTTTGGATTTATTAAGCGGTTTTGCCAACGGCAATATTTTAAGCGCCACTTTTCAGCCGGTCCAGCGTCTGTTTGACGGCACCCAGTATGCCCATTATCAGCTTTCCAACGACGGCACTAATTGGTACGGCAGTACCGGCCTGGGGTCTTATTTCAGTTTTCTCGGGCAAATTGTGCCAGAGGCCGTAACCGTTACTTTTAACCAGTCCGTGGGCGATAAATTGTATTGGCGATCCGATTTGCACGCCGCCAACCCCCATGATTCTCCCCAGATTTACCAACTGCGCTTTAAGTGGCAGGAAAACAGCGCGCCCCAGGCCTGCTTTACCGTCAGCCCGACCAATTCCAATAGCAAAAGCCAAGTTTACGCCTTTAACGCCAACTGCTCTTCGGATTACGAAGATTCTTTAAGTCAGCTTTCATTTAGATGGGATTGGGAAAATAACGGCACTTGGGATACGGTATCGCAAGCCGGTGCCGCCGGTTACAGCAAAACCCATATTTATAATTCCACTTCCACTTTTACCGCCAAAGTGGAAGTTAAGGATACTTACGGCGCCACCGGCAATTTTTTAAACAGCATCAATCAGTCGGGCGTTTCCGGTTCGGTTTCCGGCTGGCTTTGGGCTTCCACTTTCGGCTGGGCTTCTTTAAATTGCGACAACACTTATTACGGTACGGCCATCAGATATTGCCCGCCGGATTACGGCTGGGAGCTTAATCCGGATTACACCATGTCCGGCTGGGCCTGGGACGCCAATGCCGGCTGGATTTGTTTGGGCTCCTCTTGTACGGGATTAACGCCCGACGGCCAGGCCTCCATAGCCGTTTATTCGCGAGTCGACGGCATCGTTACGGGCTGGGCCAAATATATTCTTTTCGGCGAAAGCGGCTGGTTAAAACTAAGAGGCGATTGGTGCGGGGCTGACTCGGAAAACGACCAGTGCGTCCATGTTAATTTAAGCCAGCGTTCGCTGTTGGGCTGGGGCTGGGCCGGCGGCGTTAATGCGGCTGGCGTGGCCGACGGTCCGGGCTGGGTGCAGTTTGCCGGCAGTTTAAACGTGCCTTGGCTGGAAACCAAATACGGCGCCGTTTACGGCCAAAACAACGCGGGCAGTTCCAATACGGCCATGGCGCCGCAGGGCCGCTATAATTCCAGCTACTGCATTTTAGCCACCGGCAATATTGTCAATTTAACCAGCGAGAACGGCTGTTTAAGATCCGGCTATCCGGACTTGAAGTTTCCCAATGCCAGTGAAAAATATCGGACTGTTAATGGCGTTATTGATTTTGAAAGAATCCTGAATGGCGAAGAAACCGTTTACAAAAGCCAGGATGTGGATGCTAATCTGCCCAATGTTTTAGCGGGCCAGGTTTATCATTTTACCGGCCAGGACAGCTATACCATTGATAATCCCTTAACTTTTTATAACGCGCGCAATTTTAATTCTACCGGAGCCGGTACGGTGGTGGTGGACGGTGATTTGTATATTAATAGCAATATTTTTTATGAAAACAGCGCTGTGGCCAGTAAAATTGAAAATCTGGCTTCGGCGGCCTGGATCGTTAAAGGCGACGTGATTATTGATTCGAGCGTTACTAACCTGGCCGGCGATTTTATCGTTTTGGGCAAAACCGGCATTGGCTGTCCGGCTGCGGGTTGCGGCAATTTTAAAACCGGCAATGATGCCGGCTCGCCCAAACAATTGATAATCAGCGGTTTGGCCATGGCCAGGCAATTTTCCTTTGAACGCTTTTACAAGCAAGCGGGCGAGCCGGCGGAAAAAATAATTTATGATGGCCGGGTGATAATAAATACGCCGCCGGGCTTGGAAGACGTGGCCAAGGGCCTGCCGATTTGGCGCGAGGCCTATACCACCACGCAAATAGAACAATAAAAGCCGTGCCCTATATGTCATCATGAGCTTGCCGAAGGATCCCGTAATTTTTAGAACGTTCATTAAACAACGGGATTCCTCGTCAAGCTCGGAATGACAACGGATGGGCGCGGCTTTGCATTTACTGGATTCAAGTTTTATCATCTTTTTGAAAAAAGGTTTTTGTGTTATAATTAGCAATGAGGGAGGAAAGAAAACTTGTTTTCTTTCCGAGCGAGTGAACTAATTATGCAAAGCATAATTAATCTTGAATTAGGCAGATTTTTTGATTGATTAAACCCATTGTTTGAATATGGCATTATTTTCTCCCAAAGAAAGCTATTTAGGCGTTGATATAGGCACGGCCAGCATTAAAATTGTTGAATTGGCTCCTCTTGGTGGAAAACCCAAGCTGGTTACCTATGGCTACATAGATATTGCCAGCGATATTGTGCACAGCCGCTCTGCGCAAACCCAGCAAATCATCGCCGTTTCTTTAAAAAAACTTTTACAAAAAGCCAAAGTCGGCACTTCGGCGGCTTTAGCGGCTTTGCCGACATTTTCGGTATTTAATTCCATTATCAGTTTGCCGCCTATGTCGGCCAAAGATCTGGGTTCGGCCGTTAAATGGGAGGCCAAAAAATACGTGCCAATGCCTTTGGAAGAAATGATTTTGGATTGGAAGCTGATTGACGGCGCCGCGGCCAGTGCCGCGGCCAAAAATTCGCCAAAAATCACTCCGGCCGCGGCTAAGCCCAAGGATTTAAGGATTTTAGTGACGGCGGCGCCCAAAACCTTGGTTAACCGCTATTTGGAAATTTTTCGGGCTGCCGGCTTAAAATTAATGAGTTTGGAAACCGAGGCCTTTGCCTTGGCCCGTTCGCTGATCGGCGCGGATAAGTCCACGGTGCTGGTGGTGGATATCGGCTCCATTACCACCGATATTTGCATTATCGAAAACAGTTTGCCCATTTTAAACCGCAGCATTGATGTCGGTGGTTTGATTATTACCAAAGCGATCGCGGCCAGTTTGAATATTAATTTGGATCGGGCCGAACAATTTAAGCGCGATTACGGCTTAAGCTTAAGCGCGCAGGATGCCCAAAAGGGGATTAATAAAACCATTGCTACCTCGCTTTCACCCATTATCAATGAAATCAAATATGTTTTTGATTTATACCAGAATCAGGAAAACCGGCCGGTGGAAAAAATGATTTTATCGGGCGGTTCGGCTTTTCTGCCCAATTTAGCCCAATATTTTCAGCAATTATTCAATAAACCCGTTTTTATCGGCAATCCTTGGGACAAGGTAATTTATCCCACCGAACTTAAGCCGGTGTTGGACGAAGTCGGTTCCCGGCTGGCGGTAGCCATCGGCTTGGCCATGCGGGACATTAAATAATATGAGCGACATTAATTTATTGCCGGAAGAATTAAGAGGCGCGGAAGAGAAGGTTTTGGCGCGCCCAAGCGGATCGGCGGAGAGAGCGTCTTTTTATGTTCCGCCTAAAGAATCCATTCAATCAGCTCCTCTGGTTAAAGCCAGCGCGCCTGCCTCGCCGCCTAAGCCCAAGGCTGTTTTTAACGCCGGGCCTAAACCGGACCGCGGCTTAACCCCGCCCAAGTTAATGACCGATCAAGAAGTCAATTTAACGGCGAACAAGCACGAAAGTTTACTGGCTCGGTTTTTGCGCAAGCGCAACAAAGGCGCGATTTTAAAAAACGTAGCGGCCAAAAACCATAACAACTATTTTATCGAGCAATCGCTGGATGTTAATTTGATTCCCGAGGGCTTAGACTTGCTGCCGCTAAAAAAACTTTACCGGCGCTGGTTGCTTTTTGCCCTATCCGGCGTTTTATTGGTGGCCTTGAGCTATTTCGGCTTGGTTTTGTATGCTCAAAAAGTAGCCAACGACGATCAAAGTTTGGCCGCGGCCTTACAAAGCGGCGAAACCAAATATAATCAGTTGCGTCAGCAGGAAAAGGATTTAACCGCCTGGCTGGAAAAAATGGGCCTGATTAAAAATTTATTCAGCGACCATGTTTATTGGACCAATTTTTTCAAGGCCCTGGAAAGCGTAACCATCCCCAGCGTTTATTACACGGATATCAGCACGTCTTTGCCCGGCGAAGTAACTTTAAGCGCCACCACCGACAGCTATTTATCGGCCGCCAGGCAGTATTTGGCTTATCAGGAAGCCGCCGGCATTATTAAATCGGCGTCGATCAGCGGACTGGCCAGCAGTGAAACCGGCGGCGTTTCTTTTAGCGTTAATCTTTCTTTTTCACCGGCTGTTTACGCGGCCGCGCCCAAGTAATCAACTATTTTTATGCCCAGCCCGGATAAAAAAACCGAACAAGCGAACAAATTGGCCATCGCGCTTAATCAGCGCCAGCATTTGATTTCCTGGACTATTTTTGCGATTGTTTTAGCTTTGGGTTATGTTGTCTTACTCCAGGGTAAAATCAGCCAGTTGAATCAGTCGGGGAGCAGCATCTTGTCCGCTAAAAGTTCAGCTTTGGCGGATTTGGACGCTTATAGCCAAAAATTAGGGGAATTGGACGCGAAAATCAAAAGTTTCCAGGAAAAATATAAGCAGGCCGCCGTGGATTTAAATCAAATTTTGCCTTCCCAGGCCCAGGTTCCGGAATTAATCGCCGAGCTGGACGCTTTGGTTAAGCAGGCCGGTTTTACCCTTAACTCTTTGGATATAGCGGAAGCGGGTAAAACCGCTAAAACCGACGAAGCCGCTGACAATCCCGATGCCGCCGCCGTTGCGCCCGCTTCGCCGGCGCCGCCGGCCGATAATAATTTAACCAACGTGCAGCCCGTGGATATTACCATGGCGGTTACCGGCGGCGATTATCCGGCCTTTAAAGTTTTATTGGATAAAATTGAAAAAAATATCCGCTTGTTGGATTTGGTTTCCATTAAGTTTTCCGCCGGGGGGAGCGCCGCCGGCCCGGCGGGCACGGGCTATTCTTTAATTTTAAGGACTTATTATTTTTCTGCGCCAAAATAGCTTATGAAAAAATCAAATAAATTTTTATGGTGGCTGGCCGGCTTGGTTTTAATTATGATTTTCTTTTTAGCTGGTGGCTGGCCGGTAGCCCAAGGCCAGATTGATTCGGTTTTAAGCGTTCTTAAATACCAGAGCGCTTTGGCTAAGATAAATTTTTGGCTGAATAATTTTCCCGAAGATATTTTTCAAAATCCCTTGATTAAACAGTTGAATAAGCCGATTGCTTTGCCTTTGGAAATCGGGGCCCAGGGTTCAACTAATCCTTTCAGGGCTCCACTGACGCCCGAAGAGTTGCTTAAAGGCGGCAATAAAGGCCTGTAATTTTTTAATTTATTTTTTTAGCCCATGCCCGAAACCAACCGGCAAATTTTAGAAGCGCTGCGTTCGTCCGGCCAGCTTAATCAGGCCAAGTATCAGCAGTACCAGGCCTTAGCCGACCAAGACCAAGGCGCTTTTTTTGCCGCTGTGGAAGCCGATAGCGATATTTCATCCGAGGCCTTGGCTCAAGCCAAGGGCCGGGCCTGGGAAATTCCATATGTTAATTTGGAGGGCAAGAATATTCCCTTGGGCATTTTAAAAATTTTACCACAGGATTTGTCGGCCAATTACCAGATGCTGGTTTTTAGCCAGGAGGGCAGCGTTTTAAATATCGGCATGGTGGATCCGCATAATTACAAGGCGGTGGAAGCGATTGAGTTTTTGGCCCGCAAAAAAAATTATCGGCTCCGCTATTTTATCATTTCGCCGGACAGTTTTAAGCTGGCTTACAAAAATTATGAGAGTTTGCGCGAACAGGTAAGCCAGGCTCTGGATTTTGCCGAGGAAAAATTCGGCCCCAAGGCCGGCGAGGGCGAAGCCGCCACGGTTTTGGAAGAAGTGGTAAAAACGGCGCCGGTTTCCAAAATTGTTTCGGTAATTTTGCGCCATGCCATTGAAGGCGGCGCTTCCGATATCCATATTGAGCCGGTGGGCGATAAAAGCCGCGTCAGGTATAGGATTGACGGCATTTTGCATACTTCCATTGTTTTGCCCATTTACGTCCACGCCGCTTTGGTTTCGCGCATCAAGGTGCTTTCCAATTTAAAAATAGATGAAACACGCATTCCCCAGGACGGCCGTTTGCGGATTACCACCGGCGGCCAGGATTACGATTTTCGCATTTCCACTATCCCCTTGGTTAATCAGGAAAAGGTGGAAATGAGAATTTTGGAATCGCCGGAAAAAGCGCCCAGTTTTGAACAGCTGGGTTTTCTGGGCAATCAGTTAAAATTAATGGAGCTTAATTTAACCCGGCCCAATGGCATGTTTTTGGTAACCGGGCCGACCGGTTCGGGCAAATCCACCACCTTGTTCGCCGCCCTATTCAAGCTTAATCAGGAAGGGGTTAACATCAGCACCTTGGAAGACCCGGTGGAGTATTATATCAAGGGCGTTAACCAATCGCAGGTAAAAACCGAGGTGGGCTTTACTTTCGCTACGGGCCTTAGAGCCCTATTAAGGCAGGATCCCAATGTAATTATGGTGGGTGAAATCAGAGACGGCGAAACTTCCCAATTAGTGATTCAAGCCGCTTTAACCGGGCATTTTGTTTTATCCACCCTGCACACCAACGACGCGGCCGGCGCCATTCCCCGCTTGATTGATATGGGCGCTGAACCGTTTTTATTGGCTTCCACTTTAAATTTAATCGTTGCCCAGCGCTTGGTGCGTAAAATTTGCCCCAACTGCAAAGCCAAAAGCGAACTGCCCCCGGAAATCAGGGAAGAAATTCATACCTCTTTAGCCAACTTGCCGCCGGAGGTTTGGTATGAGGGCGTTAAGGCTAATCAGGATTTAACGGTTTACAAAGGTTCGGGTTGCGCCCAGTGCGGCCAGACCGGCTATAAGGGCCGCTTATGCATCAGCGAGACCTTAACCGTGGCCGAGAAAATGCGGGATATTATCGCCCGCGGCTCGCCGGCGGAAGAGCTGAAGCGCGAGCTGGCAGTGCAGAAATTCATTAACATCAATCAGGACGGCTGGATGAAGGCCTTATTGGGCATGACCACGGTGGAAGAAATTTTGCGCGTTACTAAAACCGAAGAATAATAAAAAACATATGCCGGACAAATTAAAAATTTTAATCATTGAGGACGACAATTTTTTACTGTCCATGTACGCCACCAAGCTGGAGCTGGAGGGCTTTAAGGTTTTAAGCGCCACTGATGGCGACAAGGGCCTAAGAATGGCCAAAAAAGATTTGCCCAACCTGATTTTATTGGATTTATTATTGCCTAAAAAAGACGGAATAACGGTATTGGAAGAATTAAGGCAGGAAAGCTCCACTCGCCAGATTCCGGTCATCGTGCTTTCCAACATCGGCCAAAAAGATAAAATCGACCGTTGTTTTTCTTTGGGCGCCGTTGATTATTTAATCAAGGCCCACTTTATCCCTTCGGAAGTAATTGCTAAAATCAAGCAGGCCTTGGAAAAATTTTAATTATGACTACCGCCGATACCATTAACATCAATCATATCCTTAACGCCGTGGCCGAAAGAAAAGCCACCGACGTCCATTTTGTGGTGGGCAATTACCCGTTTCTTAGGATTAAGGGCAAGCTGTTGCCTTTGGAAGATGAAAAATTAATTACGCCCGAGACATTGCAGGGGATCATCAGTTTTTTCGTGCCTGAAGAAAAAAAAGAGGAGTTGAATCAAACCAAGGATTTTAAATATATTTACGATTGGCTCGGCAAAGCCCGCTTTCGGGTCCATATTTTCCAGCAAAAGGGCTATTTTAGCGTTTCTTTAAAGCTGATTAACCCGCAATTGGTATCTTTAAGGGATTTGGGTTTGCCTAAAATCGTGGACAGTTTTTTAGAATCGCCCATGGGCCTGATTTTTATTACCGGCCCTTTTAATTCCGGCCGCAGCACCACCCTGGCTTCTTTAATCCAAACCATCAATCAAACCCGGGCCGAGCGCATCCTTTATCTGGAAGAGCCGATTGAGCATTTGTTTATTAACGATAAAAGCGTGATTGAACAGCGGGAAGTGGGCAGCGACGTTAAATCGTTCGCCGCCGGCTTGCAATCGGCCAAAGACGAAGACGTCAACATCGTGGCGGTTTCCAAAATAGACGGCCACGAATCGCTGGAACTGCTGTTTGAGCTGGCCGAATCCGGCCGGCTGGTAATTGCCTGTTTGGATTATTATTCGGCCATTACGGCCTTGGATGGCATGGTCAGCGAATTTTCGGATGCCAAGATTCCCTGGGCGCAAAACGTTTTAGCCGATTTTATGGTGGGTTTGATTTGCCAGCGTTTGGTTCCCACCGTGGAAGGAGAGATGACCTTGGCCGTGGAAATTTTAACGCCCTCGCCTTCGGCCAAAGCCTTAATTAAAGAAGGCCGCTTTGCCCAACTTGAAAGCATCGTGCAAACCAGCCGGGCCGAAGGCATGATCAGCTTGGAAAGGTCTTTGGTGGATTTGGTAACAGCGGGAAAAATTACGGCCGAAGCGGCCATTGGCAACGCCATTGATCCCAAGGCGATGAAGACGCTCTTAAGGAAATAAAACAATGCCCCAATACAATTACAAAGCCAAAAAGAAAGACGGCCAGATTTTTCAGGGAGTGGTGGAATCCGCTGCCGAAGAAGAAGCCGTGGCGGTTTTGCGCGACCGCAATTTGGAAGTGCTTTTTTTGGAGCCGGTTTCCCGTCTTATCCAAAAAAAAGCGCGTGGCTATCAGTTTACCTTTATCAAGCCCCACGTTAAAAGGAAGGATATCGTAATTTTCGCCCGCCAGCTTTCGGTAATGATTTCCGCCAATCTTTCAGTGGTGGAAGCCCTGCGGATTATCGTGGCGCAAACGGAAAAAGAAGGATTAAAAGAAACCATTACCAACGTGGCCGACGAAGTGGAAAGCGGCACCAAATTATCTGTGGCTTTAGAGCGGCAGGGCAAAACCTTTTCCCATTTTTTCGTTTCCATGATCCAAAGCGGCGAAACCTCGGGCAAACTGGATGAGGTTTTGGAGTATTTGGCCGATCAGGAGGAAAAGGACTACGATTTGGTGGCTAAAATAAAGGGCGCCATGATTTACCCGATTTTTATTATTTCCGGCCTGGTGCTGGTGGGCGCGGCCATGATGATTTTTGTTATTCCCCAGCTAACGGCCATGTTAACCGCTTCGGGCGCCACTTTGCCGTTTACCACCAGGGTTTTAATCGGCACCAGCAATTTTATGCGCGGCTACTGGTGGCTGCTGATTATTATAATTGCCGGCGTTGTTTTCGGTTTTAAGGCCTTATTAAGAACATCCCAGGGCCGTTATGCCTTTGACTTGATAAAATTAAAGTTTCCGGTTTTCGGCAACCTGTTCAAGATGATTTATCTGGTGCGGTTTACCCAGTCGCTTTCCACCTTAACCCGCGGCGGCGTGCCCTTAACCGCCGGCTTACGGATTGTTTCCGACGTGGTGGGCAATAATTTATATCAGGCCTTGATCAACCGCACTATTAAAGAAGTGGAAGACGGCAACAGTGTGGCCGTGGTTTTTTTGGAATCGCCTTTGGTGCCGAAATTGGTTTCCCAAATGCTTTCGGTGGGCGAAAAATCCGGCCGGATGGACCAGGTTTTGGATAAGGTTTCCGGTTTTTACGGTAGGGAAATAGAAAACATGGTGGCCAACATGACCCATTTGATTGAGCCGTTTATTATGGTGTTGATCGGCATTGCCGTGGGCGGCATGGTCGCCAGCATCATCCTCCCTATGTATAATTTAGCAAACCAGTTTTGATATCTGTATTGTAACGACGCACAATTGTGCGTCGTTACCTTGCGACCATGCCGCCCTGCCCAATTTTGTCGTTAATCCCAAAATATGGTATAATAATTTCATTAAAAGCGTGGATATGTTTATCCACAGCCTTAATATATATAAATAAAATAAAAGGTCGAACATTTATTTTATCAATTCATCAAATAATTAACCAAAAAATTAATTAAATCAATCTTATGAGAAATAAAAAAGGCTTTACATTAATTGAATTATTAGTTGTTATTGCCATTATCGGCTTATTATCCACTTTAGCCGTGGTTAGTTTAAACAGTGCCCGTGGCAAAGCCAGGGATGCCAGCCGTGTTAGCGCTGTTAAGCAAATGGCCGATATTTTAGAAATGGAAGCAACCGAAGGAACCGGCACTGCCGCTTTAGCAACTTGCACAGCGGCGGATGCTTTAACTAGTACCTGTACCGGTCCCGGCCAAGTTAGCCAATTCAGCGCTTCACTTGCAACTTGCGGTTATTCGATTTCCCAATCTTCCGGTGCAGCTGCCGCTACGGTAGGCAATTACGAAATCTGTTTTTATCTGGAACAGGGTGTTGGCGGCCTGTCAGCCGGCTTAAATAAGGTTATTACCGGTGGAATTATGTCGGCCACTTGCCTTTAATTTATTAACCTCACTTTATTATTATGAGAAACCGTAAGGGTTTTACCCTAATTGAATTATTGGTGGTAATTGCCATTATTGGCTTGCTTTCCAGCTTGGCGGTGGTTAATTTAAACAGCGCCCGCGGCAAAGCCAGGGATGCCAAGCGCTTATTTTGGAGATGGTTAATACCGAAGGCACAATTGCTGCCTCGGTAGAAGGGTGTGCCGCCGGCGCTTTAACTACCGATTGCACCGGTCCGGCGCAAATTAGCCAGTTTAACGCTTTTGCCGATCCTTCCACTCCGAGTACGGCTTGCAAAAAGGATTTAGTTGGCACCTGCGGTTATTCTATTGCTAATAGTACGGGCGATGGCGTAGCTACTTCCGGCAATTACCAGATTTGTTTTTCCCTGGAAGAGGCCTCCGGCAGTTTAGCGGCCGGGCCTCATGCCATTAATCCGGGCGGACAATTCGGCGATTGCAATTAAAAGTTGTCTTAAAAATATTACCTAAAAATGCAGAGTTGGGATTATTCCAATCCTGCATTTTTGTTTGTAAAAATTTGCTCAAAATGGTAAAATAAAGGCATGTTAGCCGTCTTAATTTTTATTTTAGGCCTTATTTTCGGAAGCTTTCTTAACGCGGTAATTTTTCGGCTTAAAAGAAACGAGCAGTTTATCCGCGGCCGTTCCAAATGTTTAAGCTGCAAGCATAACTTGGCTTGGCAAGATTTAATTCCCTTGTTCAGCTTTATTTTTTTAAGGGCCAAATGCCGTTACTGTAAAGCTAAAATTTCCTGGCAGTATCCGGCCGTGGAATTGGCCACGGCCTTGGTTTTTTTAATCGGTTATTGGCATTATCTTAATTTAACCGATTATTCGGTTTATTTGGTTTTTTCCTGTTTCTTGATTATTATTTTTGTTTTTGATTTTAAATATTATCTGATTTTGGACAAAGTAAGCTTAAGCGCGCTAATGGCGGCTTTTGTTTTTAATTTTTTACTCGGTTATTCCGCAATTAATTTATTAATCGGCGCCTTGGCGGTGGCCGGATTTTTTCTGCTGCAATTTGTTGTTTCCCAGGGCGCATGGATCGGCGGCGGGGATTTGCGCCTGGGCTTGGTGATGGGCGCCATGCTGGGCTGGCCCATGGCCTTGGTGGCTTTATCTTTGGCTTATCTGTCTGGCGCCGCGGCGGGTTTGATTTTAATTGTTTTTAAAAAGAAGCGCTTTAACAGCCAGCTGCCTTTTGGCACCTTTTTATCCTTGGCTACCTGGGTTACCTTGCTTTGGGGCGAGAAAATTTTAAGCTGGTATTTGAACACGATGTTATGAATTTGGCATTATTTAAAAAATTAAAAAGCGGTGCGGGGTTTACGGTAGCCGAAATGCTTACCGTAGCCGCTATTTTTGTGATTGTTGGCACCTTAGTCATAGCCGGCTTTAATAGCGGCACCAGGCGATCCGAATTAATCCTGGCAACCGATGAAATGGCTTCCAATATCCGTAAAATGCAAACCGCCACCTTAACCGGCATTGCCACGGGCGAAATCGCGCCCACCGGCGGCTATGGCTTGTATTTTAATTTGGCTCAAAACAATCAGTATCTGCTGTTTAGAGACGGCGGCGACCAGGTATACACTGCCGGCAGCGATATTATTATCCAAACCATTGCTTTGCCGGCCGGCATTACTTTAAGCGGTTTAACAGCCGATCCTTTAACCGTGGTTTTTAAGCCGCCAAAACCCACGATTTACTTCAATGGCGCCACTGCTGCGAATTTAGCCGCTATTAGTTTAATCAGCTCCAACGTCAGCGATAAGCAGGGGCAAATTGCCATTAACCGGATTACCGGACAGGTAAGCTCCCAATTAATCAACCAGTAATTAATCAGCCATGTTCAGGTTTAAAATTAAACAGCAAATCGGCCAAACTTTACTTGAAGTGATTATCGCTTTGGCGGTAATTACTACCGGCGTGGTTTCTTCATTAAGCTTGACTTCTTACAATTTAACCACGGTTTTTTCCAGTGAAACCCGTTTGATTGCCGCTAATTTGGCCCGCGAGGGCATTGAGGCGGCCCGTCAGCTTAGGGACAGCAATTGGCTGGCGGGTAATCCTTGGAATCAGGGGATTGTTGATGCCGGCAAATACCGTTTAACCGTAAATTTTGATCCGTCCGCCAACGCGTGGACAACGCAAAGCCAAGCGGTTGATATTGGCGCTTGCGCCAATTGCCAGCTGTATTTGGCCGGCAGCGGAGTTTATTCGCACAATGCCGCCGGCAACACGGCTACCGCTTACAAGCGTTTAATTACTTTAAAACAGATTTGCTGGCAGGATGTTTCCGGAAGCGAAGTTGTTATGGCCGTTGGACAAAATTGCGGCGCCAACCCATTAATAGGTTATCAGGTGGAAAGTTTGCTGGCTTGGACCGAAGCCGGCCGAGCCCATCAATTAAGCGTTATTGATCGATTATATGACTGGAAATAAAAAAGGATTTACCTTGGTAGAAGTAGTGGTGGCTTTAAGCATTTTTGCCATTGCCACCACTTATTCCATTGATTTATTCGTGCAAAGCAATACCATTCAAAAGCGCACGGCAAATATCCAGCGGGTGATGGCCGATGCCAGGTACGGTTTGGAAGTAATGGCCAGAGAAGTGCGCCTGGGCAATATTGATTATAATTACGCCAATTATAGCCGCGACGCGGGGGGCAATTTAACTTGGCCGCAAGCCGAATTGGCCATTAGGGATGCGGATAACCAGCCCATCCGCTTTAGAAGAAACGAAGTTGAAGCCGGCCGTTTTGCTTTGCAGGTTTGCTCGGGCCAGGATGTTTGCAACGCTGCCGATTGGCTGGATATTACTCCGGCTGAATTGTCGGTGGTTAACTTGGCTTTTTACATTGCCCCGGGCAAAGATCCCTTTGCCTGGGATGCCGCTTTGGTTGATTATCCGGCCGATGTTCAGCCGCACGTTACCATTGTTTTGGAAACCAAAAGTCTGTTGCACGATTTGCCGACCGAAAAAATTTCTCATTTGCAAACCACCGTTACCTCTAGAAAATATCTACGCTAACTTATGAATAAATTTTTTCAACAATCCGGCACCGCTTTACTGCTAGCCATGTTAATCATGGCCAGCATTATTACCGTTTCCAGCGCTACCAGCCGCCTGGTGATTAACGAAGTGGTGCAATCTTCCCAGCTGGATAAAGCCATTGTGGCTTTTTACGGCGCAGAAAGCGGCCTGGAGCGGGGCTTATGGCAAACACGGCAAGCAGGCGGTAGTGCCTCAACTCTTAATCAATTAACCGCCACTTTGGATAATAACGCTTCTTATCAGCTGATTGCCCAGGATACGGAAGATGTTTTATACGCTTCTTTGGCGGCCAATGAAAGCTATCAGGCCGATATTTTTAATCCCAATTCTCTGGACGGCCTGAGCACGCCCGTTAAAGCCGTGAGAATTTCCTGGGAGGGCATGGGTTCCTGGCTGGACCTGTCCTGGGCCGCTTGGACCACCAGCGGGGCTTTGGGCAATCCCGGCAGCGTTTCGGTCAGCCAGGCCTCTTCGCCTTATATTTTGCAGCTTAACGACAGCAGCGCTTATTTATACCGCTTGCGCTTGATTGCCCGCCAGGCCGGGGCCGGCAATATTACCATAACCGCTTACAGCAATGTTAATCCGGCCGGTTGCGCGCCCGTACCTTTTAGCAGCTGCCAAGTGCCTTTCCCGGCCAGAATTTCGCTTAAAGGCATCGGCGAATATCCCCATGGCGCCGCCAATGCTTCCCGCCAGGCCATCAGCGTTTCGTTGCCCGCATCTTCGCCCCTCTCCGGCTTGTACGATTATGTTTTGTACAGCGAAGGCGAGATAAAAAAAGAAAACTAATTATGACCAGAGAAGAGGCCAAGATTAGAATTAAAAAATTAAAGGAAGAAATTAACCATCATCGCTACCTTTATCACGTTTTGGATAAGCAGGAAATTTCCGAAGCCGCCCTGGACGGCTTAAAGCACGAGCTTTACCAATTGGAACGGCAATGGCCGGATTTAATTACGCCGGATTCGCCCACGCAGCGAGTAGGTGGCAAACCATTGGCCAAATTCAATAAAGTCAAACATTCCCGGCCGATTTTATCGCTGGAGGATGTTTTTAATTCGGCGGAACTTGAAGATTGGCTTGAACGCAACCGAAAAATCGCCGCGGGAAATTATGATTTTTTCTGTGAATTAAAACTGGACGGCTTAACCGTGGTCTTAACTTACGTTAACGGTATTTTAACCAGAGCCGCTACCCGGGGTGATGGGCTGATAGGGGAGGATGTTACCCAAAATTTGAAGACGATTGAATCGATTCCTTTGAGTTTAAAATTTCCACCGAGCTTAGCTCGGCCAAAGGTTTTTGAAGTACGGGGCGAAGTGGTAATGCCCAAAAAAGTTTTTGAGCAGATTAATCAAGAGCAGCAGCGACAAGGTTTGCCGCTGTTTGCCAATCCGCGGAACGTGGCGGCCGGTTCCATTAGGCAGCTGGATCCTAAAATTACCGCCGCCCGAAAATTGGAGTGTTTTGCTTTTGAAATTATCACCGGCCTGGGGCAAACCACTCACCAGCAAGTCCACGAAATTTTAAAAGAACTCGGCTTTAAAACCAATCCCCATAATCAGTATTGCTCTTCTTTGGCGGCTGTTGACGATTATTTAAAAAAATGGGAAAGCTCACGAGAAAAATTGCCTTATCAAACCGACGGCGCGGTGGTGGTGGTAAACGAGATTAACTTGGAACGCAGCTTGGGGCACATCGGTAAAACCGAGCGCTGGATGGCCGCTTACAAATTTCCGGCCGAGCAGGCCATTACCTTGGTGTTGGATATTAAGGTTCAGGTGGGGCGGACCGGCGCTTTAACGCCGGTGGCGATGTTAAAACCGGTTAAAGTGGCCGGCTCCACCGTTTCCCGGGCCACTTTGCACAACATTGATGAAATCAACCGTTTGGACATCAAAATCGGCGATACGGTAATTTTGCAGAAAGCCGGCGATGTTATTCCGGATATTATTAAAGTTCTGCCCAAACTTAGAACCGGCAAAGAAAAAAAGTTTGCCATGCCCTCCCGGTGCCCGATTTGCCACAGCCCGACCGTTAGGTCCGAGGGCGAGGTCAATTATTATTGTTCCAATGCCAAGTGCTTTGCCGTGCAAGAGGAAAAAATCATTCATTTCGTTTCCAAGGGCGCTTTTAATATTGAGGGCTTGGGCCCGAAAATCATCGAGCAGCTGATTAACGAGGGCCTGATTAATTCCGCCGCCGATTTGTTTAAATTAACCCCGGGCGATTTGGCGCCGCTGGAGCGTTTTGCCGAAAAAAGCTCAACCAATTTGATTGCCGCGATTTCCGGCGCCAAAACCATTGCCCTGCCCAAGTTTATTTACGCCCTGGGCATCCGCCACGCGGGCGAGGCTACGGCCGTGGCTTTAGCCAATCATTTCGGAAGTTTGGAAAAGTTAAGCTCGGCGGCCATGGCGGAATTTGACGATTTGCCGGATGTGGGAGCGGTTATGGCTCAAAGCATTTATGAGTATTTTCAGAATAAGGAAAGCCGGAAGTTTTTAGCCGAGCTTTTCAGTTCCGGCGTAAAAGTCGCCAAAACCGCCGCTTTGGGCAACGCCAAATTAGCCGGCAAGATTTTTGTTTTAACCGGCGCTTTGGCCTCGCTTGCCCGAGACGAGGCCAAGGAAAAAATCAGAGAGCAAGGCGGGGAAATTTCCGAATCGGTCGGCAAAAAAACCGATTATCTGGTAGCTGGTAATGAGCCGGGCAGCAAATACGCCAAAGCCGAGAAATTGGGAATTAAAATTGTTAACGAAGAGCAGTTTAAGAATTTATTATCCGTGTAAATCCGTGGGCAAAAAAAAGAGGCGCAAATTACTACTCAGTTCCCCGCAGTTGAACTCGAGTATTGGTAATTGCGCCTGCCTTAAAGTATTGGGGCGTTTAGTTGACTGCCTTGGAACGGTTGTTCAAAAAAAGCCAACATCAGCCCCGATTTTGTGCGGACGAGAGGAATCGAACCTCTAAATTCCAGCTCTTGTAGGCTGGTACCTAGCCATTTGGTTACGTCCGCGAATTTCGTATATTGTATTCCTTTTTAGAAAAATTGTCAAGATTGAGGTTTTTCTGATAAACTTACAGAGTTGTATGTTAACCGTTTTAGAAGTGGAAAAATTGGCCAAACTGGCTAAAATTGAATTAACCGCCCAAGAAAAGCGGCGGCTGGCTTTGGAAATGTCTTCAATTTTGGAATATGTTAAAAAGTTGCAGGCAGTTAAAACGGAGGATAAGGTAAACAAAGAAATCAAGGCCAGCCGTTTGCGGGAGGATAGGGTAATTGGTTTAAGAATTAATGACCAAAAAGAATTAATCAATCAGGCGCCGGAAAGTGTTGATAATTTAATTAAAACTAAACCAGTATTTTAATACCCCCACCCGGCCTCCCCCTAATTTAGGGGGAGGAGAGGAGGGGGTAAAAAATATGTCGTTTTCTTATTTAACCATTACTCAAGCGCATCACGGCTTAGTTACTAAACAATTTTCCTGCATTGATTTAGTTTCTTATTATTTAAAAAAAATTGAAGAGCAAAAGGATTTAAACGCTTTTATTACCATAACCGGCGAGGCGGCTTTAGCCCGAGCCAAAATCGTTGACGCTAAAATTGCCAAAGGAGAAAAATTAGGCGAATTGGAAGGCCTGCCAGCAGCCATTAAGGATTTAATTTTAACCAAAGGAATTAAAACCACGGCCGCTTCCAAAATTTTGGCAAATTATATCGCGCCTTACGATGCCACTGTCGTGGCCAAATTAAAAGAAGCCGGTGTTATTATTTTAGGCAAAAACAACTGCGATGAGTTCGGCCTGGGCTCTTCCAATGAAACCTCGGCTTTTGGGCCGGTTTTAAACCCTTGGGATAAAACCAAGGTGCCCGGGGGCTCCTCTGGCGGTTCGGCTGCGGCGGTGGCCGCCGACGAATGCGTTTTTGCCCTCGGTACCGATACTGGCGGCTCTATTAGGCAACCGGCGGCCTTTTGCGGCGTAGTGGGCTTAAAACCCGGTTATGGCCGGGTTTCGCGCTATGGCTTAATAGCCATGACTTCTTCCTTGGATCAGGCCGGACCGATTACCAGAACAGTGGAAGACGCAGCTATTGTTTTGCGTGTTATTGCCGGCGAAGATGCCAATGATGCCACCGCTTTAACCAGCGAACCGGACGATTATTTAGCCGGTTTGAGTGGCAATTTAAAGGGCTTGATTATTGGCTTGCCGGAAGAATATTTTAAAGACGGTTTGGATAAAGAAGTAGAGGCAGCAATTAAGCTGGCAATTAAACAATTAGAGGCCCTGGGCGCTTCGGTTGTTAAAGTGAGCCTGCCCCACACGGCTTTAGCCTTGGCCGCTTATTATATTATCATGCCGGCCGAGGTTTCCAGCAATTTGGCCAGGTTTGACGGCATCCGTTATGGCTTCGGTTCCGCGCTAGCCAAGAATTTAGCCGAAGTTTACGGTAAAACCAGGGCCGAAGGTTTTGGCGCCGAAGCCAAGCGTCGGATAATGATGGGCGCTTTTGTGCTGTCGGCCGGCTATCAAGAGGCCTATTACCAGCAAGCCGTAAAAGTCCAAAAATTAATCAAAGAGGAATATCGGGAAGTTTTTAATAAAGTTGATGTTTTAATTACTCCCACTGCGCCCACGCCGGCTTTTGGCTTGGGCGAAAAAGCCGCCGACCCTTTAACCATGTATTTAAGCGATGTTTATACCGTTTCCGCCAACATTGCCGGCTTATGCGGTTTAAGCGTACCCTGCGGTTTTTCCTCCAAGGGATTGCCTTTGGGCCTGCAAATTTTGGGCCCGGACGGCGCCGAAGGCTTAATTTTAAAAGTGGGTTATAATTACCAGGAAAATACCAGCCGGCATAAACAACATCCTAAATAGTTCTATGGATCAATTACCAAACATTAACCATCAAGAAATTATTTTACCAAAATCCACAAAACATTGGTACAGGCGTTGGTGGGGGATTTTGCTTTTAATTTTTGCCGCTTATTTTTTATTAACCTTTATTTTATTGCTGTTTAATAAAAGCAGCTCGCCCTCGTCCGCCACTTTAAAGAGCGGAGCCGTTAAGGTTGATGAACAAAAGCTCTATCTTAATGCCGGAATCAACCCCACCGCCGGCAGCCAAGGCGCCAAAGTAACCATTGTGGAGTTTGCGGATTTTCAGTGCTCTTATTGCCGCCAAGAATTTTCCATTGTCAGGGAGCTGTTGCAAACTTACGGCGACAGGATTTATTTTATTTTTCGGGATTTTCCCATTTCCGAGCTGCATCCCGAGGCCTTTAAGGCGGCCGTGGCCGGCCGATGCGCGCAGGAACAGAATAAATTTTGGGCCTTGCATGATCAAATGTTCATTAATCAGGCCAATCTTAAAATTGCGGATTTGGAGAATTATGCCGCCGGCGCCGGCTTAAATGCCGCGCAATTTAATCAGTGTTTAAACAGCAATAAATACGATCAGCAAATTAACCAGGATTACGCGGATGGCTTTGATCTGGGAGTTAAGGGTACGCCTACTTTTTTTATCCAGGGTTATCGCGTTGCCGGGGTTATTCCCAAGGATAAATTTGTTAAAATTATCGATGCCGCTTTGGCCGAATAGCTATTGTCTTTTTTTTGCCAGATTTGATATAATATTTACACGTTTTATTAGCGACGTAGAGCGAGAGAAATATGAAAGTAAACTTTCATATTTCCGAGCCGAGGAGCTAATATATAGCATATTATCATTAACAATTATATATTATGTTTTTTTCCAAAGAAGGCGGAATTTTCAGCAAATTGCCTGCTCAAGCCAGTTTTATTTTAGGCCTGATTTTAGGCATTTTAGCGGTTTGCACAGTTGGTTTTTTTATCCTGCTGGCCACGGTGTTTAACAATAAGGGCAGCGCGGCGGCTAAAAATAACGCCAATGTTAACGCGGCGGCAGTTCAGCCGTCGGCAGGCGACAATGCGGCGGCCGGGCAGCCCGCCGGCGATGCCACGAATTTAAAAGCCATAACCAAAGATGACCATCTTCAAGGCAGCTTAAACGCCAAAGTAATGATGGTGGAATTTTCCGATTTGCAGTGCCCCTATTGTTCCAAAGCCCACGAAACTTTAAAGCAGTTGGTTAAGGATTACGGCGGCAAGGTTGCCTGGGTTTATAAGCATTTTCCCTTGGACCAGCTTCATCCTTTTGCCCGCCGGGCCGCTTTGGCTTCGGAATGCGCCTCGGAACAGGGTAAATTTTGGGAATACGTCGATGAATTGTTTGCCAATCAAAGCTCGTTTGCACAAGATTATTTTGCCCAAGCCGCTGCCAAACTTGGTTTGGATTCGGCCAAGTTTAACAGCTGTTTGGATTCATCCAAATATGCTTCCCAAGTACAGGATAACGAGCAGGAAGGCGCCGACTCCGGCATTACCGGCACTCCGGGCATTTATATCAATAATGTTTTAATCCCCGGCGCCCAGCCCTACGACAGCTTCAAAAAAGTCATCGATTCCTTCTTACAATAAACTTTATGAAAAAATATTGGTGGATTTTAGTTATCCCGATTTTAATTATCGGCGCGTGGCTGATCTTTAACCCTAAAAAACCCGGTTATACGGAATTGAATGCCGGGCCGCATCTGCAAGGCAATCCCGACGCCAGCATTTCTTTGGTGGAGTTTTCCGATTTCCAGTGCCCGGCTTGCCAGGCAGCCTTTACCATGGCGCATGATTTAATTGCCAATTACGGCGATAAAATAAAACTTGAATACCGCCATTTTCCGCTGCCTCAGCATAGTTATGCCCTAGGCGCGGCCGTGGCGGCTGAGTGCGCGGCCGATCAGGGCAAGTTTTGGGAATACTATGATTTATTATTCCCCAATCAGGCTAAATTAACCAAGGCCGATTTAAGCGGCTATGCCGCCCAAGTTGAGGGTTTAAATGCCGATCTCTGGCAGGTTTGCGCGGCTTCGGGAGTTAAGGAAAAACGGGTTAAGGCCGATTTGGCCGAAGCAATTAAACAAGGGTTTAATTCCACGCCCACCTTTTTATTGAACGGCCAGAAAGTGGAGGATTGGTCGGCTTTGCCCGGCATTATCCAGTCATTGCTCCAGCCGGCCGTGTCTTTAAATCCCGCTGCTTCGGCCACTTCCACAGTTAAATAAACCCATGTTCAATTTTCTCCATAACTTTTCGCCCGCGCCCATTCTATTGGATGCGGGCGTTTTCAGGATTTATTGGTACGGTTTAATTATGGCAATGGCCGCGGGAGCGGGTTTTATGGTTTTTCTTAAATTGGCCAAAACCGGCGCTTTGCCCAAAGCCCGGATTTTTGATCTGGGTTTTTATTTGATTATTTGGGGAATTATCGGCGCTCGCCTTTGGCACGTCTTGTTTTACAATTCGGCTTATTTTTTAAGCAATCCCTTGAAAATTTTCAAGCTCTGGCACGGCGGCCTGGCGATTTTCGGTTCCATCTTTGCCGGCTGCTTAGTTTTATTTTATTTTAGCAAGAAATCGCGGATTTCTTTTTGGCTGCTGGCGGATTTAGCGGCCGTGGCCCTGCCTTTGGGCCAAGCCATTGGCCGTTGGGGCAATTATTTTAATCAGGAATTATTCGGCCGGCCTTGCTCTTATTCCTGGTGCATCCCCATCAATGCTATTAACCGTCCGGAACAGTATTTAAATTTCCAGTATTTTCAGCCGGTTTTTTTGTACGAATCATTGCTTTGCCTGGCCCTGTTTATTCTTTGTTTTAATTTTTTTAAAATTAAGCGATTACCAGTCGGCACCACGGTCTTGGTTTATCTGGCTGGCTATTCGGCCATCAGGTTTGTGATGGAGTTTTGGCGTTTGGACGTGAGCGGCTCTTTGTTTTCAGGGTTAAAGTGGACCCAGTGGCTGTGTTTGGCGGTTATGGTTATTTCAATTATTTTTC
Source organism: Candidatus Komeilibacteria bacterium (assembly GCA_026396575.1). Taxonomy (GTDB): domain Bacteria; phylum Patescibacteriota; class Patescibacteriia; order UBA1558; family UBA10009; genus JAPLWM01. The sequence continues at coordinate 31,255 of JAPLWM010000016.1, forward strand.
TGGTAAATAAAAAAAGAAAGCAGCTTGCTTTCTAGCTGGCGGGACGGACGGGACTCGAACCCGTGACCTCTGCCGTGACAGGGCAGCGTTCTAACCAACTGAACTACCGTCCCAAAAAACTTAGTCTATTATAAGGTAATTATTGATTTTTGGCAAGTATTTGAATAAAAACACCCTCTGGTTGAGAGGGAGTTTTTTAATTTAGAATTTATTTTATTTGGTCCACGATTTTAGAGAAGATCGCCGGATGCTGCCTGGCCAGTCCGGCCAAAACTTTCCGATCCAAGGCAATGCCTTGTTTTTTTAACTTATCGATGAATTTACTGTAGTTCAGGCCTTGGCTTCTGACGGCGGCATTTAAATTAACCAGCCATAGGCCCCGGGCCGCGCGCTTTTTATTGCGGCGGTCGCGATAGGCGTAAACCCCGGCTTTTTTAATAGCCGGCTTGGCCAGCTTGATTTTTTTCTTGCGGCCCCATTTAAAGCCCTTGGCTTGCGCCAGGAAAGCGCTGCGTTTGCGGGCCCTTACTCGGCCTCGTTTAACTCTTGGCATAAAATATCGGTTTTAAATTTTAAGTTAGAAATTTAGCTGTAAGGCAGCATTTTATCGATGCCCCGGGTATTGGCGGCGGATAGGGTATTGTCCCGGCGCTTGTTGCGGGTGGTATTGCCCCGTTCGCGGGCGTTAAAATGATTCTGTCCGCCGGCTTTGATTTTCATTTTTCGGTTCTTGGTGATTTTAATCCGCTTGTTGATTCCTTTATTGGTTTTTAATTTAGGCATAGTTTAATTGTTAGCTTCGTTAGTTTTCTCGCTTGGAGCGGCGTTTTTTCCTGCCGGCGCGATTAAAACGGAAATCTGGTTGCCCAATTTTTTCGGGGGCTGCTCCATGGTCACGTCCGTTTCCTGCTTTAAAGTATTGATAAACTCCATTATTTTATCGCGGGTATTGAAGGCGTATTGTTTTTCCCGGCCCCTTAAAATTATTTCAATCCGCACCTTGTCGCCTTTGCTTAAAAATTTTAAGGCCTGCTCTTTTTTAAAATCCAAGTCGTGCTGGCCGATTTTATAGGAAAGGCGGATGCCTTTGGTTTCGGTTTTTTTAACCTTGCTTTTTAATTCCTGGGTTTTGCGCGATTGCTGGTATTGGAACTGGCCGTAATCCAAAATTTTACAGACCGGCGGATCGCTTTTAGGGAACACTTCTATTAAATCCAGCTCTTTTTCGCGGGCGATGGCCAGGGCCTGGGCAATATCCAAAACGCCTGCTTGCGCTCCGTTTTCGTCTATGACCCGCACTTTCGGCGAGCGGATCCTTTCGTTGATCCGGTAGGCGAATTTATCCACGGGAATAAATTTTTTTCTTTTGCCTTTGGTTCGTAACATTTAAACTTATATATTAATTAATCTTTTTCTTAAGAAAGCCTTTCCTGAACCGCTTTTAAGGTATCTTTCAAAGTTTTTAGCCAACTTTTCATTATTAAAATTTATATAGGTTTCAATTTTCCAAGGTTTATATTTATTAGTATAAATTGATAAACCATTATTATGATACCAAATTCTTCTATCTAGATTTGTTGTATATCCTATGTAAATTTTATTGTTTAGATTTTTTAAAATATAAACAACATACATAAATCGCTTTTCTTTAACTTTTGTCCGCCTACGCTTGCTTTCAGCAAGCTTCGGCGGATCAGCCTTCCGTAGCCTGACGGCTACTTCGTCTGGCTCTGCCAGCCGAAGCTTTTGCTTTCAGCAAAAGCGAAGGTAAATGAATCTGTCCGCCTACGCTTGCTTTCAGCAAGCTTCGGCGGATCAGCCTTCCGTAGCCTGACGGCTACTTCGTCTGGCTCTGCCAGCCGAAGCTTTTGCTTTCAGCAAAAGCGAAGGCTGGTGGAGATGGCGGGATTTGCACCCGCGTGTAACTACTTTTAAATAAAACTTCTACTATAGATAGTTCTTTTTGCAATTTTCCGTTTGGCTGGATAAAAGAACAAAATCTGCGCCTCGGTAAGCCCATTAAGTTTCACTTTTTAAGGAAGGGCGCTTTAAAAAGCTAGCCTGGTTGTTGACACCCGGCACTGGATCTACAGGCGAAGACCCAAGCGGATGGTTGCAGTTTTTAGGCTACAACGGTAGCAAAGGAATTAAAAGTGAAAGCGCTTTTAACCCTCGCTATAAAGTTCTTGGCATTTATATCCAAGCGCTCGATTTTTAAAGAAGATCCGAGCAACTTCCCTATAGCCGCCTTAAATTAAAAGTGAGCTAGCGAAGATAAGTCATCCCCGTTTAATTAGGAATTGTTTTTTTCGGTCAAATTCCCTTTTTTTAATCGTTTCTCGTTTGTCAAATTTCTTCTTGCCTTGGCCCAAACCCAGGCCAACCTTAATTAATCTGCCCGCAGTATACACTGAAAGTGGTATTAATGTCAAGGATTTTTGCTTGGTTTTGCCTATCAGCTGGGCGATTTCCCCTTTATTAAGCAGCAGCTTGCGGTCGCGGTCGGGATTATAGCCGCTTTGGCTGTAGCCGGCTTTTTTGTATTTGGGAATATGGCTGCCGGTTAACCAAGCTTCCGGCGAATTTGACCCGGGACGAGCCTTAATTAAAACATATGCCCCTTTCAGGTCAATTTGCCCCGCCCGGACCACTTTTACTTCCGGGCCGGTTAGTTTTATTCCCGCCTCTATTTTTTCCAGGATTTGATAATCAAACAGGGCTTTTTTATTTTCGGCAATCGTAGGCATGCATATATAATAGTAAAGATGCGCCTAAGATACAAGCTTTGTTTATTTGAATTTTTGTCCGCCTGCGCTTGCTTTCAGCAAGCTTCGGCGGACTAGCCTTCTACTGGCTTCGCCAGCCGAAGCTCGCCAAAGGCGAGCGAAGGCTGGGGATAAACTGTTCATGCCGGGGGTTTGTTAAACCGACGTTGTTTCATTATAATATACGGGCTTAAAATATAAACTGTAAAACAAAAATTATGGAAACCTTAAGAAAACAGCTTGCCTCGGCTTTAACCGCCAGCTTAACGGATTTAAATCCGGTTTTTAAGGATGTAAAAGTTGAAGTTGACTATCCGGCCATTGGGCAATTCGGCGATTATACCTCCAACATTGCTTTAAAAGCGGCTAAAATACTTAAAATTTCGCCCCAGTCCGTGGCCGAGGAATTGATTTTAAAGCTGAAAAATCTTAAGGGACTTAATGGTATTTTTGAAAAAATTGAAACAGCCGGCCCGGGGTTCATCAATTTTTATTTAAGCCAAGCTTATTTAAGCGCTCAAGCGGATAAAATCCTGTCTTTAAAAGGCGCTTATGGCCAGTTGAAGCCGCGAGGCAAGGCTAAAAAGATTCAGTTGGAGTTTATCAGCGCCAATCCGACCGGCCCATTAACCATCGGCAACGGCCGGGGCGGTTTTTTTGGCGATGTTTTAGGCAATGTTTTTAAGCAGTGCGGCTATGGCGTAGTTAAGGAATATTTAATCAACGATGCCGGCAAGCAGATTGAGGTATTGGGACACTCGGTGTTGCAGGATGAGCAAGCCCTTTATAAGGGCGACTACATAACCGAGCTGCATAAAAGATTGCAAAAGTTTAATGGTCCGGCTAAGGTTGGCGCTCGGGCTGCTAAAATTATTTTGGTTGAGCTGCTTAAAGCAACGATTGAGCAGGGGATGCGGGTGCGTTTTGATCGGTGGTTTTCCGAAACCAAGGAGTTGAGAAAAACCAAGAAGATTGAAAAAGTTATTGCCTGGTTGAAAAAGAAAAATTATCTTTACCAAAGCGAAGGCGCTTGGTGGTTTAAAGCTACGGAGCGTGGCGATACCCGCGATCGGGTCTTGGTAAAAGGCAACGGCGAGTTTACTTATCTGGCCAACGACTGCGCTTATTTGGTGAATAAGTTTTCCGAAAGAAAATTTGACCGGGTCATAAATATTTGGGGAGCGGATCATCACGGCGATGTGCCGGGTTTGTTGGCGGCCGCCGAAGCGCTGGGCTATAAAGGCAGGCAGGAAATTATTTTAATGCAGTTCGTCAGATTGTTTAAAGAGGGCAAAGAGGTGCGGATGTCCAAACGTTTGGGCACTTACATAACTATGGACGAATTGCTTAAAGAAGTGGGGCACGACGCCGCCAGATTTTTATTTTTAATGTATTCCAATAATACGCATATTGATTTTGACTTGAACGCGGCCAAAGAGAAATCGGAAAAGAATCCGGTTTATTACGTGCAGTACGCTTATGCCCGGCTTTCCGGAATTTTAAAACAAGAGGCGATTGCCAAGGGCAAGCAAGGAAAAATTAAGGCCCTAGCTTACGGCAACGGGCAGGAGTTGGCGCTGATTAAATCACTCTTAAGGTATCCTGAAGTTTTGGAAGAAATCATTATCGGTTATCAGGTGCAAAGGCTGCCTCAATTGGCTTTGGAAATAGCCGAAAAGTTCCATGATTTTTATAATCATTGCCGGGTAATAGACCGGGATAAGGTTGATTGGCAAAGAGTCGCTTTGGTTAAGCTTACGCGCAAGGTTTTAGGAGAGGTTTTGGCAGTAATTGGCGTGGCCGCGCCGGAAAAAATGTAATATCGGATAACATTATACATATCGGATAGGGGATTCCCGGGAAACCGGGAATCTTTTATTTTAGGCCTAAAATAGTAATATCGGATAGCTATTTAAGGCATTATTGGATTAAAAAGAAATATCGGATAGCCGATATGGTAGATTTTTCCAATGTTGTTTGCCGGGCCGTTTTGCCTTTGACGTGTCATTGCGAGCCCCGAAGGGGCGTGGCAATCCCGATGTTAATGGTATTAATAACGGGATTGTGGAGCCTGTCCCGAGCGATAGTGAGGGATCGCGCGGCTCCTCGCAATGACAGTGCAGGCAAAACGGCCCTTGCAGGGATCTTGTAAAGGGTTAATCATGCGGGGTTTATTTTATAGGTTTTATGCGGGCGCTTGCGCCCTATTAATTTATGGCTTGGTTTTCTATACCCCCACCCAACCTCCCCCTAAATTAGGGGGAGGAGGAAATTCCCCTCCTAGATTAGGAGGGGTTAGGAGGGGTAAGTTTTTATTTTTCAACAGGCAAAATCAAAAATCAGGTCCTTGTGGAGTAGGTAAGTCTTCTATAATGTGGATAAGTTTTTTTGAAGATTTTACCGATATATACTATATTATGCGAAAACCCTATTACTTAGGGCAATTTTCCGCTTGATTTCTTGATTTTTTGATTCATTGAAAGGCCTATTTGACATGTTTAAAAGCTCTGTAAAAATGGTTGAAAAAATGTTATAATTAATATCGGATAGCCGATAAATAGTGTCCCCATGCTTAACAAAAAAGAACTAAAACAAAACCATGTATCCCACGAAGCTTTAAAAGCGAAGGGGGAGCAGAACCAGCCAGTTCAAACCGTTGATGATTTAGATCGCTTTGTATCTCTTACGGAAGCTTCGGGCTTGTGTTCTTACTCCCAGGAATATCTTTCCTTGCTGGCCAGAAAAGGTTTAATCGGGGCGGTTAAAATGGGACGCAACTGGGTAATTACCCGTAGGGTCCTTTTTAGTTACATTCAAGGGCATGCCGAGGATCTTAAAGGCAACAATCGGGGCAGGATTATGGCGGCCCAGGAAAAAGTCAGGGAGTTTTTGGAAAACAACATTTTTACCATCCGCCTTTCCGACTTAGCCAAAAGAGGATTGGCCGCTGCTAAGTTGGGCTTAAAACGCGGTTGGCAGAATTTGCCCGGTTTAACCAAGAACGCCTTTAAGCAATCGGTTGGCACAACCCGCCAGGCGGCTGATACCGTGAGCCGGGTTTTTACTCCGCTGGTTTTAAAGAGGGCTTTGGCAATTTTGATTTTAACCGGTTTTGCCGCTTTAAGTTTTATCATCTCGCCGGTGGCGGCCAAGTACTACAAAAAAGATTTTGATTTGATTGCCAAATTCGCCAGCGCTACCGTGGGCCGTTCCTTGGCAGCCGGAAGTAAAAGTTTTCAGGACACCGTAAAAATTTACGAGGATACGATTGCCTTTGTTAAAAAACCAAATGTTGCCGATGTAAAAATTACCGGAAAATATTTAGCGCGCGGCTTTGCCGATTTAGGCAAAGATATTTTAGTGGGTTCGGTTTTTTTGGCCAATGATTTTTCCAATAAATATTTAGACACGGCTGTTTTAAAACTGGCGCGGTTTTCCGAATCAGCCGGACAAGTTTCCAAGCTGCTTGTTTCGCCAACCAACGTCAGGGATATTTTAGCCGTTGCCGCCGAAACAAAATTAAATTATTTTGATTTTCAAAATTTTATCGGTCAGCTGGCAGCGACGCATAATTATGCGTCGTTACATATTTTTTCGCCTTTAATTGATTCTTACGCGGAGCTGGGCGAGCGCGTCAAATTGCTGGCGCAAAATAAATTGCAGCCGGCAATTTTCGCGGTTAGAAATTCTTTCAACCGGGGAATAATTAAATTGGCGCAGCGGAAAACCATTCAACCGCAGGTAGCCGGTGTTTATGAGATACAAGAAACAAGTAATAATTTCCAAGTAACAAAAAATACCCAAATTTCAAATTTCAATTTTCAAGCATTTTTAACGGCTGTTAAAAATTCATTAAAAGATAATTTTAAAACCGGACAAACGCTGGTTGCCCAACTTGGGGAATTATTCGGTAAAGCGCCGGCAAAGTTTATTGCTTTCTTGCAAAATAGCAATGATCGGCCGCAAATTTTAGCCGGGTTGTTTAAACGGGTCGGCGACGGTTTAGCCGATCTGGCCAATCTTTCTTTTGATAAATTTTCCCGGCAACTGGCTAGGGATAAGTTTTTAGCCCAGCTGGCTTATCACAATATTTTTTATCCCGACACCCGGCTGGTTAGCAACAAAAACTTTTTAACTCGCGAAGAAGCGGTTCAATTATTTGGGCAAATCGGCCAAAATATTACTTACATTACCAATGCCGAGGGCAAAATAGTCGGCATTGTCGGCCCTAAGGGTTTAGCCGGGCTAGCCGGACCGGCAGGGCCAGCTGGAGCAAAGGGCGAAGCCGGACTGCCAGGAATTCAAGGCCCGCCCGGCGGACCATTTAACGGCAATACCACCCAATACGGTTCAACCACTGTCTATAACAATAGCACAGTGGTTCAGAGTTTATCGGCCTTGGACAGCATGTCGGTTAAAAACGGCTTGGGCGTGGGCGGCAACTTAACCGTGGCCGGCAGCGCGCAATTCGGCACCAACGCTAATAATACTTTTTTGGTGGTTGGGCCGGCCACTTTTAACAACAGCTTAACCGCCGGATCTTTAAGCACCGTCGGGGAAGCCACCATCGGCACCACCCTGAAGGTGACGGGGGTTTCCACTTTTGCAGGTAATATTGCAGTGGGCGGCATGGCCACCATTACCGCCTCAACCGGCGATTTTAATACCCAAGGCAATGTAACCATTGGCGGAACTTTAAATGTCGGCGGCAGCCAGTTTGGCGCTACGACCACGCTTTCCGCTACCGGAACAAACACCATTTTAACCGTCAGGCAGGGTGGAACAGGGGACTTGTTTAATTTGTATGACGGCGGAACAGAGGTAATGACGGTAACGAATGGCGGTTATGTTGGCATCGGCACAAGCACGCCCGATGTACTTTTGGCGATAGGCAACGGGCAATTAAAAGTTGCGGCTGCCGGCCCGGTTACTTCGCAAGGGCATACTTTGCGTTTAAACGTTAATAATTTTTCTTCGGCTAAAGTTCCAGCGCCTCTTATTAACGGCAAATACGACGCTTTCGGCATTATAGACATGTTTCCTTCTGGAAAGTTTATTATTGTTTACCGCGAAGGCACTGATCACGCAACCACCCTTAATGGTGTTATAAGAATTCAGACATCCGTTAATCAGGGTGGCAGTTGGAGCGCTCCGGTAACAATTGCTTCCGCAAATGGAATTGATTTGCGCAATATCGGCGGAGGCATTACGCCAACGGGCCGTTTAATTGTTTTTTACAGCAGATATAATGCTGTTAATCCGCAAAGGGCGGAATATATTTATTCCGATGATGAGGGCGTAACTTGGTCGGCCCCAATTTCCATGGATAGGGGCGAAGATTATAACAGCTTTGTGGCTTACGGCAAAACAATTGCCATTGGCAATAATACCATTATGGCATCTTTTTATGGCGCGCAAAATGACGGCATTTACACTGTTGCCGTGGTTAAAAGCGCTGATAACGGCAAAACCTGGGGCAAGCCGATTATTACGGGAGTAAGCGCCAATCATCAGGAGTACGTTGAAGGTTCTTTTGTTTATCTGGGGGGAAATTACATAGTGGGCTTAGCCAGGGATGATGGCGGCGGTTATCCACCATACTTGCTCCACCAATTTGTAAGTTCCGATAACGGCGACACCTGGACGGATCAGGGCGATGTTGATCTTAAGGCGCCTGTTGGTTCTAGCGGCGGCATTAAAATGCCCTGGCTTAGCACTTATATTTCCAATGGCAAACGGATAGCGGCGGCTTATTATTATGATCGTTCTTACAATGAATTAAGGGCTATTTACGGCGCTCCCGAAGATATTATTAAGGGAGTTTCCGGCTGGAAAAGCGATGACATAATAACCATTGCTCATAATTACAACCCGGTTTCCAATGGGAGCGGATATCCAACCGTTGTTCATCCTTATGACAGCCCCGAAGGGCTTGGCTGGTTTTACGAGGAACTAACGGCAACGAAAACGCAAATGGTTTTCTTTAAGGTGCCGATAGACCGCTCAATGTTTAACAGCCCCATGGTTATCAATGTGGCAACTTCAACCATTAACGCGCCCGCTTTAAAAGTTGTCGCTACATCCTCCATTGACTTAATCCAATTTTCCCAGCAAGGCACTGGTAAAATTTTAGGGCTTTATGACGGCGTTGCTTCATCAACTATAGATAAAAATTTGGCTTTTGGCGTTTATAATGGCGGTTATGCCAAATTGTACGCCACTTCCACGCAAACCGCCTTGCGGATTCAGGATTCAGCAATCTTCAACCGGCAATATTTTAGAATTGTACAGTTCTTCAACTTTGGCTTTAAGCGTTAAAAACACCGGCCAAACAATTTTATCCGCTTTGCCAAAAATTTCGGCGCCGGCTTTATTGATTCAGCCGTACAACACTTCTTCTTTCAGCCAAACAACTTCCACTATGGCGCTGGTTAACGCCGCTTCCGGCTTTACCGGCGATTTGCTTTCCTTGCAGGTTAACGGTTCAACCAAGTTCAGGATTGATTACCAGGGCAATGCCTCTTATTACAGCACTTCGGTTTATGGCGGCGATATAATTCCCGGTTTGGATAATACTTATGATATCGGCAGTTTGGCAAACACCAAGCGCTGGCGCGATGTTTCCTTGTACCGCGATTTAAATATTGGCGCCGTTAATACCGCCGATAAATTAGTGCGCTTAAGTTCCACTTCCATCGCGGTTTACAATACCGATTTAACCATTCAAACGAATAATTCTAAAAATTTACTTTTAAATCCGAGCGGCAATAAAGTGGGGATCGGCTCTTCAACTCCGGCCGCAACTTTAGCCATCCAAAGCCAGCCGGGCCAAACTTATGATTTATTCCGCATTGGCACTTCTTCAAATTTAATTTTAGCTACAACAACCGACGCTTCGTTCTTTAAAGTTTCGGCTGGTGGAAATACAACTATCGCTGGCAAAGCTATAAATCCAACCTGGGTCGGCCAATTATCCACCAGCTCTTTGGATTTTACTAGAGGAGTTTATGTGGTTGGCAATTACGCTTACATGACAGCTCACGACAGGGATGCTTTGGTTATAGTGGATGTTTCCAATCCAACAAGCCCTACTTTTATTTCCGAATTAAGGCCTGATGGCGCCAATGGCAAGCTTGACGGCGCCAGAACGATTGTTGTCCAAGGCAAATATGCTTACATAACCAGCCAAGACCGTGATGCTTTATCAGTTGTTGATATTTCCAATCCTTACAACCCGGTTTTTGTTTCCGAATTAAGGCCGAATGGCGCCAATGGATTATTGGATGGCATTTATGATATTTTTGTTTCGGGCAATTATGCTTATGTGGCAAATGTTTCCAGGGATTCTTTAGCCATTATTGATATTTCCAATCCTTACAATCCGGTTTTTGTTTCCGAAGTTAAAAATCCCAATGGCAATAACGAACTTGACGGTGCTGCAGGGGTGTTTGTTTCCGGCAGGTATGCCTATGTAACTGGTTATAGCAGGGATTCTTTTGTGATTATTGATGTTGCCAATCCGGCTTCTCCAAGATTTGTTTCGGAACTTCATCCCAGTGCGGTTGCGTTTGGACCGCTTGATGCCGTTAGAGGGCTTTTTGTAAGGGGTAAATACGCTTATGTAGTTTCGGAACAAAGAAACGCCTTAACGATAATTGATATTTCCAACCCAACAAGCCCAACTATAGTATCCGAAGAGCGCGGTCCGCGTCCGGGAAGTGGAACCGGAGATTATTCGTTAGGCGGCGGTTCGGGAATAGTTGTTTCCGGCAATTACGCTTACATTGCCTTGGAACGGGGATCCTTTGCCGTAATTGATATTTCCAATCCCTTGGATCCTGTTTTTATTGCTGAAGTTAAAAATCCTGGTGGCAATAACGAACTTGCCGGCGCTTTTGGATTATTCGTTGCCGGCAATTACGCCTATACTGCCAATGATGGCAATGACTCTCTTTCAATTATTGATATTTCGGGGCTTACGGTAAATAATGCAGAAATCGGCACTCTTAAAGTTGGCAATATGGTGGTTGATTCCATGGCGCAGTTTAACAGCGGCATGCAAATCCAAGGCGGATTAAATGTTGGCAAGGGCGCCATGTTTGGCGGACCGGTTGCCATTAATGTTTCCACTTCCACTTCGGTTGGAATTTCTGCTTTGACGGTTACGGCTACCTCTTCAACTGATTTGATTGCCTTTGGCCAGCAAGGCACTGGTAAAATTTTAGGGCTTTATGACGGCGTTGCTTCATCAACTATAGATAAAAATTTGGCTTTTGGCGTTTATAATGGCGGTTATGCCAAATTGTACGCCACTTCCACGCAAACCGCCTTGCGGATTCATAAAGGCGCCAGTAATTATTTAACCGTTTCTAATAGTGGTTTGGTTGGCATAGGAACAACCACTCCCAAATCCGTTTTATCCGTTTCCACTCTGGCTCAAGTTTCCGGAAATACCAAATTATTTACTGTTGCTTCAACAACCGGCGCCAGTTTGCTTACGGTTTTGGCTAATGGCAACGTGGGGATTAGCACCAGCACGCCTTCTTACAAATTAGCCGTTCAAGGAACCTCTAATAGTGTTGGCGCAATCGGCGCCGATCAGGTAACTAACGGCCTTTTTTCAACAGATCCTTCCGCCAATTGGACATATTCCGGAACTTGGTCTTGGAGTTCTTCCAGAATGAACTATACCGGCACTACCGGCGGGGTCGCGGCTGTAACCATAGATAACGGCGGCACCGGCTATGCCGTTGGCAACACTTTAACCATTACGGGCGGAGGCGGCAATGCTGTTTTAACAGTTTCTACGGTTTCTTCGGGAGTTATTACCGCTGTAACCATTGCTTCAGCCGGAACTGGTTACGCAGTTGGCGCTGGCAAAACTGTAACCGGCGGAGCCGGCTCCGGCGCGACTTTTTCCATTTCCCGCCTGTCAGACAGCGCCAATACATTATCCCAAAACGTTTCCGTAATTGCCAGCAGCACTTATGAGGTTGTTTACACGGTGGATTACCGTACGGCCGGAGAAGTTAATGTTACCTTAGGCGGAGTTTCAGGACACCGCATTAGCACTCTTTATAATATTGTAAGCCAAATTATTACCACCAACGATACCGGTAACTTAATCTTTACCCCGACCGCTGATTTTTCCGGCAGGATTGACACTGTTTCCGTAAAGCTTTTAACCAAATCAACCGCTATTGCTTCTTTTGCCAATTCCAACGGCACCACCGGTATTGAAGTAAGATCGGGCGGTTCTAATTTCTACAATACTTTTATCGGCGTTAATGCCGGAATAAGTACTTATAATCCATCTTCTGTTTACGGCTTCTATAATTCAGCTTTTGGCAGCCAGGCTCTTATGGGTAATACTACGGGTACCTATAATTCAGCTTTTGGCAGCCAGGCTCTTATGGGTAATACTACGGGCGAGGCTAATACGGCCATTGGGGCGGATACGCTTCAATTCAATACCATCGGCAAAACTAATATAGCAGTTGGAGCCGCTACCTTGAAATATAATACCACTGGCTCAAATAATACCGCTGTTGGTTATGGCACGCTTTTTTATAATACTACCGGCTTAAATAATACCACTTTTGGCTATGGCGCCGGCTACATTCAAACCACCGCTTCAAACAATATTTATTTAGGCTATCAAGCGGGTGATAACATTACTACCGGTTCCAACAATATCGTTATCGGCTACGATATTAACGCGCCTTCGGCAACGGCTTCCAATCAGTTAAATATCGGCAATCTTATTTTTGGCACAGGCATAGACGGTACCGGTAATATTTTAAGCACGGGTAAAATCGGCATTGGCACCACTACTCCTGCTGCTAAATTCGCGGCTTCTTCAACCAGCAATATCGTTGCCATGTTTGACCAAAGAGGCACTTCGGATATTTTAAGGTTGAATGACGCTGGCACGACCGTGTTTAAAGTCCAAGACGGAGGATATGTTGGAGTGGGAACCAATACTCCAAAATCCGTGCTTTCTGTTTCCACTTTAGCTCAAGCTTCCGGAAATACTAAATTATTTACCGTGGCTTCAACCACCGGTGCTTCACTATTCCAAGTTTTAGGCAATGGAAATACAAGCATAAACGGCAATACTGTTATTACCGGCAATGCTACAACTACCGGCAAGTATTATGTTGGAGGTGATTTTAAAACAAACGCCAATGCCACGACAACCGGCAGTTACTATATTGGCAATTCATTAACAGTCGCTGGCGCTTCGCTTTTTAGCAATCCTGCCACATTTAATTCTACAATCAACGGCCAAACAATTTCCAGCGCTGCCAACTTTACCGGCTCGCTTACAACTGCCGGCAATATTAATACTACCGGCGGTGTAATTCAAACCAACTCCGTAACCAGAATAGATAACTCCGGCAATCTAACCAACATCGGCACCATTACTTCCGGCCTTATCAATGGCCAAACTATTACATCGGCTGCCAACTTTACCGGTTCTTTAAATGTTGCCGGCAACACTACTCTGCAAGGAACATTGGCTGTTACTGGAAATCAAACTTTTGCCGGCAATTTTTCCGTGGGCGGCAGAGCAACCATTACCGCCGCTACCGGCAACATACAAACCAGAGGCAATATTTACGCCACCGGCACATTAGCAATTGACGGACAATCAATTTTTAGAGATAAGATTGGCATCGGCACAACTTCACCCAAATCAATGTTGTCTGTTTCTACCTTGGCTCAACAAGCTTCAAATTACAAACTATTTACCGTTGCTTCCACCACCGGCGCTTCGCTGTTTCAAGTTCAAGGCAGTGGTTTGGTTGGCATTGGCACTACCACTCCTGTTGCCAATTTAACAGTTGCCGGTTCAGTTTCAGGCAGATCATTTAACGGCAATACTGCTGCCAGCTGGGGCGGACCATGGTTTGCCACAGGAACAAAGGACTTGCTGGCTTGGTATCCGCTAGGCAAGCGCGACAGCCAAAATGGCAAAATGAGCGATATTTCGGGCAATGAACATCATGGCACCATAACAGCTGGCTCCAGCGCTGGTTTTGTGGCTGACTGGTCTGGCAGAATGGAATCGGCTTATGATTTTGACGGAGCCGATACCAAAATTGATACGGGTTCGGATTGGATTGGCACACAGGCAGTTACTATTTCGGCTTGGATTTATGCGGATGGGTGGGGAGAAAGTGACAACGGGATGATTCTTTTTAATAATAAATTATTTATAGGGGTAAAATTAACAACAGATGAAGGTTATGTTGAAAATATTTGGGCAAGCAATAATAATGCTTCTATTATTCATTCAGCAAGTTATTCAATAACTTTAGGAAACTGGTATCATGTTGTGGTTACAAGAAATTCAGCAGGAACAGGAAATATTTATATAAATGGAGTTCAGTCAGGTGAAGCAAATCATAATTTTGGAACTCCAGAAGCAGGTACTACAAATGTAATAATTGGAAATAGCACAGGACAAACAGTAACCTTTGACGGCCGCATTTCCGATTTAAGAGTATATAATAGAGTTTTATCAGCCGGTGAAGTTGCCGGATTATACAATGGTTCCGAATCAACTTATGCTACCCGCGTAGGCATTGGCACCACCACTCCTCAATCGGTGTTAAGCGTTACCACCGCTTTACAGCAGGCCGCTTCTACAAAATTATTTACAGTGGCTTCCACCACCGGCGCTACTTTGTTCCAAGTATTAGGCAACGGCCAAACAATAGTTGGCTCTGGCGGCGCTGCCGGTTCCAACAAATTGACGGTTAATGGCAACTCGGTATTTATAGGCAATGTAGGTATCGGCACCACCACGCCCGCGGCTAAATTATCTTTAGCCAGTCCAGGCTCGTTAGCTTCCGTGTTCCAGGTTGATGTTCCTTCTACTTATACCGGCAATCTTATAGATTTAAAAATAGCTTCAAGTTCCCGCTTGGTATTTAAAGAGAGCTCCAGCGGTTTAGGGCGTTTAGGAGTCGGCACTTCCACTCCTTCAGCCAGAGTGTCCATTTCCGCTACCGCTCAAACAAGCCTGCCTTTACTTAGAGTTGCTTCAACCACTAATGCCACTTTATTAACCGTAGAATCCACTGGCAAAGTTGGCATCGGCTTAAGCAATCCTTCCGCTTATTTGCACGTTCAAGGCACTAACGAACAACTGCGTTTAAGCTACAATTCAACCGCTTACTGGTCCAACACCGTTAATGCTTCTGGAACTGCCACATTATTCGCCACCGGCAGGGACCCGGGATTTAATTTCCAAGTCAGGGACACAACCGCTTTAACGGTTAACGATGTTCAAATTACTTCCAACGTGCCTCTGCAAATTGCCCAATCAGGCGATGTTGGAGTTGCCGGAGATATTTTAATGTCCAACGGCACCGCTTCCTATATAACAGGGGAGAATCCGTTAACTATCAGAACATATAATCCGTCGGCTAGCGTTGATTTAACCTTAACCGCGGCCAACAATGGCGTAGTGGTAATAGATGACGCTTTGGAAATTTACGGCACCACTACCATTGCCTTAACCCAAACTTCGGCTAACGCCGTTAATATTAAAGACCATTGGGGAACTAATATTTTTAATATAAATAATTTAACCACTTCTTCACTGCGAACCTTTACTTTCGGGCCTAATAATGGAGCAGTGGCTACGGCTACCGGCATTCAAATCGGCTATGGCGGAATTTGCGTTGATAACGACGGCAATTGCCAGGCCTCTACCACCGGCCGCGTTACCGCCCGTTCTTTCGGTACCGCCGGATCGGATGTGGCCGAAAATTATCCGTCGGTAGAGCATTTGGCAGCCGGTGATTTGGTTATGGCCGATCCCAATAATCCCGGCTATATTATTAAAACAACAGGCGAATACGATAATAATGTTATCGGCGTAATCTCCGAAACTCCCGGCATTATTATGGGTTCCGAAGTAATCGGCTATCCCGTGGCTTTGGTTGGCAGGATTCCAACAAAAGTTTCTAATGTTAATGGCGAAATCAAGCCGGGCGATTTATTAACCGTTGCGCCTATTGCCGGTTATGCCATGAAGTTCAACGAAGGCGATACTTCCAAAATTATCGGCACGGCTTTGGATTCATTTAACGGCGCCGGCGCTTCAACCGACGGCCTTATTTCCATGTTTGTTAATCCGGATTACAAGTCGGTTAATAATCCTCAAACATTCGGCTTAATTACCGATGGCCAGATTGCCACTAATGCCGCTATTTCCGATATTAAGCTGGCTACTATTTCCACTAAAGGCAAAATCATGGTAAGCGCTTTGCCGGTGGAAATCGCTTTGTTGCAGGGCGATACCCAGACCTTTACCGGCAATTATATTTTCGGCAAAGATGCCAATACTGCCGACTTGGTAGTTTTGAATGCCAAATTAGGCAGCGATATCAAGTTTGCCGCGGACAACTTCTATAATATAGGAAGCGCTGCCGCCTCGGCTGCCAATATTTATACCAAACAATTGAATTCTTCCAAGATTGTGGTGGCCGCCGACATGGCCAATATGCAAAATATGAATCTTGACGATTACGGTTTGTATTTGGCCGCTTCATCGGGTAACGCTCTATTTGGTGATAATGCGATTGTCGGTGCGCGCCGTGGCGCGCCCGTACAGGTAGCATTGCCCGAGTATCCTGATTTCGTAATGAACGGCGGCGACCTTTTAGTTAACGACGATTTGGGAGTGCGCGGCGATTTATACGTGGTCGGCGATATCCGCGTGGCCGGCGCCATTGAATTTGCCAAAGAGGGCATAGCGCAAATGATGAATCTAACAGGTGAATATTTAATAAGCGGTAATATAGTGGTTGTTAATGCCAGCGGAACTTCACAAGGCAAGGTGGCTGCTTTGGCTAATTCCAGCGAAATTATTGGTGTGATTGGTACAAATTCTGCAGCGATTTTTGGACAAAATAATCATGAAAACAATTTACCTGTTATTGTTTCGGGCATGGCAATCGTTAATGTTTCAGCGGAAAATGGATCTATCAAGAGAGGCGATAAATTAACCACTGCCGATTCGGCCGGTTACGCCCAGTTGGCTACCCGCCCGGGCGCCGGAGTTTTAGGCATTGCTGCCGAAGATTTAAGCGAAGGCCAAGGCAAAATAAAAGTTTTGGTGGATTTGGGAACCTATTTTGCGCCGCTGGCCAAGGTAATTACCGTGGGTTCGTCCGGCAGCGATTATAAAACCATTACCAAGGCTTTAAACTCCATTAATGATAATTCCAATGAAAATCGGTATTTAATCAAAGTAGCGCCGGGCGTTTATAACGAACAAATTATCTTGAAAGATTACGTGGACGTGGTGGGCGAAGGCAGCGGTTTGGTAACCGTTAAGAGCGATAAATCGCCGGTAGTAATCGCTTCCGCCAATGCCCGTTTGGAAGGCGCCACGATTTCTTCAAACAATTCTTCAAGCGAGCCGATGATTGTTTCCATTAATAACGATAATAAGGAAATAATCTTGAAGGATTTGAAATTGGATGCCGCTACCGATAATCCGGCCGTGGGCGTAAGCATTACTGGAAATTCGGGCAAAATCATGTTAAGCGAATTAACTTTTAATTCAAACTTCACCCAAGGCATTGTTAATTTGGGCGCCGCCGATGTTTCGGTGATGAATTCCGATTTAAGCTCAATTATCGGCACGGCTTTAAGCGCCCAAAACGGCCGGGTTTTAACTTATAATAATAACTTTAACGGCGTGTTGGGCGATATTAACGTGGCTCAAGGCGCTCGCGTTGAATCCACCGGCGACCAGTATGCCAAAGTCAGCAATGCCGGCGTATTCTTGGATAAAACCAACCGCGGCAAAGTTGACAGCGATTACATTGACTATGGTTGGTTAGCCGAGCAATCAGCCGGTTTGCAAATCAATATTTCCGCGGGCCAGGGCTATGTTAACGGCGTTAAGGTTAATACGGCGGCCGTTGGCAATTTGGCCGTAAATGCTTCTTCCACCAATTATATTTTTATGACGGATGAGGGTAATGTTTTGGCTACAACTACCCCCAACCCCCTCTTTAATCTCCCCCTTGATAAGGGGGAGAAAGAGAGGGGGTCGGTTATCATCGCTACGGTGCAAACTTCCATTTCGGCCATTACTTCCATTTCCAATGAACGCGCCAACGAAATTACCGTGGCCAAGCAGGGCGGCAAATTCAGGACCATTACTGATGCCCTTAATTCCATAACTTCCGCTTCGGAACATAACCGTTGGACCATTAGAGTCGGCTCCGGCGTGTATAACGAACAAATTGTGTTAAAACCGTTTGTAGAGATAATCGGACAAAGTAAAGACAGCACGACAATTTTAGGTATCAATAAATCAGCTTTAGTTGCAGGAGTAAATGCCACAACAACAGCAAGTGTTAAGGTTTCTAATCTTAAACTTTCCTTGGCCGGTGATATAACAGGTCAGGCAGTTGTATCAGCATCGTCAACTGATTTAACCTTGGAAGATGTTAATCTTACTTGGTCAGGCAGTGAAGGCATTAATGGTACGGCGGTTGAGGTTAATGGCAACAGCAATATTACGATTAATCGGTTAAATATCAGCAATATTGCTTATGGTATTGTAGCGACGCATAATTATGCGTCGCTACAGAATGGTTTAACTTTTGTTTCCACCTCTACCGTGGCCGTTTCCTATTCCACTATATCATCATCTATCGCCGATATTAAAACGATTTGTATTAATACTACTACCAACCAGGATTGTGGCGCAGATGTACCGACGCATAATTATGCGTCGCCCAACATTATTTCTTCCTATAACACCTTATCGGGAACAGGCACCAATTTTGAAGTAGCCAAGGGCACAATAATTTCTTCCGCCCACGATACCTACCTTAAATACACCGGTGAAGGCGAATTCCGGCAGAATGATTATTTTCGCAATAACAATAATCCAACGGCTTCATTATTCAACATTCAAAACGCCGGCTTTAATTTATTCAACGTTTCCGCTTCCGGCACCGTGGCCATTAATCCGCAGAATACAACAGGGGATAGCGTGGTTATCAGTTCGCCCACTGCTTCTTCTACTTTGACCGTGGTAAATACCGGCGCCGGCACGGCATTAAAGGTGGTTGGCAACGTGATTTTGACATCCGCCACCAGCGGTATTCCCGTGGTTTTATCGTCAGCCGGCGCCGAACTTAACGTTGGCGCCCCCGGCGACACCATTAACCTTAATCTGGAAGGCGTGGTTTATAATTTCAAAGAAAACGTTAGAAAAGATACCATGTCGGCTTATTTATCCGCTCCTGTTTCCGGCGATCATATTTGGGGATCCTCTGCCAACGCCTGGTCGCCTTCGGAAAACATTACCGTGCTGGGCGTGAAGGTTCAATATTCCTGCGCCGACGGCGGCGTGTTGCAAATGGTTTTGAAAGATAAGAATGGCAATGTAATCGCCAATTTGGACGGATATTCCTGCGGCGGATTCTATAAGATTGAACAGAATGATTTGCAATACCATTTAACGCCTGATGATGGCATGTATGTTGATGTTGTTTCCTCAACCGAGGGCGTAACCAATGTAACCGTGACGATTGAATTTGTGTATGATAATAGATAACATATCCCTTTCCATACCCCCTCCCAGCCTCCCCCTTTATATACCCCCTCTTAATCTCCCCCTAAGATAGGGGGAGAAAGTATAGGAAGTAGGGGGAGAAAGTATAGGAAGTAGGGGGAGAAAGTATAGGAAGTAGGGGGAGGAGGCGCATCTTTTCCCCTCCTAGATTAGGAGGGGTTAGGGGAGGTAGTGTCGGGAGTAGAGGGGGCAGGGGGAGGTAAAAATAACAAAGTAAATAATTATGAACAACAATTTTGCCTACATAGACGGAAATAATCTTTACAGGGGAGTTAATAATTCCGGCTGGAATATTGATTTTATAAGGTTTAGAAAATGGCTTTTAGATAAATATCAGGTTTCCAGGGCTTACTATTTTATCGGCTTAATTCCCAAAGAAAAGGATTTATATACCGCTTTGCAGGAAGCAGGGTTTACCTTGATTTTTAAAGAAGTTGTTTATAATTCTCAAGGTCAGGCCAAAGGGAATTGCGATGCTGATTTGGTTTTACAGGCGGTAAGCGATGCTTATGAAAATTTATGCGATCAAGATATTATTGTAACCAGCGACGGCGATTATGCCGGTTTGGTAAAATTTTTGCAGGCCAAGGATAAATTAAGGATTATTTTATCGCCCGGTATCCAGGAAAAATGTTCAATTTTATTAAAAAGAACCAATGCCCCGATTACGTATTTAAATGATATAAAAGATAAAATTTCCTTAAATTGGATAAATAGAAAAAGCCCCCATTAAGGACGAACCTTAATAGGGTCTTTTTCGTAGTGATATTCGTATTATAGCAAATTAAAAAACTGTGTCAATAGGGCGATTTACCCCCTCCCAGCCTCCCCCTTTATATACCCCCTCTTAATCTCCCCCTAAGATAGGGGGAGAAAGTATAGGAAGTAGGGGGAGGAGTCGCATTTTCCCCCTCCTAGATTAGGAGGGGTTAGGGGAGGTAGAAAAACTATGAAACAGCAATTAAATAAATATCTACGCGTATATCTCATCATCACGGTAATAATTACCAACGCTTTTATAAACGTTAATTTTGTGATTGCCGCCGGCACGCAAACCAATTCTTTGGATAAAGGCCTGATTGCTCATTTCCCCTTAAACCGCGCCGCCAAGCAAAGTTCCACCAAATTTGCCGATACTTCGCCTTATGCCAGAATCGGAACTATTACAGCAGGCGCATCAGCCGGGCTTTCCAAAAGGGCCTGGCCGGCGGAGCTTATGAT
Source organism: Candidatus Komeilibacteria bacterium (assembly GCA_026396575.1). Taxonomy (GTDB): domain Bacteria; phylum Patescibacteriota; class Patescibacteriia; order UBA1558; family UBA10009; genus JAPLWM01. The sequence continues at coordinate 51,859 of JAPLWM010000016.1, forward strand.
TTTGACGGAGCCAATACCAAAATTGTTACTAACTGGACTTCAAATTCAGAATTTCAAAATGGCTTTACTATCTCTGTTTGGATTAAATCCGATAGTTTGGGTGAAAACGAACAGGGAAGAATTGTTGATAAAAGTGACAGTAGTTTCGCAGTAAATGGGTTTGCGCTTGTGACTATAGTGGCTGGGGGTCAAAATTCGGTTCTATTTAACATAAAAAATACAGGAGATATCTATGCCCCAATTACTTTAGGCGCCTGGCAACACGTTTTAGTAACGGTAAATTCTGCTGCGTATGCTTCAATGTATATTAATGGCGTATTTAAAGATGGTAAAACCCAAGCAGCATTATCAGGCATTACCACTGCTAATCCTTTAATTATCGGCAATCTTTTTAGTGATGGAAGGGGTTATGACGGCCGTATTTCCGATTTAAGAGTTTACAACCGTGCCTTATCCGCTACCGAAGTTAAAAATCTTTACAAATCCTACGACCCTGTGGTGCAAACCAATTCTTTGGATAAAGGCCTGATTGCTCATTTCCCCTTAAACCGCGCCGCCAAGCAAAGTTCCACCAAATTTGCCGATACTTCGCCTTATGCCAGAATCGGAACTATTACAGCAGGCGCATCAGCCGGGCTTTCGGCGGAGCTTATGATTTTGACGGAGCCAATACCAAAATAGATACTGGTTCGGATTGGATAGGCACGCAGGCAGTTACTATTTCAGCTTGGATTTATGCTGATGGCTGGGGGGAAGTAGGAAATGGTCTTGGAACAATAATTGATAATGGTAATCTAATATTGTTTCTGTATTCGGGAGGAGTTAATGAGTTGATATTTTATTCAAATGGTGTTACTTATGGTGGATCTGGCGTTAATTCAATTAAATTAAATACTTGGTATCACGTAGTTGTAACCAGAAATAATGATAATGATGCTCATTGTAATTTTTATATCAATGGTGTTTTATCAGGAACTGCAAATCAACATTCTGCAACTGCTGGACCTGTTGCTGGCACAACTAATGTAATTATTGGCAATAGAAATGCTCAAGATAGAACTTTTGACGGCAAGATTTCCGATTTAAGAGTTTACAACAGGGTTTTAAGCGCGGGTGAAGTTAAAAATCTTTACAAATCCTATGATGCCGGCATCACCACTAAATGCAGCGGACTGGTTGATGCCAGAGATGGAAAAGTTTATAAAACAATCCAAATCGGCAATCAGTGCTGGATGGCGCAAAACTTAAATATCGGCACGCAAGTAAACAGCCCGGCCGCCGCTTCCGTAACTGCCGCCTGCACCGGCCATATCGGTGAAACATTAAGCATAGACGGCACCAGCTGTTACTGCGAAACAGCGGATTACGCTTCCTGCCAGTTAAACGGCGTAAACGGAACAATCCAAAAGTATTGCTACAATAATACAGCTTCCATGTGCGCGGCCGAAGGCGGATTGTACGAATGGCAGCAAACAATGAACTTGGCTTCTTCCTGCGCCCATTCCAGCTGTACTCCTGCCTCGGGCAATAAAGGCATTTGCCCATCCGGCTGGCACATTCCAACAGATGCGGAATTTAAAATTTTGGAAATAAATCAAAGTATGTCTCAAGCCCAGGCAGATGCCGCAGATTGGCGAGGCACCACCCAAGGCGATAAATTAAGAGGCTCCGGTTTGTGCCAAGGCAGAACGCCTTGCGGAACGAGCGGCTTTAATGCCTTGTTAGCCGGCTATCGCAATGTTACCGGTGCGTTTAATGGCCGTGCTTCCTACGCCAGCTTCTGGTCTTCCTTGCAGGATGAGGCTTTGTATACTTGGTCCCGGCTCTTGTACGTCAATTATTCTACCGTCTTTAGGGATACATTTAGTAAGAACTTCGGCTTCTCTGTAAGGTGTTTAAAGGATTGATTTGTCTATTTTTCTATTTTTCCCCTCCTAGATTAGGAGGGGTTAGGGGAGGTAGAGTAGAATATCAACAATTGACTTAAATTTTTGTTAAGTATAAAATAAGGAGTGTATTCCAAAAAATTACTATTATTAAAATTATGGCTAATATAAAGCGTTATTTGGAGGAAAAAATTTCACAAAACCTTCAAGAAAATAAAATTTTGATTATTTATGGCCCTAGGCAAGTTGGTAAAACGACCTTGATTAAAGGTTTTTTGGAACGTTTTCCTAATAGCGTTTATATCAATGGGGATTTTATTGACGATCGCGAAAAATTGGCCAGTCCTTCGCGGGAGATGGTTAGTCAGTTTGCCGGTTATGATTTGCTGGTGATTGACGAGGCCCAGCGGATTGCCGATATCGGCCTTAAGCTTAAAGTTATTTTTGACGCTCTTCCTAAGCTTAAAATTATCGCCACGGGTTCATCGGCCTTTGAACTTGCCAATACCGTTAACGAGCCCTTAACCGGCAGGTATTTTTCTTATAACATGTATCCTATTTCATTCGGCGAAGCCGAGGCCGGCCGTTTGTTTGAATTGAACAAATTTTTAGTGTATGGTTCTTATCCCGAAACGGTAACGGCCAAAAATGATGAAACGCGGCTAAAGATTATTCAAAATATCGCCGCTAATTACCTGTTCAAGGATGTTTTAAACATTGAATATATTAAAAATCCCCGTTCACTGGAACTATTGCTTAAGGCCTTAGCTTTGCAGCTGGGCGGTGAAGTGTCCAAGAATGAATTGGCGGCCGTGATAGGCATAGACAGCAAGACCGTGGCCGGCTATTTGGATATTCTGGAAAAACTATACATTATTTTTCCCTTAAAGCCGTATTTTAGCAACAAGAGAAAATCCATTATCAAGCAGAAAAAATATTATTTTTACGATCTGGGCATCCGCAACGCCATCTTGAATGATTTTACTCCCATAGAAAAACGGCAGGATTTTGGCCAGCTTTGGGAAAACTTTTGCGTGGCGGAGCGAATTAAGCGCCATGAGGCATTAGGGTCTTTTGCCGGCCTTTATTTCTGGCGTTCGTATAAAGGCGAGGAGATTGATTTGGTGGAAGTTGTAAACGGAGCAGTGGACGGTTTTGAATTTAAATGGCAAGATCGCGGCCTGCCTAAAAGAATTAAGGATATTTACACTAAGGATTTAAAAGGCCGTGAAGAATTGCGCGTGGTTTCTCCGCAAAGTTTTTCCAAATTTATGAAATAAAAATTTATTTTTACGCTATAATTCCGTTATATGTTAAAAAACACATCTTTTGGAAATAAAATACGAAATAATTTATGCCGAATATAATCAATTTAAAAAAATCGAATAATCGCAAATCCGCGGGCGGCGCGGGCGCTGTTGGTGTTGCCAAAAATGTGGGTGATACCAATGTAGGGGCACAACATGTTGTGCCCCTACCGCCAAAACCGCCATTATTTATATCCGCATCGCGCCCGCGCCTTTTCCCCTCCTTTTTAAGGAGGGGGCAGGGGGTGGTCGTTTCCCCTCCTAGATTAGGAGGGGTTAGGGGAGGTAGAAACCGTTGGGTTATCGGCGCCGCCATTTTTGTTGCCCTGATTGTTTTAATTTCCTCATTCTTCATTTTTAAACACAATACGCAAACAACCCAAGCCGCGGCTTGGTTTAACGACGAATGGCATTATAGGCAGCAATTTGACGTATTCAACGCCTCTACTACGGAAGATTTAATAGATTTCCAGGTGGAAATGTCTACCTCAACCTTGGCTTTGCGCACTGCCTGGTCTGCCGGCAAACTGCGCAATGATTTTAAGGATTTAAGGTTTACAGATTCAGCAGGTAATTTGCTTGATTATTGGTTTATAGATGCCACTTCAACCATGATGTCGGTTTACGTTAAAATGCCTAGCATGCCTAAAAACGCCACCAGCACCGTAATGATGTATTATGGAAATCCATCAGCTCCGGATAAGCGCGACGGCAACAAGGTTTTCCCTGATTTTTTTGATGATTTTTCCGATGGAACTTACGCTGCCGGCCCCAGGCCTTGGACAGTTTCTTCCGGTGCCTATTCCGTTGCCGGAACGGATAAATATTTGGTAAATGGCACTGCGGGCAGAATCAGCACTCCTTCAACTAAGGCCTATGGAACTTGGGAGTTTAATTGGTATAAAGGTGCGGATACAAATAATGAAATAGTTGGTTTTATAAGTGATAGGGTGGGTTGGGTAAATTCATTTCAAGGATATAGTGCATGTCTACAAGATGGAAATGGCAGATTTTACATATTGAAAAATAATATTGGTTCAAATAATAATTTAATAGTAACTGGCGTTAACTATATCGCTATCTCTACTTGGTATAGATTTAAAATAACCAGAACAACCGCGGGTATATTTACAGCTTATATTAAAGGCGGTGTTTATGGAAATTCAACTTGGACAACTATTGGCACTGCCACAGACAATACTTACACCACTTCCGCGTATCTCTTTAATTACAGTAATGTTTTCAATGCCTCTGACCGCATAGACAACATCCTTTGGCGGAAATTTGCCACTACCGATCCCAGAGTAGTTGCCACTGCCGGCACATCCGAAGAAACCGGCGGCGGACCGGTTGGTTATTGGAGTTTTGATGAAGGTTTTGGCGCAACCGTTTACGACAGATCCGGCATGGGTAATCACGGCGCTTTAACCAATATGAGTACCACCGGCACCAGCACCGCCTGGACAACCGGCAAAGTTAACAAGGCCTTGCAGTTTGACGGGGTAAATGATTATGTAAATGTCGGTAATGTTAATAAAACTGTTAATTCCGTTGGTTTTTGGTTAAATGCCAAAAATTTAACCAAGGATATTATAGATTTTGATGGCGGCACTCATTATATTACCGTTTCAGGCGGAACTTTAAGCGCCACCGGTTTTACTTCGCCTACTATATATGTTAACGGCAAAGCGGGAACCAGAATTCAGGCAAATAATTGGCATTATATTACCGTAACAACCGCTACCGGTTTTACTTCAAATAATTTAAAATTTGGCTTAAAAACAAGTTATTTTCAAGGTTCTTTGGATGAAATAAAAATATATAATTATGTTTTAAATAATTCTCAAATTAAAACAGAATACAACCGCGGCGTTTCGGCAAAATTAAGCATTTCGCCATCAAGCGAGCAGGATATTTATCAAGGTTTGGTTGGCTGGTGGAAAATGGATGAAGCAACAACCACCTGGGACGGCGCGGGCGATAGGGTTAACGATTATTCCGGTATAGGCAACCACGGCACCGCATCAGGCGATGCCCATGCTACCATTACTGCCAAATACGGCAATGCCGCCGAATTTGATGGAACTGATGATTATATTACCATTCCATCAGGCGCCACCTTAGCCGGTAAAACACAGATCACTGTTTCTGCATGGGTCTATGCCGATGATTTTGGCGTTACTAGCTGTATTTATTGCGAACAAACCTCAACGGCGGGCAATGATCGCCTGGGCTTGTATGTTAATACCAACGGCAAGGTTGTTTTAACTTACCGCGATTCCAGCAAAGATCCGGCCGGTACCGCTACTTCCTTAACCGGCAATGCCACCCTTTCGGCCGCTACTTGGTATTATATAACAGGAGTTTATGATGCCGATACGGATAAACAAATTATCTACATTAACGGCACGGAAGATAAAAAAGCCACTGTTTTAATATCCGGTTTTGGCTCTTCGGTTGCCAATGCCATTAGAATAGGTGATCTTAATGGTGATAATGAATGGGACGGTTATCTTGATGACGTAAAAATTTACGGCATTGCCCGCCCGCCGGATCAAATAATGGCTGATTACCTCCAAGGCCCGGGCCCTATTGCTTCTTATAATTTTGAAGAAAAATCAGGGCTTACGGTTAATGATATTTCAGGGTTTGGGCATACGGGCACTATTACCAAAGGCGCTTCAAAAGGTTTTGTTAAAGGCCGGGTAGGCAGGGCTTATGATTTTGACGGCGCCAATACTAAAATTGATACGGGCAGTGATTGGATTGGCACAGGAAATATCACTATTTCCGCTTGGGTTTATGCGAGAAGTTATGGGGAAAATACCCTTAATACCCTTGGAACAATTATTAGTAATGGGAGTATGCATTTATTACTTAATGGCTCGACATACTATGTTCCCAACAATAATACTATCATATTCTTTAACAGCAGTGGATATGCAAACGCACCCGCTAATAGCATAAAATTAAACACTTGGTATCATATTGTTGGTACAAGGAGTTCCGCTGGAATATCAAAAATTTATTTGAATGGTGTTTATCAAAACTTTTCAAATAATGTAAACGCACTTGGAACTTCTAATGTAATTATTGGGGCTCGTAGCGCTTTAGGTTATTCTTTTGCTGGCCAAATTGACGACTTAAAAGTTTACAATTACGTTTTAACCCCGTGGCAAATCGCGCAGGAATACAATGGCGGCAAGCCAACGGCGCAATGGAGTTTTGATGAAGGTCAAGGCGCAATAGCCAATAATATTTTTGCCGCTATGCCGGGAACGCTGGCCGGAACTTTAACCAATATGTCCACCACCGGCACTTCCACCGCTTGGACAACCGGTAAATTCGGCAAAGCGCTGTTGTTTGATGGAATTGACGATACGGTAACGGTTACCGATGGCACTGGTTCAGGTATGGATATAACTTCCGCCGGTTCGCTTTCGGCCTGGGTTAAGCCGACTTCAATTTCTGGAACTAAATATATTATAGATAAAGATCAAAACAGTGCTTACGCGCTTTTGCTTTCCGGCGCCAATGTAAAGGGTTATTTTGGCAATTCTTCCTGCAACGGCGGCGTAGTCAAAGCTAATGAATGGAGTTATGTTTCCGTTGCCTGGGACGGCGCTTATATTCGCTGTTATTTAAATGGCGTAGAAGTTAATAAAACAGCTTATTCCACCGCTTTAACGCCTCAAAACACTTCTTTATATCTAGGCAGCGATGGCGGGGCAGCCAATTGGTTTAAAGGCATTATTGACGAACCAAAGGTTTATCAATACGCTCTTTCGCCCGTGCAAATTAAAAAGGATTATAACGACGGTTTAGCCGTTGATTTGGGAACTTTTGATGGTGGGCAAAACGCTCAAAACGGCTTAATTGGCTGGTATAAAATGGACGAGGCCACCACCATTTGGGATGGCAATGGCGACATGGTAAATGATTATTCCGGCAATAACAACTATTTTACCGCCCAAAATCACGCTCATGCCACTACTACAGCCGTGTACGGCAATGCCGCGGAATTTGACGGTACCGATGACGGCTTAAATCGTAGTGGTTTGGGCCCAACCATAGGCGGGGCTACCCAGGTTACCGTTGAAACCTGGGTTAATGCCAGAAGTTTTACCGGAACTCCTTATATTTATATAGAACAAAATAGTTCCGGACAAGGCGATTCCCGCCTTAGTTTAAATCTTAGTACTACCGGTAAAGTAAGAATGCAGTTTTCCGATTATGTTCGTGATGCCGGTACTGCCACCAGTTTAACCGGTAACGCCACGCTGTCTTTAAATACTTGGTATTATTTAACCATTGTTTATAATGCCGATACGGATAAGCAAATGATTTATATAAATGGCGTGCGTGACGTGGAAGCGTCAAATGCGGTTGAGGGTTTTAACGCAACTTCACAGGCCATTAGGATGGGTTTTGTCACTACGGGCTACAATCATTTTAACGGCTTAATTGATGATCTTAAAATTTATAGAATTGCCCGCACGCCCGATCAAATTATGCAAGATTATTTGCAAGGCCCGGGCCCCATTGCCAGTTATAATTTTGAAGAAAAATCCGGCACTGTCTTAAATGATATTTCAGGGCAAGGGCATAACGGCACTATTACCAAAGGCGCATCCAAAGGTTTTGTTAAAGGTAAAATCGGCCGAGCTTATGATTTTGACGGCGCCAATACCAAAATAGATACAGGTTCGGATTGGATAGGCACGAAAGCAATAACCATTTCCGCTTGGATTTATGCGGATAGTTATGGAGAAGATGCTCTTGGTAGAATCATAGAGAACGGCGGCACTATGGGGTTTTTTGTTAATGGTTCAACCTATTATTCTCCAAACAATAATACTTTAATGTTTCTTAATAACGGCACTTTAACGCCGACACCTGCTAATTTGATACTATTAAATACTTGGTATCACGTTGCAGTTACCAGAACCGTCAGGGGTATTAGTAAAATTTATATCAATGGTAATAATGTGGCTACTACAAATTCGGGCTCTAATGTAGCAGGAACAACTAATGTATTAATTGGTAATAATAGCGGGCAAAACGAAACCTTTGACGGCCAAATTGACGATCTAAAAGTTTTTAATTATGTTTTAACCCCTTGGCAAATCGCGCAGGAATATAATAATGGCAAACCGGTTGCTTACTATAAAATGGATGAAGGCCAAAATAAAACAGTTGGCGATTGGTCGGGCAATGGCTATAATGGCACTTTATCTTTGGGCGGTTCGCCGGCTACCAGCACTGCTTGGCAAATTCAAGCTGGCTGTAAAGTAGGCAAGTGTTTGGCCTTTGACGGTACTGATGATTATGCTTCTATCGGCAGTTCTTTAACCGTTACAGGCGAAGCAACGGTTAGCGCTTGGATCAGGCCAAACAGCACATCAGCCGGTGCGCAAGTTATTATTGGTGATTCCAATTCTGGCAATACCACCCAGCAATTATCTTTGCAACTCAACAATACCGCCGGTAAAATTTCCGGCAAATGGGGCAATTCCACCATTATAACTTCCAACACAGGCTTGCAAGCCTACCAATGGTATTATGTTACATTGGTAAGAGGCGGAACAACCGGCGCTTGGACAGCTAAAATATACATCAATGGAGCTTTGGATAATATGGTTACTACCGCCACTAACCCCAGCGCTGTTTCTTCCTGGTCCATAGGCCGGGCTGGCGCCGCTGCCAGTGGATATTTTAACGGCAAAATTGATGATTTAAAAATCTACGCCTATGCTCAAAGCCCTGCCCAAATTAAAAACGATTTTAACGCCGGATTTGGTTCTTACTTTAAAAACGAATGGCAGTGCGGTGATTATTTGGTTGATGGCCGTGATAACCAATCCTACCAAACCGTGACTATTGGCAACCAGTGCTGGATGGCGCAAAATCTAAATATCGGCACGCAAGTAAACAGCCCGGCAGCAGCCAGCGTTACTGCCGCCTGCACCGGCCACATAGGTGAAACCTTAGCCATAGATGGCGTTAGCTGTTACTGTGAAACAGCTGATTACGCTTCCTGCCAGCTTAACGGAGTTAATGGAACAATCCAAAAGTATTGCTATAACAACACCGCTTCAATGTGTACTGCCGAAGGCGGATTATATGAATGGCAACAAACAATGAATTTGGCTTCTTCCTGCGCCCATACCAGTTGTACTCCGGCCAGCGGAAATCAAGGTATTTGCCCTGCTGGCTGGCACATTCCTACGGATGCCGAATTTAAAACTTTGGAAATGAACCAAGGTATGAGCCAAGCCCAGGCAGATGCCACAACGATGTTACCGGTGCGTTTAATAGTCGTTCTTCCTACGCCGGCTTCTGGTCATCATCCCAGTATAGCGCGTCGTATTCGTGGCTCCGGGACTTGTACGTTAGCTACTCTACCGTCTTCAGGGGTCCCCATTTCAAGTACTACGGTTTCAGTATTCGCTGTATTAAGGACTAGCTTGTCTATTTTTCTATTTGTCTATTTACCCTGTTAAATAATTTTAAATTTTTTTGAAATTATGTTCTATTATACCTATATTCTACGTTCAGAAAAAGATAGTAAATTTTATACAGGTTATACAAAAAATTTAAAATTAAGATTTGAGCAGCATCAAAAAGGAATGGTTGAATCAACTAAAAATAGAAGGCCTTTAAAATTGGTTTATTATGAAGCTTGTTTAAATCAGCAAGATGCGACCCATCGAGAAAAATATTTAAAAACCTATCACGGCAAAATGTTTATTAAAAGACGGCTCAAATCTTATTTAACAGGGTGAATTTTATGACTACATATGATTATTTACCCGTATACAAAGTAAGTTATGATTTATTGGTTGAATTATTCAGGTTTACTAAGGGTTTTACCAGGGAATATAAATTTACCCTTGGGGAAAGCATAAAAAATGAAGTCATAGAAATGATTAGGAATATTTATCGCGCTAACAGCAGTTATGTTTGTATTTGCGGTTGTTAAAAGATCTTAAGCAGGTGAACCTTGAAAAATTTGTTTATCTTAATGAAAAAATAGAATCGGTTTCCAAACAGCTTACTGCTTGGCAAAAATCCTGCCCTGCTAAATAATAAAAAATACCTTACAGTATAAGGCGTCTATCTGGTGGACCTGACGGGAGTCGAACCCGTACAGCTACCTGTCAAGAGTAGTATGCTGCCGTTAACATTACAGGCCCAGGTCCACCGTCAAATACTTTAATACAAAAAGAACCCTTTTGCAAGGATCCTTTCCGTTGACAGGTAGCGGTACCTGTAATATACAGGCAACTACTCTATGTTGCCAGTATAGCAAAACCATTTATTTTGTCAAGAACCACCCTTTTTCCTCCTAGATTAGGAGGGGTTAGGGGAGGTCAGTTTATCAACAATTGACAGTTCTTTAAAAGTTGTTAAAATGGTTAAACAGTGATATAATATCGTATGAAAAGCGATTATGATTTTAGGCAATGAAAAGCGTAAAACCTTATCCGGCATTTGCCGGGATGTTAGCCAGGTAATCTTAGCTTCGGTTTTAGTTGACCCGGTGGCTCGCGGCAATTTTAATTCTAATTTTTTGATATCAGGAGCGCTGGTTACCATAACGTTATGGTATATTAGTTTAAAATTAATTAAGCATTAAAGATATGGATCCAATTTCTCAAGCAATAACAGCTTTCTATATTTTCGGAGCGCTTATTGCCATAACCATGGGCATTATTGCTTTAGTTGCCAAGAAAGAAAATAAATAAACGAATATTATGGATTCAACTCCTATCAGTTTTTACGTAATGGTTTTTCTTATCGCAATCGCTGTTTTTTTGGCAGTTTTAGTTGGTATTAAGGATTATAAAGAGAATAAAAATAATAAAATTAATAAATCTTAATCAAGTGTAACATTTTAGCTTATGTCCGACATCAAACGTACCATGCCCATGGGTGGCATGAACATGCCGGAGCAGGGGATGGACCAGCCGCAGCAGTATATGGCTCAACCGCCCGTTGCTCCAAAGAAAAGCGGCTGGGGCGGTAAAATTATCGCCATCGTCGTAGTAATCGTGGTTATTCTAATCGGTTTGTTCTTGGTTTCCAAGTACACCAATTGGAACATTTTAAACGTCAATAAGGAAAGCGCCGGCGCTACCGGCTGGCAAGCCGTGTTTTTAACCAACGGCCAGGTTTACTTCGGCCAGGTTACCAAGGAAAACGATAAAATCATTGTTTTGGCCGACATCTATTATTTACAGGTGGCCCAATCGCCCCAGCCGGCTCCCGAAGGCCAGGCCGCCGCTCAAGCTAACAGCAATCTTTCTTTGGTAAAATTGGGCAATGAACTTCATGGCCCCAAAGATGCCATGAAAATCAATATGAGCCAGGTTTTATTCACCGAAGAATTAAAGAGCGATTCCAAAGTGGTGGACGCCATTGTCCGCTACAAAGCCGACCAGAAAAAATAGATTACACGGATAAAAACGGATCACGCGGATTATAAACCCCGGTTTCAAGCAGAGCCGGGGTTTTTAGATCCTTGCCTTAATTTTAATATTATGGTAAAAATATTATAAGCATATGAGGGATGATTAAGTTAATTCTGTTGAAAGATATTTAAAATATTAGCTAAGATAAAGGATAATTTCGGTGTTTTCTGGGATAATTCCCATGTATGAATATTTTACATGGGAAATCGCCTTGCTGTCAGGCGAAAATA
>JAPLWM010000035.1 GCA_026396575.1 Candidatus Komeilibacteria bacterium
CCTTCGGTTCGTCTAGGATGGAACAAAATATTGGAGGTGGGCTACATGTTGCCGCTTATCAATACACCGGCAAGGAAAAAGATGCGGAAACTGGGTTGTATAATTATGGGGCGAGGTACTATGAGGTAGGTACCGGGAGGTTTATACAGCCGGATGAGTTAAGTAAATCAATTCCTTACAATTATCTCATCGATCCGCAAAAATTGAATGAATACGCTTATGTTACTAATAATCCGATAGTTAAGGTTGATCCTGATGGTAGAGTTGGTATTTTAGTAGTTCCTTTATTCATGGCGGGAGTTTGGTTGGTTAATAATATGCCCGCCATTATTACTACCATTTCCGCATTAGTTGGCGGCTCCTACATGGCTTCAGAAACAGGCGCCGCCGCCGGTTCTTATATTGAAGGCGACACAGCGACCGGCAACCAGCATATAAAAAATGCCATGACCACAGGCGCGGGGGTTGCATTAACCGCGGGTGAATCGGTGATTATTGATAACGCCGCTAAGAAAATTCAATCCAAACAGACAAAAACAGCTACGGGAAAGCAGAGTCCAGAAACTTCAGGAGTGGAAAATAATGCAAGTAAGCCGAAACTAACCAATACTCAAACAATTATCCCAGGACAACAGATTACTTCAGCGGAGCAGGTACCGGAGAATATTAGAAATTCCGTTCCGCAATCTTGGGGTGCTGGCAGTGTTTCCCAAAATGAAAAAGGTTGGAGATGGCAAGATCCAAAAAGTCAGGCATATGTAAGATTTGGTACAGGCGATCCTAATTCCTCTTTTCCTAATAGTCAGAGTCTCTATGTAAAAATTAATAATGCAAATGGACAACCATTAGATAAAAATGGTAATGTTATTATTGGCTATAATAGCCCTAGTAACGCACCTGATGCCCATATCCCGCTTAATGAATTTAATCCAAATAATTATAGTTTTTTAAATCAATAAAACTATGACAATACATGTAAAAAAACAATTAATAGATTCTATTAAAGGAATTTTATTAGATCCAGAAGAACAAATACAAGAGTGTCATAAGACGAAAGGCGGTGCTAGTGTTGCTGAATTAATAGAGTGTTGGTTTGATTATATGCCAAGGGTTTTATTTTCGTTACTAGATGGTAAAATTATAAATGATAAAGAACAAAGTTTATTAGCAGAGTTTCATGGGTACATTGATTGTTTATCCTTGTTTATTTTAAAGGAACCCAATGGCAATCTAAGAAGTTATAAAGACGAAGATATATTTAGAAGTGACTCCAATTGGGCTAAATTAAGAGAAAAAGCTAAAGAGATTTATAAAAAGTTGCAAGAAGTAAAAAGTTAGCTCTTTAAAAACTCTTAATAAGCCCTTTGTTAATGCGGAGCAGGTGTTGTAGCTGCCTTCTATGGGGCGAGGTACTATGAGGCGGCTATTGGGAGGTTTACGCAAAGCGACCCAGTCAGTTTGAAGATAGCGATGACGGATGAATTGCAAAAAGCCACTAGCCAGGATCAACAACATTTCTTGATGAACCCGCAAGCTCTAAATGCTTATACCTATACGCAGAATAACCCAATCAAATACACTGATCCTAGCGGAGAGTTCGCTGGTCCGTTTGGCCGCGATATGGCCAGCGGGCAGAGAGTCATATCTGGTTTCTTGCATAGCGCAGCTGATTACACAAGCAATCAAGGCGGATTTATTAACAAGGTTTCGGGATTTGTGACTAATGCTATCGCTGATACCGTTGATCATATAGCTAATGTCTTTGACCCAGATCAAAAAATAAGTATTAGGATTATTGGGCTCGGACTTACCACTTTAGACGTTGCAGGTGGTGGGGATGGTAAAGTAGCGGATAAAGCCATTATTAAGGCCGGCGAAACAGTCGAGGGGTTAAAAGTTACCGAACATGCTGCCGAGCAATTTGTAGCTAGAAATATGAATAAGTTACAAATTAAATCCGCACTTGAGAAAGGCGTAAAATTTCTTGATACAGAAACTAATAATATATTACATGTGGTTGGAGAAAGGGGTAAAGGTGGATTTACAATAGTGACCGATCGGGCACAAAAGGTGTTAGTATCAACAGAGAATTTTATTAGAAATCTAGTGCCAAAAACTTCACCAAATAGATTTAAATTATTAGAATAAAAATATGAGTGAATTAAAAAATTACGAATTATTAAAAGAGATTATTAATAAAGAAGATCCATTAGGGCTCATTGATCCCGAAACACCTGAATCTCTGAGCGAGTATAACCCGGAGATAAAAGAAATATTTAAGAAAGATATCCTTGCTATGGATAAGGAAGAATTGGGTGAATGGATTTATCAAGTATTTGTCTCATTCTTTGACGAAGAATTAGTTAGTAAAAAAGATAAATATTACTTGATTGCAGATAAATTCCTTGGTTCATTTAAATAACAGGCTTGAATTTAAGCAGGTGTTGTAGCTGCCTTCTATGGGGCGAGGTACTATGAGGCGGCTACCGGAAGGTTCACTCAAAGCGACCCCGTCAGCCTAGCCTTATCCAACCCTGCACAATTGAAAAAGCTATCTGGCCGGGAATTAGATCAAATGCTTTCCAATCCGCAGAACCTTAATAGCTATGCCTATTCATTGAATAACCCTGTTGTCTATGTGGATCCGGATGGTAATAGTTGGCAAACTTTTGGCCAAGGTTTGGCTAGTCCCTTTGTCTATGCTTATCATAATCCTTTACAGACCTTAGGAGTTTTAGCCGTCGGTACAGCCGCTGTCATAGCTGCTCCAGTAGCGGCAGCGGTAGTCGGTGCGGCCTTAGGAGGTATGGCGGTGGGTGCTTCACTAGGTAATGCTATTAATGCTCAAGATGCGGATACTAGAGATTATTATCTTGGGCAAGGAACAGCAATGGCTGCCCTTACAGCTTTAGATATTAAAGGATCTGGAAAGATAGGAGCATCAAGTAAGTATTTAGATAATTATGATGGATTGATTTCTACCCAAAGACAAGGGCATATATTATATGGTGATGAAACCGGTGGAGGTCATCTTGCCGGCGCAGGTAAAGGTAAGCCAGAATTTCCTAAATCATGGTCTAATAAACAGGTATTACATAATACTGCGGATATAGCTACGGATCCAGGTATTACATGGACAAAAGATACAGCTTGGAAAGGCAAATATGCAAGGTATATTGCAGACGGAATACGCGATAATGTTAATATGAGAGTTATTATTGAACCAAAAGGTGAAGGCATAATAACTGGCTATCCATTAGTTACAAGGTAAATTAAATTATTATGTTTAAATTAGAAATTGAGTTAAAAAGTTTAACGTCTTTTACGAAAACTTTTGCCAGTAAAGAAGAGTGCGCTAATATTGATGAATTAATTAATTACGCCGGAGAATATGGCCACGGGTTTGGCATTATTCTTGGAGTGATTAATGATCATAAACATCCTATTCCTCAATCAATATATGATCAAATTATTAGAGTAGGTCAATTTTTTGAAGATGCATCAAAAAAATTAAAATACAGAGATGTAACTCCGGACATGTGGGAAGATCTACAACCCTTAGTTATTTCTGACGAAAAATATAAAGCAGGGGTAATGAGTGGTAAAATTAAGGTAAATCAGAATAAAAGCAATGACTATTAAAAAGTTACCATTAACATTAATTCCTATATTGTTATTTCTTGTTTTCTTGTTGCTTTTTCTTTTTGTTCCAGCTGGTGGCGATTTGATTTCTACAAAAGGTGATTATTTAGTAGGTCAAATATTAGGCAATGTTACATTTTTTTGTTTGTTGGTAGATGTTGTTCGGTTTATTAAAAGTAAAAGAATGAAGAATTAGGTAGAATAGCGGATGAATTAGATGATGAATTGAAAAAATATTTAAGGATTAATTGATATAGTTAAAGCATTGGTTAATTAATAAATTTATGCAAAATATAACAGTTTGTCTAATGGATGAAAGATATAATTATATTGAAAGGTCAGAAATAAATTTCGCTCCAGTAATGAAGGCATTGTGGAACATTAAAGAATGTGAAAAAATTTATCCATTTCTTGTAGGAATTGATCCGTATGGCGATACGTATTTTAATGTTCACCAAACTTCCAAAGTAATTGAAGAATTGGAAAAATTGAAAAAGGGAGAAATGCCAGAGTCAACTCAAAAAGAAATAGTTAATGCCATAGAATTTATAAAAAAAGTTGAGCAAGGTATTTCTGTTAAATTTATTGGTGATTAATAATTGATATTCTAATCATCAATACAGTTAAAATTTTTATGTCTCTACAAACATCTAGGCCGTTCATGCCACTAGACAAAGGCCTTGAACAGAAAATTAAAAATGAAGCTCTAACTTACCTTAAGAAAGGGAAACCTATTTGGGATGTTTTTCATGCCCTAAAGTCAGTAGAATACATGAAAGAGCTTTTAAAGAATGAAGGTGGTAATGCTAGGATATTAATAACCGCAACGTATCTTCTTAATATAGGTTATGGTTTAACAAAAATCGATAAAGAAAAAGAAATGGGTTTTGTTACGGTTTTGAGGTTTAAGCAAAGACACGCTCTTTTAGGATCAAAAGAAGCTGACAAAATATTACGGCAAATTAATGAATTTACCGAAGAAGAAATTAATGAAATTGTTAGATTGGTATTTGTTCATGATGAATGGTGGAATCATTCCACAAAAAACATAGAAGACAGCTTTAACGATTTTATGATTGTTGAGGCTGATACTTTAGGCATGATTGATCCAGAGGTTCCTCAAAATTTTTCCCCAGAAGAAAGGGCAAGATTCATAAATGAAGAATTAATACCTTTCAGAATACCTCTTTTTAGAACAGTATACGGTAAAGTTAAGTTGAAAGAATTAATAGGGAAAGCCATGGAACAAGTTGAGGGGAAAATATAAAAGCAACAAGAGATTGACTATTAAAAAATATGGAATTAAAACAAGTAAAGCAAGTTTTTCCGGTAAAATCAATGTTAATGGGCGTAGCCATTGGTATTTTTATGTTCATATTTTCAATGACCGCGTTAGTTATGTATATAAATTATTTTGCTAAGTAGTTTAGTCAATTTTGAATAAAAAATAAGACGATCTTTTTAGGTCGCCTTATTTTAATACCCCTTAACCCTTAATCATGAATTCAATTTTGCCCATCTCACTTTCCGCAGTTTGATCACCATCTTTATTAGTTTTTCCGGCTTGAACCGGCACAGATCCATGCACTGCAATTTTATCATTCCAATTAGTTATGTGTTCAACATAGTCTAAAAGGAATTGCCTCTTAGTTTGGAAGTCAGAACATTTTTCATAGCGTATTTTAGCCGCGTCGCAGTATTGAGAAATACTGTAATCAAGCACTTCAGTTTTATTTAACAGCGGTATTCTTTTAATCATTTCCACTCTTTCAATCTTTAATTTATTTATTTCATTATCGTATCCTAAGTTTCTTTTAATGTATTCTTCCTTAGCAATATCCCCGCTGGCATAAATATCTATAACTCTTTTTTTCTTTTCAGTTAAATTTTGGATTTCCTGTTCCATGCTTTTTAGCTTATTTTCCATTTTAAGCTGAGCTACTCTACCCTTGCTTTTAAAAAAGTCCATGTGTTTTTTCAGGCTTTCAGGA
>JAPLWM010000026.1 GCA_026396575.1 Candidatus Komeilibacteria bacterium
GTTGCCATACTAAGATTAAAATGATTAAAAGGGTGTCTTACGGATTCAGAAACATCAATAATTATATCGCCAAAATAACCTTAGCTTTTGTACCGCTGATCTGGATACTGAACTATCACACTATTTGACGGGGAGCCGAAAAACTTGACAAAATAATCAAAATATGATACTATGTTTTTGAATTGCATATAACAATATAACCAGGAGGTTTTGCGTGAAGCACATCGTGGATCCTTTGATCCAAGATGTTCCTCGATTAGTGATAAACAAACTAGTAAAGAGAGAAGATTTCGCCTACTTCATTGACAAGTCGGCTGGGTGCCAATCACCTACCAAAGCCAGCAATGCTTGTCTCAAGGATCCTCAATCTTTCTTTACTGGCACTGCTCCAGCCAAGAGCGGGGTCAAGGGTGGGGGCGGTTTTAACCGCGTTGCCCAGGAAGTGTGCCGGCTTTTCGGGGAAAAAGGGCCCGATGGAATCGTGGCCCTGAAACAAGAAATCGAAATGAGGCGTTCGAAATAATCGCCTCAACCACAACAAGGTGCTAACGCGCTCAAGACGAGCAAGGCCAGCACAAAGTTTGGAAGAAGAAATGAAAAAAAAGACCATTCTATGCATGCTTGCCGCACTAGGCTTGATATGCATCGGCGTTCTGCTTCTGGTGCCAAAACCAAAGACATCGCCAACTGGCGTAGTTAAGATTGTAACCCAACATGGGGTCAATGTAACTTACCAATGCGTGAGTACTCCTGACTCGCGCTTTCCCCAAGTTATTGAGGTAAAAGCCTCAAAATCAACAAACCACTTCCGGATTAAATTCCGAATCTGGGCTCAAGAGCATTACGATTCGCTGATCACCGCGATCGTCGACTCAACCCTGATCAACGGAAAAAACTCGATTCCTGAACAGTTGGTAACCTGGATACCAACCAAGTAATTCAGAGCAGCCAATGCTGTTCCCAGCCGACACGATACACCAAACGTGTCGGCTTTTTTTTGAATAAAAAATTGACGCCTAAATTGAACGCCAATTTTTTATTCAAATAATTAAATTTGAAATGGTCGGGGATGGCGGATTTGAACCGCCGACCTCATCGTCCCGAACGATGCGCGCTAGCCAACTGCGCTAATCCCCGATTAAAAATATTATTAAGTTAATAAACTGGTACCGGGTATGGGAATCGAACCCATGTTACATGGATGAGAACCATGCGTCCTAGCCACTAGACGAACCCGGCTAAAATTAAACCCGACTGACCAATAACTCCCCAGCTTTAAACGGTTCAGCCATTAATTCCTTGGTAATCTGCTCCATCCTAGCAGAAGATGAACTCTTAATCAAGATTGATTTCTTTTATGCCGGCAATTAAATTTGTCCGCTCCGGTTCCGGCCGGTACATATATAAAGCGTCGATCGCTTCCAAAATATTGCTATAAAGCGCTTCGGCAAAAGCCAAAGCGGCAAAACAGGCGTAAACTTGCAAACCGAAAATACCTGGCAGAAAAACCGGCACGGTCCGCCCCCGATAATGCAATTTAAAAATCGTGCCCAGACTCCCGTTTTTCTCAATTATTTTTTTATCCGTAAATTGATAGTCGTTATCTTCGGCCTCGCCGTAAGTTACCACTCTGGCTTTAAGTTGATTTTTTATTTTTTTAAGCTCTTCATCGTCGCCGTTTAAAACTACGATTTTAGCTTGGCCTTCAAAATGCTTAAGGATTGATAATTCTTCTTTTACCAATTCCGCTCGATTGGCAAAAGGGCCGAATTGCTCCGGATTAATTCCGGTAATGACGGCTATATCAAAAGGAATAATTTCAGCCAGCTCACCTATTTCACCCGGCTTAACCGCGCCGACTTCCAAAACCAAAGTGCCGGGATAATTTTTATCTTCTTTAAAAATAAGCTTTAAGGCCTGCCAAAAAACTTTCCACCACCGGCTGTTGGCCGAGGCGCCGATCACGGCCAAATAAATGCTCTTGGTGTAATCGGCTATTTCCGAACTTAAACGAACCTGCCCGCGCAGTTGCCGGATAATCGTATAAATAGCGCCGGCCGCGCTGGTTTTATTAAAACTGCCGGTAACGCCGATGGTTAAAGGCCGGTATTTTTTCATTATTTTTTTAACCGGAATTTTAAGCAGGTAACGGAAAAACATCATAATTGATTAATGGTTAACTTGGTAATCGGGCGGAACCTTAAAGTAATTTAGCATAAACTGGGCAATCTCGCCGAACAAAGGCGCGGCCGTGGATTCGGCCCAACTTACGCCTTTAGGATTGTTAATCTTAGTCAGCATCACAAACCGCGGATTATCAATCGGCGCAAAACCGATGAATGAATGGATGCTTAAGTCAGCCGAATAGCCCTTGCCGCCGGGATTAGCCACCTGGGCCGTACCGGTTTTGCCGGCAATGTAATAACCGGGCACATCGGCCTGCTTGGAATGCCCGTATTGCACCACCGAAGCCAGCATGGCTGAAAGCGTCGTGGCGGTTTTAGGCAAAATAACCTGGCGCAAAAACTGGGGCTGGGTTTTAACGGTTTTGCCGCCAGCCGAGCGGACTTCGTCGACAATATATGGCTTCATTAATTTTCCGCCATTGGCAATGGCCGAAAAAGCGCTGATAATTTGCAAGGGCGTAGCTGTAATGCCTTGGCCAAAAGAAGCGGTGGCCATGTCAATCTCCTTGTCCTTCTTTAAATTGCCAATATTGCCGGCAACTTCGGTATTTAAAGGCAGGCCGGTTTTTTGGCCGAAACCGAAACGTTCAAAATAATTCCTGAATAATTCGGGGCCGATGGCTCTGGCCGCAAAAATCGCGCCGGTATTCAACGACTCTTCCAGCACCTGGGTCATGGTTTTAAGGCCATGGGCTTTGCCGTCGCTGTTTTTAATGGTATAACCGGCAATTTTTTCCGAACCGGTATCGTCGTAAGTGGTTAGCGGCGTAACGGCGCCAACATCCAGGGCCGCGGCCATGGTAATGCCTTTAATCATGGAGCCGGGCTCATAGGCCTCAAAAATCGAAGAATTGTTATAAACATTGGCATCGCCGGCGGCGCCATAATTATTCGGGTCAAAACTGGGATAATTGCACATGGCCAAAATCGCTCCGGTTTGCGGCACCATAATTACAACGCTGCCGCCGGGAGCGCCGTATTTATCAACCATCTTTTTTAAAGCGGTGCAAGCGGTAAATTGAACCGAGCGGTCCAAAGTTAAAACCAAATCAGCGCCGTTTTCCTCGGCCGCCTTGGTCCGTTCGGCCAAAGGAATCAAATTGCCCGAAGCGTCGCGCTCAAATTCGTAAGAGCCCTTTTGGCCGGCCAATTCCGCTTGCCAGTAGCCCTCGGCGCCGTATTCGCCGACCAATTGATCGTTTTTATAACCGACAAAGCCGACCACCTGGGCCAGATTGTCGCCTTCGGGATAATAGCGGAAGATTTCTTCGGTCAATTGAATGCCCGGCAGCTTTAAATCTTCAATGGCTTTTTTCTGGTCTTCTTCCAATTTATGCTTTAACGGTTCATAAACATCGCCGCTTTTATTTAAACGGGCGTATAAATCATCTTCGGTTATGGCTAAAATCGGCGCCAGAGCGCGAGCGGTGGCGCGAGGATTTTTAACCTCGCTGGGCACGCTAAAAACCAAATAATATTTTTTATTGATAGCGACTGGATATGAGGCGCCTTCGCTCACCTGATAATCGTGGATAAAAATCTGCCCGCGGTTGGGATCCAATTCTTTTTTCACCAAATGCTGATTAGCCGAAAGGGTACTGTACTTTTTATAATCCACCACCTGCAAATAAAACAATTTTAAAACGATGATGGCGGCTAATAAAAAAATGACTATGCTTAAGATAGTCAAACGATCCGCTGCCCCATGATGTTCCTGGCTTGATCTGCTCATTAATTTTTATTTTTTAACCGCTACTGTTGAAGCCTCGGGCAAATACTGATAATTGTCGGCGCTGACCATTAGCAATTGCTGGCTGCCGATCTGTTCAATCCGCTGCATGGATTTAAGCTGGGTGGCGGTGTTTTCCAAATCGCGGTTTTGGTCCTGCAAGGCCGCAATTTTCACCTTTAATTGCCCCATTTCAATGCCCAAAGTATTAAGATGGTTAACTACCAATAAATAGGTAAAAATACTGGAGATGCTTAAAATAAAAAGGATGATTCTGAAATTGGCGCTGGCACCGTTAAAAATAAGATTGATTTTTGTTTTTATTGAATTATGGTTCGTCATTTTTATTTTTATCTTATATTATTTAATTAAATTTTTTGCATAACCCTTAAACGCGCACTGCGGCTGCGGGGATTGGCTTTTATTTCCGCACTTGCCGGTTGAATGGATTTTTTAGTTAAAATATCGGCTTGTTGGCGATGATCGCAGCGGCATTCCGGAAAATTCTTTGGGCAAATGCAATCCTTGGTTAAATCCTGGAACCAATGTTTTACTATCCTGTCTTCCAGAGAATGATAGCTGATTACGGCCATTCGCCCGCCCCTGCTTAAAATTTGTAACAGCTTAGGCAAGGCAGCGCTTAAATTTTCCAGCTCATTATTAACGGCAATCCTTAAAGCCTGGAAAACTTTGGTGGCCGGATTAAGCTTGCCTCTGCCCCCGCCGTAAACTTCATCCATTAATTCCACTAAATCCAAAGTGGTTGTAAATTCTTTAACGGCGCGCTGTTTTACTATTTTTTGAGCCGCCATTCTGGCTCTCGGCTCTTCGCCGTAATTTTTAAATATTTCCAATAATTTTTGCTCGGGCCATTTGTTTAAAATCTCCGCCGCGGTTAAGGAACCGTCCGGCCCAAAACGCATATCTAACGGCTGATCTGCCTGGAACGAAAAGCCCCGTTCGTCTTCAGCTGATATTTGAGCCGACGATAAGCCCAAGTCAAGTAAAATACCATTAAATTGCAAATCAATCTTGTTTCCATAAATTATTTCCTGAATATTTTTATACGAATCGTTAATTAAGATTAAGCGATTTTTATAAATTTTTAAATTTTCTCCCGTAGCAGCTATAGCTTTTGGATCTCTATCTAAACCCAATAATTTTCCGTTTGGCTTTATTTTTTCCAAAATGGCCCGGGCGTGCCCTCCACCGCCAATGGTGCAATCGATAAAATTCTGATTGGCTTTGGGATTTAAATATTCAATTACTTCTTCCAATAAAACCGGCTGGTGGAAATATTTCATAGTTATACGCCCAGCTCTCCCAGCGCTTCGGCAATGTTGCCGGAATCTTTTTCGGTAGCGGCTTTATATTTTTCCCAAACCGCTTCGTCCCAAATTTCCAAACGGTTGTACAAACCGGTTACAATCACTTTCTTATTAAGCGTGGCGTACTTGCGCAAATAGTCGGGCAAAACTACCCGGCCCTGCTTGTCCATTTCGGCCGGCATGGCGCCGGAAAGCATTAAGCGGGAAAAAGCTCTGGTGTTGCTTTGGGAAATCGGCAGCTTAACCAATTTTTCAGCGAGCTCTTGCCAATCCTTTTTAGGATACAAAAATAAGCAGTTATCCAATCCTCTGGTAACTACCGCGCCGTGAGCCAGTTCGGCCCTAAATTTTGCCGGAACGGCCAGGCGGCCTTTTTCATCAATGGTATGCTGGTATTCGCCGATAAACATTTTAGTGTGGCAAAAATAATTTTAACCAAAAAACTTGGCTAATTTTGAATTATAAACCCTGGATTCCCGAAAGATTCAAGGAATTCAGGGCAGACCCTTTTAGGTAATATTTGAGCGGTTTTTGAAATACTTATCCCCTTTTTTCAGCCTTATCCCCACATTTATCCACTTTAAACCACTCTTTAATCATTATACCCCACTCATTTACAAATTGCAACCACTTTACCATTGTGGATAAAGTAGGGGCAATTCACGAATTGCCACCGACAAAAAACGGCCTCTTGTAGAGGCCGGAAATATTAAAATGATTTATTCTCTTATTGGCAAACGGGGGCAATCCATGAATTACCCCTAAGATAAAATTATAACAATTTTAAAATCCGCTGATGAAGTTTAGCGTTATTTGAAGCTACGAAAAAATTATTCCGATCATTGGTTAAAATTTGCCCCTGGAAATTAGTTAACCGGCCACCCGCTTCCCTAGCTATCAACTTACCCGCTAAATTATCATATAACTCATTGCCGTAATTCAAATAACCGTCAATTTTACCGCTGGCCAATAAACATAGCTCCCAAGCCGGCGACCAGGTATTTAGTATCCGGCTGACTGATAATTGTAGTAATTTACCCATCATTTTTCTGGCTTCTTTTAATGGCATTTTCCAACCGCAGGAAAAACCCACTACCGCTTCTGATAAATTCGTCTTCTTATTAATAAAAATTCTTTTACCATTTAAATAACTGCCCTGGCCTTTAAAGGCGTAAAACGTCTGGTTATTCAAAGGATTATGAGTAACGACAAAAATCGCCTTATCCCCTTCCAATAAAGATAGGGTTACGGTAAAAAAAGCAATCGTGTTGGAAAAATTAATCGTGCCGTCCAGTGGATCAAGCACAAAAGTGTATTTTGATTTTTTATCTATAAAGCCCGCCTCTTCCGATAAAACGTTGTAATCGGGGAAATTCTTTTTAATGAATTTTAAAATATTGGCTTCCGACGCCAAATCCGCCTCGGTCACAAAATCAATCGATGAGGATTTAATTTTCCGCACGATATTTTGGCCGTATAAATTCTTGATTAATTTTCCGCTATGTTCAACCGTTTTAATTAAATTTTTATACTTGTTATCCATAATTATTTTTTAGCCGCAGTGATGTTGGGCTCGCGGCCGTATTTTGGCACGATCGGTTTAAAATCCTTGCCGGCTGTTTTATTTTTTAAAATATCGAATAATTTTTCGTCAATTGCTTCTTCGGCGCTCACTTCAATGACCGGAATGTGTAAACTCCAAGCCAAAGCATTGGCCGTGGCAATGCCCAGCCTTAAAGCGCTAAAAGCGCCCGGGCCGGAAACTACGGCAATGGCCGTAAGTTTTTTTGTTCCCTTTACTTTATCGATCAAACTCAAGAGCAGTTCCGATTGCTTGAACTGTTCCCTGCTACCTGCTTGCGCCAAAATCTTATTATCCTTAATCAGCTTAACCTGGATTAAATCGGTTTTAGATGTATTGATGAATAAAATCATAAATTATTCAATTCGGCCAGGCGGGTAAAACCGAAACCTTGTAAATGCTGTAAGCCAAAACGCCGGCGCCCAGCCACTGCGCCCAGGAAAACAAATTGCCCCGGATCAAATATTCCAGCAAAATGGCGGTTAAGGGAAAGGCCAGCTCGCAAATGGTGGAAACCGAAGCCGTAACCCATTTTAAGCCCCAATAATACAAAAAGATGGCTGTGCCGCCGGTGGTAAAAACGATAATCAGAAAAACCAGCCATTGATGGGCGGTAACGGTTGCTAGTTGGGCAAAATTACCGGTGGCCAAAACAATCAACAGCATAATTAAGGCGGTGAGGCCGAATCTTAAATAAGTGCCCATGCGGTAATTGGTATTTTTAAGGCCCCGTTTGCCAAAAACCGTACTGGAGCCGAAGGCAAAAGCGGCCAGGATGGAAAACAAAGCCGCGGCCACGGTTTTTTGGCCGGTAGCCAGATTGGGCAAAGCCAAGCCGAAAGTTACAAAATAGCTGCCGATTAACGCGGCCAGAGCCCACCAAAAAAACTTTTTCGGCAATTTTTCCTTTAACACCAGCCAAGCCAAGGTAATGGCAAATAATGGCTGCAGCTTTTGCAACAGAATCACAATTGATAAATTGACGAAGTTAACGTAAAACAGCGCCTTAACAATGGCCATAGTGCCGATAGCGCCGCCAAATATGGCAATCCATAAAAAAGCGCCCCAATCCCCTGTCTTCAACTTTTTAACTTCCTTAAATTCAACCAGAAAAAACGGCAGCATGAATAAAAAGGCCAAAGCGTGGTTTAAAAAAACCACCAAGGGCACTGGCAAGGAAAACAATTGCGGAGTTAAAACGATGCCGTCCACGCCCCACAGAGCCGCGGCAATAATAATAAATATCGGAGCGAATTTTTTCATAATTTATTAACCAACTCAACTTTGGGGCCGTTTAAAACGGTGTATAAAAACTTATCGGTCATTTCCTTGCGCAAGCTGTATTCTTTAAGAGTTAAATGGGTGTAGCGAATGGGCAAGCGGTAAGCGCGTTCCAAATCCGTAATAAATTTTTGCAGCGATTCCGCCTTAATATTGCCTACCAGCAAAACATCGGTCGGCGAATTTTCGGCCTGCACCAAAGCACCGGTTAAAACCAGGTATTTTAAGCCTTCCAGCTTTTGCGCCCTAACCGAGATAACTTTTTCAGCCAGCAATTTGGATTTTTCAATCAGGGTTTTAAGCTCGTTGAATAAAACGAACTTTCTATCAACTTGAAAATACTTTTTCTGATTTTCTTCCTTGGAAACGATTAGGCCGAATTTTTGCAGATTGTCCAATTCCCTTCTGACCGAATTAATCCGTTCGGTAATGGCCCGGGTAATTTCCCGAACAAAATAACGGCTGTCCGGATTTTCCAAAAACAGGTGCAAAAGCTTGGTGCGGGTTCTTGAACCAAAAAGTTGTTCCAGCATATTTAAAAGGCTTTTTAAAACGGCTTATTTATAGTATAATCATTTCAGCGCTATCTGGCAATATATGAACTATAAATTTGCTCAACTTTTAATCAATGACCCGCATCACAGCCTAAAAGCGGGCGAAATATTGATTCAGCCTACGCGCGAACCCGGCGGCAACGATTTGATTTTATTGATAGAAATCGACTCCAATTTACCGGCCGACCAGCAGTTTATCCAGTATTTCTTGGAATTGGCTTACGGCATTTACGAGCATTCGGCTTTGCATCAAACGGAAAAAATCCTGGAAAACATTTTGGCCGGGCTTAATGAACAACTCTTAACTTTTAACCGCAATAAGGGCTATGACTGGCTGAACAAAATGCATTGTTTGGTCGGCCTGGCCAGCGGCCAGACCGTCCATTTTGCCAGCTTCGGCAAAATCAACTGCTTTTTGATCCGGCCCGCTTTAATTAAAAATATCAGCACGACCACTTATCCGGAAAATAAAAAAATCCTGTTCGACAGCAGCTTAAGCGGCCAACTCAAGCCAGGAGACCGTTTTTTTGCCACCACCGAAGGCTTGCTTAATTACCTGTCTTTGGAAAAAATCAAAAAAACCCTAAGTACTCTGCCACCGCTCTCGGCCATTGCCCACTTGACCAATATTTTGGAAGCGGCGCCGGCCACGGCCTCCTTCTTTTCCATTATCGTTCAATCCTTAGCCGGCACCAATGCCACCTCGGATGAAGAAACAACGCCTCTGAAAGGCAAGCTGGCCATTCCCACCGGCTCAAAAAATTCTCTTGATCAGCTGCTAAAAACCCAGGCCGAAACCGAAAGAATTTTAACCCCGCCCTCTTTTTTGGAAATCATCAAAGCCAAGGTTAAAAGCCTTAAATTCAAAACCGGACCGGCGGTTAAAAAGGAAGAACAAAACAAAACCGAAACCATGCTGCCGCGGCGCACCTATGCCGCCAAAACAGCCGCGGCGCCAGCTAAAAAAATCAGCCGCCTGCTGCCAAATTTTTCTCCCCGGCAAAAAAAGATTCTGCTGACGATTAAAAAAATCTTCGGTTTTATTTTTAAAATTTTAAAAAATCTCTGGCTGATTTTAGCCGATCAAACCACCCGCCAAAATCTGGTAAAAAAAATATCGCACTGGCTGGTTAATTCAATTGCCGGCTTTAACCGCTTATCCAAAACCAAAAAAAACGTGATCGTCGGCTTAATAGTGATTATCCTGTTGTTTTCCCAAAGCTTGATTTGGCAAGGCCAAATGGTAAAAAATGCCAAAGAAGCGCAAATCTATCAAAACACCTTAAACCAAATCAACGAAATTAAAACCAGCATCGACGCCTCTTTAATTTACAAAGACACGCTTAAAGCCAAACAATTGCTGGACCAAGCCAATACCCTGCTTAATCAGCTGCCGCGCTCATCCAAAGACCAGCTTAAAAAATACCAAGAAATCAGCGGCGAAATAAAAGCGGTTTTTACCAAAGTTTGGAAAATTAAGGAAATCCCCGAACCGTTGGTTTTAATCGATCTTAAGCAAACAAACCCGAATACGGAAATGGCGTCCCTTAACATTAAGGATAATCTGCTTTATGCCGTAAGTTCCGCCGGACAATTTTTAACCGTCAACCTGACAACCGATAAAAGTTCCGACTTAAGCCACAATGATTTAAATATCGCTAAAACGGGTTTCTCCGCCAAAACAGGGCAATTGATCGGGGTAACGCCGGATAATAAATTTTACAATCTGACCCAAAGCGGACCGCAGGCCATTCCGACCGCTCTGCCGGCGGAATTAAAGCAAATTAACGGCTTAACCTTCTATTTGGATAAAATGTATTTGTTGGACCAGCAAGCCAACCAAATTTTCCGGCTAAGCTATTCTGGGCAGGATTTAAATTCGCCCAGAGCCTGGCTTAAAGAAAGCCTGCCCGTTGACCAAACAACGGACCTGGCCGTTGACGGCTTTGTTTATGCCCTGCAAAACGACGGCTCGGTCTTAAAAATCGCCGGCGGCCGCCCCCAGGATTTCCCCCGCCTGATTATTGAACCGCAATTTAACAATCCGACTAAAATTTTTACCGAGGAGACCGGCGATAATTTATATATTCTGGATCCGGCCAATAAGCGGCTGGTAGCCGTTAATAAACAAACCGGCGAAATTATCAGCCAATACCAATCGGAAAAATTCGATAATTTAAAGGACGTGGTGGTTAGGGAAAAAGACAAAAAGGCCTATTTATTGAACGGTTCGCAAATTCTGGTGATTGCGCTGTAAAACAAAAAGGCCTTACCTCTTAGTGTCATTGCGAGGAGCCGCGCGACGAAGCAATCCCGTTATTAATACCATTAACATCGGGATTGCCACGCCCCTTCAGGGCTCGCAATGACAGCGATAAGGCAAGGCCTTTTTAAATACAACTTTTATTTCAAGGTAACCTTGGCGCCGGCCGCTTCCAATTTTTTCTTCATTTCTTCGGCTTCTTCTTTTTTGGCGCCTTCCTTAACCATCTTGGGAGCGCCTTCAACTAAATCCTTGGCTTCTTTTAAGCCAAGCTGGGTTACTTCGCGAACGGCTTTAATAACGCCGATCTTGTTATCGCCGGCAGCGGTTAACTCCACGTTAAAGGAAGTTTTCTCTTCGGCGGCGGCTGCGGCAACAGGGGCGGCGGCGGCGGCCATCATCGGAGCGGCGGCGGAAACGCCGAATTTGTCTTCCAGAATTTTAACCAATTCGGAAAGATCCAGCACCGACATTTTTTCGATCTCGGCAACAATCGATTGGAATTTTGCCGGAACCGCTACTTCTTTCTTGTCTTCGGACATAGTTTTATTCGTTAGTAATTAATATTAAAAAATTAATTTTTAGAATCTTTAATGGCGTTTAAAGCATTGACCAAACCGCGCAAATTGCCGGCCAAGACGTTAACAAAGCCGGAGATCGGCGCCTGGATGGTGCGCACGGTTTGAGCCAGCATTTCCAATTTGGCAGGCAAAGCGGCCAGTTCCAAAACCTTGGCGGAAGTAATAAATTTGTTTTCCAGCAAACCGCCCTGGATTTGCAAGGCCTCGTTGGTTTTGGCGAAATTTGCCAAAATTTTAGCCGGCGCCACTTCGTCGGAAGTGCCGAAAGCCAAAGCAATGCTGCCTTTTAATTCCTTAACGTCAATTGCCAGTTTCTTTTCTTTTAAAACCTTTTCCAATAAAGTTTTTTTAACTGCCAGAAAGGTAACGCCCGCGGCGCGCAAAGCCCGACGTAAAATTTGGCTTTTAGCCACCGTTAACCTGTCGTAACTGGAAAAAACCACGGACGAGGCGGTGGTAAAGCTTTCCTCTATTTTTTTAACTTCAACCTGCTTAACTGATCTTGTTTTTGCCATATAATTGAATTTTTTAATTTAAAAAACTGTGGCTTTAACCACAGACCTTATTTTCCTTAAAATACAAGGAAAATGGGCTTTTTACCCGCCGAAGCTGAAAGAGAAAGCGGGACCTGCGTAGGAAATTAAACCCTGACGAGCAGAGTACCTACGGTCTGTGGCTTAAATTAAAGCTATTATAGCAGTTTTAAATAATCAGTCAACCCCCTGTAAAAAATTTTACTTAACTTGAGTTTTGGCCAATTCCGCTTTTAGTTGGCTGATTTGCGACTGCATTTCGTCAACCGCGTATTTTTCAAAAACCCGATTCATAAAAGACAAGGAAAAATAACCGAAAACCGCCACGAAAACAATGGCTAAAACCGGAGAAATTTTTTGTTTTAAAAAAGACATAGTTTACCAGCTGCCGCCTCCGCCGCCGCCAAAACCGCCTCCGGAAAAGCCTCCGGAAAAGCCGGAATGCCCGCCGGCAGCGCCGCTTGAAGGCGCCGTCATAAAAGCGGAGCGCGAAGAGCTGGAAAAATTATTTAATGAATTAATAAAAATTACGGCATTAAAAGCAGTAAAATTGCCTTCAAACCAGCCAGGCTGATGCAAATAAACGGCTTCAAACTGCTTAGCCCATTGTTTTTCCACTTTTAAGGCCATGGCATAAGGCAGATTTTTTTCAAAAACCTCGGGAGTTTTTTCCGGCGCATTGTGGAACTTGAGCCAGGCGCTTTCGGCCACGCTTAAATACATTTGATAACCCTTAATTTCCTCACAAACTTTATGGCCCAAAACCGTTTTGTAAGGCATAATCCGGCCGATTAATAAAACGGCGGTGGCGGAAAAAATTAAGGCGAAAATATTCAAGGCACCGCTGTAAAACGGCAAAACCACCAAACCTAAGACGAATAGAATTAAAGAGATTATTAAATAAAGGCCTCGCGTTTTGGCCGGTGAAGTTGGGAAAAACTTTTTTTCCACCAATAAATTATAAACCGCCCGCTTTAACTTGGGCAAAGAAAGGTAAAAATGATTCTTAAGCTGGGAAATTTTAATACTCTCCTTGGAGCCGAAAACATCCGCGGCAAATTCATTTTCCCATGGCAGCAAGCCGGAAAAATCCTTCAGCTTAAACAGTTCCCAATCCTGCTCGCCGGAAACTTTTTTTATTTTTAGATAGCCCTTAATTGCCAGATCGATAAAAGTGGCGGAAATATCGCTTAAATTAACCCGCTCGTCGATTAGCGAGCCGACCTCTACCGGCGATAATTTTTCCGGCGCTTCGTATAAAGGAATGATCGCCTGTTTTTTGCCCAAATCCCGGCCGTGTAAATACCACAGTAAAAACATAATCAATAAAACCAGCAGCGGCAGCAGCACTAAGGGATTGTCGCGCAACACCCAGCCGGCCTGGGTTAAAAAAGTGGGCGGCGTTAAAACGCCTTTGGGCCAGCCCAAAACAACGGTTAGGCCTTCGCCGGCCGGCAAAGTATTAAAAGAAGAATAGCCGATTTGAGAATTGGTTATATTGGTTACCCGGCAATTTTGCTCAGCAGAGCCCAGCTGGCCCGTAAAACAGCCGGCCTGCAAAGTGGCGGCCGGAACTTCCTGCGGCAAGACAATAACAATGCCGGCCCGATCTATGGCCACCGGCCAGTTATTGCCGGTTACGTTCCAGTAAAACTCATCGCGATCGGATAAAAAATTGATTACCCGGTTTAAATTGTATTGGATTTTGTAAACCTGCCGTCCGGAAATTAAAACATCGGGATCGCCGATTTTAATTTGGGCGCTGCCGCCGGAACGCTCCACGGTATAATTGATCGGCTGGTCTTGGGCATCGGTCACGCCTAAAACCTTAAAGCCCACGCTAAAATTTCCGCCCCGGGCAAGATAACTGTAAGGAATTTCCCGCACAATGCCATGGCGCTTTAAATCGCCGAAATTATAAGTAATGGTTTCCAAAACATCAACCGAATTGTCCGGGTTGATTTTAACCTTGGCCTGGAAATCATCAATGTATTCTTCGGTCGTGGCGGCCGCCTTGGCCTTGGTTATAAAAGAAAAAATATCCTTAGGCTGCTGGTATTGGACGATAAAATAAACAATAGCTAGAAGCGAAAGTATTAATAAAACGATAAACAGGGTTAAAAACCGTTTGTGATGATAACGCATAGGTTTATTTTAACATATTATCCGATTAATCCAAATACTTCTTCTTATTGGCAATATGCTCGGCGTAGGTCTTGGAATAGATTACCTGCCCGTCAGGCGCAGTTAAAAAATAATAATAAGGATTGCTCTTGGGATAAACAGCCGCGGTAATGGCATTTATGCCGGGGTTGGCAATCGGCGTGGGCGTAAGGCCTTTATATTTATAAGTGTTGTACGGACTGTCTATGGCTAAATCCTTAGCTATTGGCTGAACCAGGCCTTTGCCGGTAATGTAATTAATGGTGGCATCGGATTGCAAAGCAATGCCGGCGCTTAAGCGCTTGTAAAAAATATCGGCCACCATTTTCATATCCTCGGGATTCCTAACTTCCTTTTCAATAATGGAAGCCAGGGTAATGGTTTCAAAAATCGACTGCTGGCGGTTTTTAATTTCGGCGCGCAGAGCCGGCGTCAGCTTGTTGTTAAAATTATCCAGCATTTTTTTGACGATTTCCAAAGTGGTGGCGCTTTTAAAAACCCGGTAAGTATCGGGAAAAAGATAACCCTCCAAATCGGCCGTGACCGGCTTATCCGCCAAAAAATCGTAAGTTGAAGTAAATTGGCTTAAATCCTTGCCGGTTAAATTAAGAAAATCTTCGGCTTTAATTGAGCTGTTTTCGGCCAGATACTTGGCGATTTCCTTATTGTTCCAGCCCTCAATCAGCCGCAGGCAGGTTTCGTTATTTTGCACCAGGGCCTGGCAAGTGGCGTTGTAATATTGAAACAGCGCGGGATTGGCCGGACGATTCTTTTCATAAATAAAATAGGCGGCGCCCAGGCCGAGCAGCACTATGATAAAAGTTAAAACTGTAAATTTAATAAAACCATGCATGGCTATGGCCGGTTAAAGATATTTAAGCATTTTTTTGCGCTCCAGCTCCTCCACTAATTTTTTCACGTCTTGGGCCCGGTTTTTTGGGCAAACCAGCAAAACATCGTTAGTTTCCACAATCACGAAATTTTTAACCCCCAAGGTGGCTACCAGCTTATCGGTATAATTATAAACCAAATTGCCGGAAGAATCCTGGCCTAAATATTTACCCTTAACCACATTGGCGCTTGGGCTTTTGGCTAAAGTTTTATGCAAGCTGGCAAAGTGGCCGATATCCGACCAGCTGAACTTGGCCGGCAAGCACAACATTTTTTTGGATTTTTCCATAATGGCGTAATCAATGCTAATTGGCTTAATTTTTTTAAATTCGCTTTTTAACAAACTCGGCTGAGCCGCGATCCTGGTTAAAATTTTATATTGCTCGGGCAAATGCCGCTGGAACAGCTTCATCATGGTGCCGGCCTGGAAAACAAAATAAGCCGGGTTCCATAAATAATTCTTATTGGCCAGATATTTTTTAGCGGTTTTTAAATCCGGCTTTTCCTTAAAACAATCCACTTGGTAAAAAGTGTCCGGCCCGATTTTTGCAAACGGCTTTTTTAATTTAATATAACCATAGCCGGTTTCCGGATAAGACGGTTTAATGCCTACTAGCACCAAGTGATCGGGATATTTTTTTACAGCTTCGCCGGCGGATTTTAAAACGCGCAAATATTCCGCCGAATCTTTTATATAATGATCCGCATTGACCGTGACTATGATTTCTTGCGGATTGGTTTTGGCAATCAAGGCGGCAGCCAAGCCGATGGCCGCGGCGGTATCGCGCTTAATCGGTTCAATTAAATAATTTTTTCCTGAAACCATTGAACCTAAATCTTTTTTAATCCGCGGCAGCTGTTCGCGGTTAACAGATAAAATAATATCAATGGACTTAAAACTAGGCTTGATTCTTTTAACGGTGGTTTTAAGCAAACTTTCTTTACCAACCAACGGCTCGATCTGCTTGGGATTTTTTTTTCGGGAAACCGGCCAGAGCCGCGTACCGGTACCGCCGGCTAAAACTAAAGCTTTCATAGCGCTGAAAATTAATAATGTTCTGGAAGAAATAAAATATTCATAAATCTCTTATATCTTATCAAACGGCGCGCTTTCGGGCAACCCTTGCCGGGTTACTTTTCAGATTAAAATTTACAGGTTTTTTGGATTGACAAACGCCTAATTATATGCTATACTTACATTATAAGGGTAAAGAACTACCCTTTTTAAATTTGGCTCATACAATATATTGTTGCTATTGTAGGCCTAATACAAAACAAAAAGAAAAATTAAAAACAAAAAATGAATTTTCTCTCCCCTTTAATTTGGGGCCGAAACTTATTGTTTAAAAACAAAATTTTAAAGAAAAGTTTTTCTTTTCTGTTATTCGGTTTTTTGAGCATTGCGGTAATGCTCTTTTTTGTTCCCGCCAGCCGAAGCCAAAGCGCCGGCAATTTAACACCGGGCGAACTGATTAATTTAACCAATGCCGCCAGAGCCGATTATTCCCTGCCGCCACTGGCCGCCAATCCCCTGCTGTCGGAGGAAGCCCTGGCCAAAGCCAAGCTGATTATTAAAGAACAAAAATTTTCCCACGAACCCGACAGCCAAAAATTTTCTTCATTATTTAAGAATAGCGATTACCATTATACGATCCTGGGCGAAAACCTGGCCATGGGCTTTGGCTCCAACCAAGCGATTGTGGCCGCCTGGATGAACAGCCCGGCCCATCGCGACAATATTTTGAACAATCGCTACAAAGATATCGGCATTGCCGTGGTGCGCGGCACGCTTGACGGCGAAGATGCCGACATCGTTGTGCAATACTTGGGCGCCACTTCAAACATAATCCTTTCGGAAAACCTGCTGCCCTATCAAAATAATTTTATCTTGCCCGCTTTTATTTCCTGTTTAGCTTAAACCAAAAAAATGGCGATTAAAATCGCCGCCAGGATAAAGCGATAAACGGCGAAAACGGTCAAGGAATGGCGCTCCAGGAAGTGAATAAAATATTTGATCACCACATAACCTACTCCAGCCGAGGTTACGGCTCCTAAAATAAAAACAAAAAGCGAATGCGCCGAAAAATCGCCCGAGGCAACTTGGGTGATTTTTTGAATGGTGGCGCCGGCAATCACCGGCAAAGACAGTAAAAAAGAAAATTTGGCGGCATCGGCGCGTTTAAAGCCGCTGCCCAAAGCGGCGGTAATGGTAATGCCCGATCTGGAAGTTCCCGGAATAAAAGCCAGCACCTGGGCCAGGCCGATCAATAAAGTATCCAAAAAATTCATTGAATCCAGATTTCTTTTTTTCAGGCCGAATTTTTCCGCCAGGATAAATAATAAGCCGCCGGCGATCAGCGGAATAATGATCCAGTGGATGGAACGGAAGGCCTGCTCGATAAAATCATTAAAAAAATAACCGACCAAGGCTGCCGGCACCGAGCCGACAATCAACAGCCAAGGCAGCTGCTGGTTGAAATCGGTGCTGATTTTAAAACGGCCGATCGTTTGGAAAAAGCCGATGAAGATTTTTTTTATTTCCGGCCAAAAGTAAATCAAGGCGGCCAGTAAAGTGCCAGCGTGTAGCATCACGTCAAAAGCCGCGCTGTCCAATAGCGGGGATTTTAAAAATTGATGGAAAATAATCAAATGGCCCGAACTGGAAATTGGCAGAAATTCGGTAATGGCCTGCACCGCCCCCAGGACGATTGAGTAAATATAATCCATAAGGTATAATGATGATATAAAGATTATATCTTAAAAACCTTAAAATTTCAATTATAAGCGACATAAGGCGAGCGAAGCGTAAAAGCGGGGCTTTTACGCTTCCGAGCCGAGGAGCTTATATACACTTATATGCAGTATTTTATCGTGCCGATTATCGTTTCTTTGCTGGTTCATGGCATTAAGTTGTTACTGGACATGGCCAAGGGCAATTTTAACTGGCATAAGAGCACCCATTATGGCGGCATGCCCTCTTCCCACTCGGCCTTGGTAACGTCTTTGGCTACGGCCGTTTATTTAGCCGAGGGCTTTGGCCTGGCCTTTGCCGTGAGCGTGGTGCTGGCGGTAGTGGTAATGCGCGATACCATCGGGCTACGGGGCTATCTTTCGCAGCATGGCCGGATTTTAAACAAGCTGATCAAAGACCTGCCCGATGAGGAAGAATACAAATATCCGGTCTTGGAAGAAACCATTGCCCATACCTGGGCCCAGGTAGTGGTAGGCGCGCTGTTGGGAATTATTTTAACGCTGGTTATATTGCCGTTGTTTTAGATAAGAAAAAAGGCCTTGCCTTTACGTGTCATTGCGAGGAGCCGCGCGACGAAGCAATCCCGCAGTTAATGGTATAACATCGGGATTGCCACGCCCCTTCGGGGCTCGCAATGACAAAGGTCGGCAAGGCCTTTTTTAATTTACAATTCGGAATCCTTTAATTCATAATCGCAGGGATTGGCTCGTTCCTTAATCTCGTTTTTTAGCCATTGTTTAGCCTCGTATTCGTCGCCGATGGCGTCGATTAAACCGTTAGCCAGAGCGGACTCGCCCATCATAGTGGAGCCGTCAGCCAATTGTTTAACTTGGGCAACGGATATTTTCCTGTTTTCAGCCACCATTTTTACGAACAAGTCATAAGATTTTAATACATCTCTCATCAGTAAATCCTTTTCTTCCTTGGTTAACGGCTTATCCGGATCAAGAGTATCCTTAAATTTCCCGGAAGACAGGCTGTTATAAGTTAATCCTTCTTTTTTGTTTTGAACCGAATTATCCAAGTAGGACCAGGTTACACCGATACTGCCGACATCGCTGAAGCGGCTGGCAAAAATATAATTGGCGGCGGAAGCGACCATATAAGCGCCCGAAGCGCCAATGCTTTGTATTACCGCAACAACCGGCTTAGCCAATCTTTTAACGGCGTTCGCTATTTCTTCGCTGGCAACGGGATCGCCGCCGGGAGAATTGATTGCCAATAAAACCGCTTTCCAATTATCATTATCGCCGATTTCCTCAAGTTTTTTAACGATATTTTCAGAAGAAGCGGTGACATCGCCGTTGTCGTTATAATAAACTTCCTCCACGTCAATAGGGTTGTTGATTTTTACCCTGGCAACATTGCAATCCGTATTTGAATCGTTAAAATCGCCTTCCACGCCATTGGCAGTTGTTGTTGCGTTGGTTGTTGGTTCCTGGTTCTGCGACGACGAAAGATTAGCCTCATGCCCGGCAAACATCTGGCGGTAAAAGATTACCGAGGTGATCACTAAAATACCCATTAAAATTGATAATCTAAGATTTTTCATAATTATTAAATAGTATCAATTAATTCTAATGCTAAATTATATGATTTTTCATCACCAGGAATAACAAAAACACTTACACTCCCTTTGCCCCAAAAATCTGAATCACAAATCTTAATCCCTTGCATAATTTCATTTTCCCTATTTTTTTCTACAAGCACTCGTAAAGATTCTTTAGGTAAACTTCTTGCTTTAATAGAAATAAACTTTATGTAACAACGAATCGGTTTGCCAAATCTATAATAATCTTCGCTCTGTATATAACCTCTGTATTCGTACCTTTTATCAATAAGAAGATACTTTTTTAATCTTTCAAAATCATTTTCTTGTCTTTTTGTTCCTTGTTCTGGCATATTATTAAAAAATTCAATAAAATTAACGTTAAATTTAAAGTATTTTTAATATTAACATGAAAAAATGAAAAAGTCAAGGCGTTCGCATTGAGTCATCTAATTTCTAACTTTGGCCTAATCGATTGAGTCATTTAAAATCTAACCATAATTAATTCACTAATTATGGTTAAAATATGACTCACATGGGTAAAAAAGAGCTAACTAAGGCCACCAAATCAAGATA
>JAPLWM010000002.1 GCA_026396575.1 Candidatus Komeilibacteria bacterium
AGGTTGCCATACTAAGATTAAAATGATTAAAAGGGTGTCTTACGGATTCAGAAACATCAATAATTATATCGCCAAAATAACCTTAGCTTTTGTACCGCTGATCTGGATACTGAACTATCACACTATTTGACGGGGAGCCGCTTTTTAAAGAATAGTCCTGTAAAAACAGGGTTTTTCTTTAATTTTTCCGCATCGGCTAATGCGGTTTTTGCCGTTTTGATATATACTATAACAGTGTTTAAGGGAGCGTTTATGCGAAGAAAATATCTTATTATTATCCTAATTATCCTGGCTTTGGGCATTTATTTAAACCGCGCTTATTCTTATATTTATCAAAAAATAGGCAGCGCTAATTTGCCGCCGGTTTCCCGAATGGGAATTTATATTATTGACAACGCTAATGCCGGCCAAAATATAACCTATGTCGCCTTAGGCGACAGTTTAACTGCGGGCGCCGGGGTTGAACAATATCAACAATCGTATCCGTATTTATTGGCGCAAAAAATAGCCGAAGCAAAAAAATCCAAGGTGACTTTAAAAATTTTGGCTATTCCGGGAGAAAAAACCGCGGACTTGATTAACGATTTATTGCCTGCCGCCATTGCCGATCAGCCCGAGGTAATTACCTTATTGATTGGCGTTAACGATATTCACGGCTTTATCTTCAAGGCCGACTGGCAAAAAAAATATGAACAAATTTTGCGCGAACTGACGCAAAAAACTACGGCGAAAATTTATCTTATTAATTTGCCGGAAATTGGCGCCAATAATCTGTTGCTGCCTCCTTATAATTATTACTTCCGCGCCGTAACTAAAAAATTTAATAAAGTAATTAAAGAATTGGCCAGCCAATATAATCTTGCTTATATTGATTTGGCTACGCCTACCGCCGATTTGTTTAAGCAGCCGGGCGCTCATTATGCCGCCGATTTTTTTCATCCTTCGGCCGCGGGTTATGCTCTGTGGGCGCAAATAATTTATGCAGATTTACATTAATAACCCCGTTTCCACCACTTGGATTTTTACCGTTATTTTAGTTGCCGGCTTGGCAATTTCCGCGCGCTTTAAAACCGGCTCGGATTTATTTCCGCTGGCTTTAACCCAGGAACTGAAAGGCCTGGCGATTTTAGGCATAGTTTTTGCCCATCTCGGTTATTTTCTAGCTGCCGATCATCGTTTTTTATTTCCTTTATCAATTTTTGCCGGAATTGGCGTGGATTTATTTTTATTTTTATCCGGTTATGGCATTACCGCCAGCACTTTAAAAAAACGGCCTTCCATAATTAAATTTTACCGAGCAGGCCTGGTAAAACTGTTTACGCCTTTTTGGCTAAGCCTGTTTTTGTTTTTGGCTCTGGATTTTTTTATTTTTAAAATCGTTTATCCCTGGAGTTTTATCGGGCACGCTTTGGCGGGTTTTTTCCCGACGGCTAATTTATACCAAGACCTAAATTCTCCCTTATGGTACTTTACCTTAATTTTGTTTTATTATCTGCTTTTCCCCATGGTTTTTTGCAAAAAATATCCATGGCTGGCGGCCACAGTTCTCTATTTTATCGGTTTCTATTTAACTCGTTTTAATCCGGCTTGGTTTAGTAACGTTCAGCAATTGTATCAAGCTCATTTTATCGCTTTTCCTTTAGGAGTTTTTATCGCCTGGTTGTTTTCAAAGCCCGTATTTTTAGCCAAAGCAAACTTAACTAAAGCACTGAATATTAAGTGGCTTAAACAAATCGGTTATTATCTGATGGTTTTGGCTTTAGTGGCCATAATCGGTTACACGGCCTATTATTCGGGAGTAGGCAAGGGTCCGGTTTTAGAGCAAAGATTCAGCCTAATTACCATGGCGGCGATTGTAGTTTTATTTTTATTTAAGAAAATTGAATTTAGGTTGTTTTATTGGTTGGGTTTTTATTCTTATGAAATTTATTTGTTGCACTGGCCAATTTTATACCGTTATGATCTATTGTATAAATATTTGCCTTGGCCATGGCTGGCTACCGCTATTTATTTAGCCGTTTTTTTGGTTTTGGGCATCGGCTTAAAAAAATTATCGGACATTATTGTTAAAAAATTCCAGCGTCTAAGTTTTTAATCGAAATTTCCCGCTGGAATTTGTTTATGTTATAATGCTTTTACTATGATTCTTTCCTTATTATTCCAGCAGCCAATGCTTTTTATAGCCTGGCTATTGGCCATTGTTTACGGCATTACCATCCACGAATTCGCCCATGCTTTGGCCGCTTATTGGCAAGGCGACAGTACCGCCAAAGACATGGGCCGTTTAACTTTAAACCCCCTGGCGCATATTGATGCCATCGGTTTGTTGATGTTGATTTTAGCCGGCTTTGGCTGGGGCAAACCCACGCCCGTTAATCCTTATAATTTAAGGCACGGCAAAATCAGCGATAACTTGGTTTCCTTGGCCGGCATTGCTTTTAATTTAATCAGCTTGTTGATTTTCGGGATAATTTTCAAG
The DNA here is from genome assembly GCA_026396575.1 of Candidatus Komeilibacteria bacterium. Taxonomy (GTDB): domain Bacteria; phylum Patescibacteriota; class Patescibacteriia; order UBA1558; family UBA10009; genus JAPLWM01. Next base: position 2,480 of record JAPLWM010000002.1, read on the forward strand.
GTTTTGCTGGTTTATGCGCAACTGGGGCCGGATAATTTACTGGTCAATTTTTTATACATGTTAATTACCATCAATCTGATCCTGGCGGTTTTTAATTTAATTCCCATTCCGCCGCTCGATGGTTCCCATGTTTTATTCAATATTCTGCCGGAGCGGTTTAATAATTTTAAGATGAATTTGGCTAAAAATGGGCCATTTATCCTGTTAATGCTTATTTTAGCCGACAATTTTTTGGGCATCGGCATTTTCAGCCGCCTGTTCAATTTTTTCCTTAATTTGGTTTATAGTTTGTTTTAGGTTGACTTATTTTTTGGTTTTTGCTATACTTTTCGGGAATTAAGGAAGTTAAGATTTGTTAAGTAAAAGTGAATATTTTTGCAGGGGAAGAATAGTACTCTCGCAAAACGCGGCCGGTAACAGGTCAAATTTCACTTTTTAAGTTAATGAAATCTTGGCCAGTTACCTTTTTTGTTTATCGATTATTAAATAAGTAATAAGTTTTTATGCCTACAATTAACCAGTTGGTCCGAAACCCCAGGTCCAGGTCCAAAAAAAAGTCCAAAACTCCGGCTTTAATGTTAAGGCAGGATACTTTGCATCGTAAAAAAAGGAACGAAGCCAAAGGCTCGCCTTTTAAGCGCGGCGTTTGCGTTAAAGTTACCACCACTACGCCCAAAAAACCTAACTCGGCTTTGCGGAAAATCGCCAGGGTCCGTCTTTCTAACGGCATGGAAGTTACCGCTTATATTCCGGGCATGGGACATAATTTACAGGAACACTCCATTGTAATGATTAGAGGCGGCAGGGTAAAGGATTTGCCCGGCGTTAGGTATCATATTGTGCGCGGCCGCTACGATGCGCAGGGCGTGCAAAACAGAAAACAAGGTCGTTCTCTGTATGGCGCCAAGAAAGAGAAAGCTAAAAAATCATAATCCCTTACCTATGAGAGGAAAACAATCACCCAAACGTAAAATCGCGGCCGATCCCAAATTTTTCAGCTTAAAAATCGGCAAGTTCATCAATTACATTATGCGCGACGGCAAAAAAACCACCGCCCAAGCCATTGTTTACAGCGCTTTTGAGATTATTGCCGAAAGAAGCAAAGGCGACGCTTTAGCTGTTTTTGAAGAAGCTTTAAAAAACATTTCTCCTTCTTTGGAAGTTAAAAGCAAAAGAATCGGCGGCGCCAACTATCAGATTCCAATCGTGGTTTCGCCGGACCGCCGTTTAATTTTGGCTTTCCGCTGGCTGATTACCGCCACTAAGCATAGAAAAGGCAAACCCATGGCCATAAAGCTGGCCGATGAACTGATGTCCGCCGCTAAAGGCGAAGGCGAAGCTGTTAAGAAAAGGGAAGATACCCATAAAATGGCCGAAGCCAACCGGGCTTTCGCTCACTTTGCTTAAATTCAAAATTCAAAATTTATTTTATGGCCAGAAAATATTCTTTAGATAAATATAGAAACATCGGCATTATCGCCCATATCGACGCGGGTAAAACCACCGTTTCCGAGCGCATTTTGTTTTACACCGGCAAAAAGCACAAGATCGGCGAAGTCCACGAAGGCGCGGCCGAAATGGACTGGATGGAACAGGAAAAAGAACGCGGCATTACCATTACTTCGGCTGCGACCACCTGTTTTTGGCAGGATTGCCAGATTAACATTATCGACACCCCGGGCCACATTGATTTTACAGTGGAAGTTCAGCGCTCTTTGCGCGTTTTGGACGGCGGCGTGGTGGTGTTTGACGGCGTGGCCGGCGTGGAACCCCAATCCGAAACCGTTTGGCACCAGGCTGAAAAATTCCAGGTGCCCCGCATCTGCTTCATTAATAAAATGGACCGCATGGGCGCCGATTTTTACAAGGATTTGGCTTCGATTCACAATCGCTTAACCAAAAGCGCTTTTCCGTTGCAGCTGCCCATCGGCGCAGCCGAAACTTTTCTCGGCGTGGTGGATTTATTGGCCCGCAAAGCCTATTACTATAAGGATGAGTTTGGCAAGGATGTTGAAGAAGCGGAGGTGCCGGACGATTTAAAGGCTAAAGTGGAAGAATACCGCGACAAATTAATGGAGGCCGTGGCTTCTACCGATGATGCTTTAATGCATAAATATCTGGAAGGCAAGGAAATTGAAATTCCTGAATTTAAAAAAGCGGCCCGCAAAGCCGTCATTAACAATGAAGTGGTTTTAGTTTTGTGCGGCAGCGCTTTAAAAAACAAAGGCGTGCAGTTTTTATTGGATGCCGTTTGCGATTATTTGCCTTCACCGATGGATTTGGAGGCAGTGAGCGGTTTTGAACCGGGCGATACGGAAACCAAGATAACCCGCAAGCCCTTGGACAGCGAACCGTTTACGGCTTTGGCTTTTAAAATCGCCACCGATCCTTATGTGGGCAAGCTCTGTTTTTTCAGGGTTTATGCCGGCACTTTAAAATCCGGTTCCTATGTTTACAACAGTTCCACCGATCAAACCGAGCGCATCGGCCGCATTTTAATGATGCACGCCAACCACCGCGAGGAAATCAGCGAAGTTAGCGCCGGCGATATTGCCGCCGCCGTGGGCTTAAAATCCACCGTTACCGGCAATACCCTGTGCGACAAGGATAATCCCATTGTTTTGGAATCCATTACTTTCCCAGAACCGGTTATCGGCGTGGCCATTGAGCCCAAAACCAAGCAGGATCAGGAAAGAATGGGCATGGCTTTGGCCAAGCTGATGGAAGAAGATCCGACTTTTAGGGTTAAAACCGATGAAGAAACTTTGCAGACCATTATTTCCGGCATGGGCGAACTTCATTTGGATATCATTATCGACCGGATGAAGCGCGAATTTAAAGTTGAATGCAACGTGGGCAAGCCCCAGGTGGCCTATAAGGAAACCATCAAAGGCGAAGCCGAAGCCGAAGGCAAATACATCCGCCAATCCGGCGGCCGCGGCCAATACGGCCATTGCTGGTTGCGCGTGGAACCCCAGGAACGCGGCAAGGGCTTTGAATTTATTGAAGAAATCAAGGGCGGCTTGATTCCCAAGGAATATTTGCCGGCCATTCAGAAAGGCGTTAAGGAAGCTTCCGATAACGGCGTTTTAGCCGGTTATCCTTTAATCGATTTTAAAGCCACCGTTTTTGACGGTTCTTACCATGAAGTTGATTCTTCGGAAGCGGCCTTTAAAATTGCCGGTTCCATGGCTTTCCAAAGCGCCGTCAGAAAAGCCCATCTGATTTTATTGGAGCCGATGATGAAGATAGAAGTGGTTACGCCGGAAGAATTTATGGGTGATGTTATCGGCGACTTAAATTCCCGCCGGGGCCAGATCAATGAAATGTCGGACCGCGGGCAAACCAAGGTTATCGACGGCTTGGTGCCGTTGGCTTCCATGTTCGGCTATGTTACGGCTTTAAGATCCTTAACCCAGGGCAGGGCCAGTTCCAATATGGAATTCAGCCATTATGCCGAAGTGCCCAAAAATGTGGAAATGCAGATTGTTGAAGAACGCGGCAAGAAATAATTTTATAGTTAATTGAATCTTTTAATACCCCCGCCCAACCTCCCCCCAATTTAGGGGGAGGAGAGGAGGGGGTCTTTTAATTTGACAAAACCCCTTATCTTATTTAAGATAATCCCGTAAAACCATATGGAACGTATTCACGAAATCATCGATTTAATCCAAGTTACCGGCGATAAATGCATTATTTTGCATCAGGAGCAAGGCGCTTTTGTGGTTATGAAGTTTGAGGATTATAAGAAATTAGCCAAAAATGTGACACCGGCCATCATGGCGCCGGTTGCCGCTTTAACCAAGCCGGAAACGGATATTAGGATTTACGAAATTCCCCGGTTGCAACGAGAGGAAGACGATCAATATTGGCCGGAACCCTTGGTTTAGGGGATTGTGTATAAAATCTGGATAATTAAGGTTAAATAGAGTAATTAATTATTTAATAATTTGGCTAAAATTAGCCAAAAAACAGTATAAATTATGCAAAATCGGCTAATTTTAGGAAAAAAACTTGCAAATTTTTTTTTAACCTGCTATAATCAAGCGTGATTTTATAAATTAATTAAAGTTAAACGGTTGGGTAAAACTCCGTTTCATAACGGAGGCCGTTTATAAGGAGATTTTAACAATATGGCCGAAGCATTTGATCGCTCCAAGCCACACGTAAACGTTGGTACCATTGGTCACGTTGACCACGGCAAAACCACTTTAACCGCCGCCATTTTGCAGTATTTGCTGGCCAAAGGCGGCAAAGCGCAAAACAAGGGTGTTGACCAGATTGACAACGCTCCCGAAGAAAAAGCCCGCGGCATTACAATTGCCACCGCTCACGTGGAATACGAAACCGAAAAAAGGCACTATGCCCACGTGGATTGTCCGGGCCACGCCGATTATGTAAAAAACATGATTACCGGCGCAGCCCAGATGGACGGCGCCATTTTAGTGGTTGCCGCTACCGACGGCCCCATGCCGCAAACCCGCGAGCACATTGTCTTGGCCCGCCAGGTCGGTGTTCCTTATATCATTGTTTTCTTAAATAAAGTTGACCAGGTATCAGATCCCGAATTAATAGATTTGGTGGAAGAGGAAATCAGGGATTTATTGAAGAAATACGAATTCCCCGGCGACACCACTCCCATTATCAGAGGCTCGGCTTTAAAGGCCTTGCAAAATCCTAAAGGCGATGATGCCAAGTGCATTCAGGAGCTTTTGGATGCCGTTGATTCCTATATTCCCGAACCTGTCCGCGATATTGCCAAACCGTTCTTAATGCCGATTGAAGACATTTTTTCCATTGAAGGCCGCGGCACCGTGGTTACCGGCAAAATTGAAAGAGGCATTATTAAAGTCAATGGAGAAGTGGAAATCGTCGGACTTCATCCAACCACTAAAACCGTGGTTACCGGCATTGAAATGTTTAACAAATCGTTAAGCGAAGGCCGGGCCGGCGATAACGCGGGCGTTTTGTTAAGAGGCACTAAAAAGGAAGAAGTTGAGCGCGGCCAAGTTATAGCCAAACCAGGCAGCGTTACTCCGCATTCCGAATTTGAAGCCCAGATTTATATTTTAAGCAAAGATGAAGGCGGCCGCCATACCCCGTTTTTCAAGGGTTATAAGCCGCAATTCTATATAAGAACTACCGATGTAACCGGTGAAATGGAATTGCCGGAAGGCACCGAAATGGTTATGCCGGGCGATACTTTGAATTTGAAGATCAAATTGATTCAACCGGTAGCTTTGGAAGAAAAGCAAAGGTTTGCCATTAGAGAAGGCGGACATACCGTTGGCGCCGGCGCCGTAACCAAGATTCTTAAGTAAATTTTTTAATGGGCGGGGGTTAATTTTCAACCCCCCGCCCGCTTATAAATAATCGCTCTTTAAATTACAATGACTATCAAAACCGACACGAAATTAACAGAGGTTTCCCTTAAAAAGGAAGAAAATGATGTCCCGAAAGTTAGGATTAAGATTCGGGCCTACGACCATAAAATCATCGATCAATCCACCAAGACGATTATCGAAACCGCTTTAAGGTCCGGCGCAAAAATTATCGGCCCGATTCCTTTGCCAACCGAAAAGAACAAATTCACCGTTTTAAAATCAACTTTTGTCCATAAGGATTCGCGGGACCAGTATGAGATGCGCATTCACAAGCGCTTGATTGATATTTTTGATTTAACTCCCAAAACCGTGGATTCATTGATGACTTTGAATTTGCCGGCCGGAGTTGACATTGAAATAAAAATGAGTTAATTTCCTTGATTAATTTAAGTAACCTCCCGGCTTTACGGAGAAGTGCTTAAAAAAATTCAAAGGAAATTCAGAAAGTTTAATGAATTTACAAATTATTAAAATAACAGGCTTTATCTGGCATTCCAGCGAGAATGTAAATAAAGGCCGGGATGTTATCTAAAATCATTCCCCAAGCCGTGTTTGGCCCGGGAAGAAAAAGATAAGATCACGGTTTTTGTTTATCCACCTTCGCTTCTCGCTTTCGCTCGTAAGCTACGGCGGACAAGTCCATAAATATTATGAAATTCATTTTAGGCAGAAAAATCAAAATGAGCCAGTTGTTTGCCGCCGATGGCCGGGTAATTCCGGTAACGGTGGTGGAAGCCGGCCCCTGCCAAATAACACAGGTAAAAGACATTGCCTCCGATGGTTATCGGGCCGTGCAACTTGGTTTTGGCAAAAAAAGGAAATTAACCAAGGCTTTATTCGGCCATTTGAAAATTTTTTCCCGCTTCAGGCATTTAAAAGAATTTCGTTTGGACGAAAAACAGGAAGTTAAGCTTGGGCAAACAATTACCGCCGAAGCTTTTAATTTGGGCGACCGCGTTAAAGTGATGGGCGTTTCCAAAGGCAAGGGCTTTCAGGGCGTGGTTAAACGCTACGGTTTTCACGGCAGCCCCAAAACCCATGGCCACAAAGACCAATTAAGAATGCCCGGTTCCATCGGTTCCACCGATCCGGCCCACGTTTTTAAAGGCAAAAGAATGGGCGGCCGCATGGGCAACGACCAAGTAAGCTTGCCCAACGTGGAAGTGGCTCAAGTTGATGCCGAAAAAAATTTACTTTATTTAAAAGGAGCCGTCCCCGGCGCCACCAACGGTTTGATTATTATTTCCGGAGCAGGGGAATTGAAAGAAATTATTAAGGAAGCAAAACATGAAGTTATTCCTGAAGTTAACAAGATAGAACAGTCGGCAGTTGCTTCCGAAGCAATTAGCGAAGAAACCAAGTAATATGGCTAAAGCAAAAGTTTACAATTTGCAGGGCGAAGTGATCAGGGAAGAAGAATTGGATCCCAAGTTTTTTGATATTAAAGTTAAGCCGGAATTGGTGCAGCTGGCCGTAGAGGCGCAGTTGGCCAACGCCCGCCAGGTTTTGGCCCATACCAAGGGCCGGAGCGAAGTCAGGGGCGGCGGCAAAAAACCCTGGCGCCAAAAAGGCACCGGCCGGGCCAGGCACGGTTCCACCCGTTCGCCGATCTGGGTGGGCGGCGGCATTACTTTCGGCCCAACCAACGAGCGCAATTTTGAAAAAGGCATCAATAAGAAGGCCAGAAGAAAGGCCTTGCAAATGGTTTTGGCCGATAAAGCCAATTACAATCATTTGATTTTAGTTGAAGATTTAACTTTAAGCGCAGCCAAAACCAAACTTTTGGCGGAGATTTTAAAAAAACTGCCAAGCGGCCAAAAAACCACTTTAATCGCTTTGGCGAAAAAGAACGAGGAAGTTATGATCGCCGCCAAGAATCTGCCCAAGGTTTTTACCACCGCGGCCGTTAATTTAAGCGTCGTTGATGTTTTAAAATACGAATATTTATTAATGCCCGTTAAAGCTTTAAAACAAGTGGTCAGTTTAAACTCAACCGTTTAATTATATGGGCTTATTGGATAAATTCAGAAAAAAAACGGATCAGGACAGGTTGCATGCCAAGTCCCAGCTTAAAGCTGACCAAAAAGAAGCAACCGCCAAAGAATTAACTTTGGCCCAGCTTCAGGAAAAGAAAGCCCAGGCAGCGGAAGATAAAGGCCTGGAAGTTAAAACCGTCAAAGTCAAGAAAGGCGAAACCAAGCGCGCCTCGCAGGTTTTGCTTAAGCCGCTGGTTACCGAAAAAGGCGCTTACCTCGCTTCGGTTAATAAATATATTTTTGAAGTTTACGGCAGCGCCAATAAAATAGAGATTAAAAAAGCGATCCAGGCGCTTTACGGCGTGGCGCCGATTAAGGTTAATATCGTTAATACTGCCGGCAAGAACATCCGTTACGGCCGCACTTCGGGCCGGACCAAGGATAAAAAGAAAGCGATTATCACTTTAAAAAAAGGCCAGTCGATTCAAGTTTACGAAGGAGTTTAAATATGGCAATAAAAATTTACAAACCAACCACCCCGGGCCGCCGGCAAACCTCCGTCATCAAGGTTAAGTACTTGGACAAGGTTAAACCGTATAAGCAGCTTTTGATTGCCAAAAAAAATATGGCCGGCCGGACCAATACCGGCAACATTACGGTGCGGCATCAGGGCGGCGGTGAAAAAAACATGATTCGCCAGATCGATTTTAAGCGCGACCGTTTTGATATTCCGGCTAAAGTTGTTTCTTTGGAATACGATCCCAACCGCAACGCCCATATTGCCTTGGTCATGTACGCGGACGGCGAACGCCGCTATATTATCGCTCCGGAAGGTTTGCGCCAGGGCATGACCGTGATCAGCTCCAAAAAAGAGTTTCAGCCGCAATTGGGCAACTGTTTTCCTTTAGGATTGATTCCGCCCGGCACCATGGTGCATAACGTGGAATTGGTTCCCGGCAAAGGCGGAGTTTTAGGCCGAGCCGCTGGCAACGGTTTAACTATTCAAGTAATTGAAGGCGATTATGCCCAGGTAAAAATGCCTTCCAGCGAAGTCCGCTTGATTCCCAAAACCTGTTTGGCTACCGTTGGCCAGGTTAGCAATATTGATTTCAGAAATATCCGCTGGGGCAAAGCCGGCCGGATGAGGCACCGCGGCATCAGGCCCACTGTTAGAGGAAAGGTCATGAATCCGGTAGATCATCCCCATGGCGGCGGCGAAGGCCACAACCCGGTCGGTTTAAAAAGAGGCCCGATGAACATTTACGGCAAAAAGGCTTTGGGCGTAAAAACCCGCAATACCCATAAGTTTTCCGGCAAATTAATCATTAGCCGCCGTAAAGGCAGAGTTAATTAAAAATTCCATTATTTATGTCAAGAAGTTTAAAAAAAGGCCCCTGGCTTGATCCGAAATTGATGAAAAAAATCGGCAAGTTAAGGATTGGCGACAAAACCGTTATTAAAACCTGGGCCCGCGCTTCCACCATTACTCCGGAAATGGTCGGTTTTACCATTGCCGTGCATAATGGCAAGGATCATTTGCCCGTTTATGTGGTGGAAAACATGGTCGGCCATAAATTGGGCGAATTCGCGCCCACCAGAAAATTCGTGGTTCATGGCGGCAAGATGGCCAAGGAACAAGCCAAAGAAGCGTAAAATTTTTAAAACAAGTTTATGAAACTTAAAAATAAAACCAACGAGCCGACAGTTAAAGAGGCAGGCCAGGCTAAGGCTAAGCCGGGTATTTTAGCTGCGGAAAATACGGCTAAAATCAAACCGGGCAAAGCCGTTGTTTCGGAATGCCGCGCCAGCGCCCGCTTTTTAAAAGTTTCACCGCGCAAGGTTAAGTTGGTCATTGACGAGCTAAAGGGCCGCGGGGTTATGGAAGCTTTAAATTTATTGCAGCATCTTAATAAAGGTTCGGTGCCGCTGGTGGTTAAACTGTTGAATTCGGCCATTGCCAATGCGGAAAATAATTTTAAATTAAAAAAGGAAGATTTGTATATTAAGCATATCGTGGCCAATCAAGGCCCGGTTTTAAAGCGTTTTCGGCCGGCGGCTTTTGGCACGGCGCACGGCATTATCAAGCGGACCACTCATCTGGATCTAGTATTAGCCGTTCGTTCAGATGCAGGGGTGGATTTAAAATCCGCCCATAAGAAAAAAGGGATTTTTCAAAAAAAGGTAGGAGCGGATTTCAAATCTGCCCGGGATAAGAATATTTTAACCAGTAAAGATTAATTTAACATGGGACACAAAGTTAATCCAAAAGGTTTCCGTTTGGGCCAAAGCATTACCTGGTCTTCGCGTTGGTTTTCCAAGAAAAAATATCCGGAAATGCTTCGGGAAGATATTTTAATTAAGAAATTCTTGGCTGTCAAGTTAAAAGAAGCGGTGCTGGATAAAATCGATATCGAAAGAACGCCGGCGGAAATTACCATTATTATCACTGCCGCTCGGCCGGGCGTAATTATCGGCCGCGGCGGAGCCGGCATTGAAGAAATCAAGAAGGCGGTCAGTGAAAAATTTTTAAAAAACGTCAAGCAGAACGTTAAGGTTAATATTCAGGAAGTTGATAATCCCAATTTATCCGCGCCGGCCATTATTCATTTTATTATCGCCGATATCGAAAAGCGCATGCCTTTCAGGAGGGTGATGAAGCAATCCATTGAGCGGGTAAAAAAAGCCGGCGCTTTGGGCGTTAAGGTTAGAATCAGCGGCCGTTTGAACGGCGCGGAAATCGCCCGGACCGAAACCTTGTCGGAAGGCAAAGTTCCTTTGCATACTTTAAGGGCCAATATCGATTATTCCCGCGGCACCGCCCGCACCACTTACGGTGCGATTGGCGTTAAGGTTTGGATTTATAAAGGCGAAGTTTTTGAAAAAACAGTTAAACAAGAATCAATCACCAAATAATATGCTGGCTCCCAAGAAAGTAAAACATCGAAAATGGCACCGCACTGACCAAATCCGGGGCAAGGCCGCCCGTAAGAACACCCTTAATTTCGGTTCTTACGGCTTAAAGGCCATTACTGCCGGCTGGATTTCTTCCAGGCAGATCGAAGCCACCAGGCGCGTTTTAACCCGTTACACCCAGCATGGCGGCAAAGTTTGGATCAGGATTTTTCCGGATAAGCCCATGACCATTAAAGGCGCCGAAACCCCTATGGGCAAAGGCAAGGGCGCGGTTGATCATTATGTGGCCGTAGTCCACGCCGGCACGATTTTGTTTGAAATGGACGGCGTTACCAGGGAAGAAGCGGCCGAAGCCGTTAAGCTTTCCAGCTACAAATTGCCGGTTAAATGCAAGTTTATTTCCAAAGAAATCAATTAATCATATGGAGTTTAAAGAATTACAAGCCAAATCCAAAGCCGAACTGGCCAAGCTGGCCCAAGAGATGCGGGAAAAAGTCCGCGGTTTCCGTTTTAGCGTTTCGGCCAAGCAGTTAAAAAATTTAAGGGAAATCCGGTCGGCTAAAAAAGAATTGGCCCAGATTTTAACTTTATTGAATAAGCAATAATTTATATGCCCAGCGCAGCCAAGAAAATTATCAGAAAACTTACCGGTACCGTGGTTTCCGTGGCCATGAATAAAACCGCCATTGTCAGGGTGGATCGCCAGCTGACCAATAAAAAGTACGGCAAGAAATACAAAGTCAGCAAGCGCTACAAATGCCATGACGAGCATAACGAATGCAAGTTGGGCGAAGTAGCGGAGTTAATGGCTTGCCGCCCGATATCTAAAGATAAAAGATGGCGGATTGCCAGCAAGATTAAATAATAATCAGTGGATTAGCCAAAAGAAGTATGATTCAAATGAGAACCATGTTAGCCGTAGCCGATAACAGCGGGGCCAAACTCTTGCAGTGTATTAAGGTTATCGGCGGTTACAGGCGGCGCTATGCCCAAATCGGCGATATTATCATTGTGGCCATTAAGGCGGCCCAGCCCCATTCGTTGGTGCAAAAAGGCCAAGTGGCCCAAGCCGTTATTGTCAGGCAAAGAAAAGAAATCAAGCGCCCCGACGGCTCTTACATCAGATTCGACGACAACGCCGCGGTTATTGTTGATCCCAAATCTTTGGATCCCAAAGGCACCAGGATTTTCGGGCCGGTGGCCAGAGAACTTAGGGCCAAAGGCTTTACTAAAATTATTTCCTTGGCCCCGGAAGTTTTGTAATAATATTTAATAATATGAAGATAAAAAAAGGCGACACCGTAAAAATTATAGCCGGCAAGGATAACGGCAAAACCGGCAAAATCACCCAGGTTTTTACCACTTTAAATAAAGTAGTGGTTGAAGGTTTAAATATCCATTTTAGGAATTTAAAGCCCAGGCGCCAGGGCGAAAAAGGCCAGCGGATCGAATATTCCTCGCCGATTAATGTTTCCAACGTGATGCTGCTTGATCCCAGGACTGCTCAAGCCACCCGCATTGGTTTTAAAACCCTGGAATCTGGCGAAAAAGTCAGGATTTCCAAAAAATCAGGGGAAGTCATTTAAAGCAATTAATCAAAGAATCAATAAATCAAGTATGAGTATAAGTTTAAGAGAAAAATATCAAAAAGAAGTAGCCGCCAAGATGCAGAAAGATTTTGGCTATACCAATGCTTTGGCTGTGCCTAAGATTCTTAAAGTTACCCTTAACGTGGGCATCGGCAAAGGCAAGGATGATCCCAAGGTGGCCGAAACCGCCGAAAACACCTTAAAAAGAATCAGCGGCCAGGCGCCAGTTTACACTTTGTCCAAAAAATCCATTTCCGCTTTTAAAGTCAGAGAAGGCATGAAAGTCGGCTTAAAAGTAACTTTAAGGGGCAAGCGCATGTGGGATTTTTTGGAAAAATTAATTGGCGTAACTTTGCCCCGGGTTAGGGATTTTAGGGGCCTGGATCCTAAAAATATCGATACCACCGGCAACTTGAATCTGGGCTTTAAAGAGCATTTGGTTTTTCCGGAAATTAAATCGGACGAAGTGGAGCGTTTGCACGGTTTGGAACTGGCCATTACCACCACCGCTAAAAACAAAGCCATCGCCTTGGCTTTATTTAAGTATTTAGGCTTTCCTTTTAAAGAAAACAATTAATTATGGCAACTACAGCAAGAATCAACAAATCGAATAAAACGCCGAAATTTTCCACCAGAATAGTGCGGCGCTGTTGGCGCTGCGGCCGCAACCGGGGTTATATGAGAAAGTTTAAATTATGCCGGATTTGTTTCAGGGAATTGGCCAGTAAAGGCGATATTCCCGGCGTGACCAAATCCAGCTGGTAAATTATTATTAATAAATTAAAAATTTTAAATTTCCAATTTAAATTATGATGACCGATCCCATCGCCGACATGCTAACCAGAGTCAGGAATGCCTTAGCCGTTTCCAAAGCCGAGGTGGTTTTGCCGTTTTCCAAAATCAAATATGAAGTTGCCAAAATTTTAAAAAAAGAAGGTTATTTGAGCGAAGCGGAAAAAGTGGAGGAGCAGTTTCCGCCCGTTTTAAAGCTGGTTTTAAAGTATAACGCCAATGCCGCTCCGGCCATTACTCACATTAAGCGCATCAGCAAGCCGGGCCGCCGCGTTTACCTGTCTTGCGAAAACCTGCCTTATGTTTTAAATGATTTAGGCATCGCCGTTTTATCAACTTCCAAAGGCGTCATGACCAATAAGCAGGCCCGCCGCGCCAAAATCGGCGGCGAATATATTTGCGAAGTTTGGTAAATACTACCAATTATGAATTAATTACGAATTTACTAATAAAGATATGTCAAGAATAGGGAAAAAACCAATTAATATCCCAGCCGGAGTAAATGTAACAATTGCCGGCAATTCAGTTACCGTTAAGGGGCCGAAAGGAGAATTAACCCAGGTTATTCATCCTTTGATTAAGTTGGAACAAGCGGGCGACGAGTTGAATGTTTTGGTCGGCAAGCCGGAAGACAAGCAGCAGAAATCCTTATGGGGCCTGTCCCGTACCTTAATTAACAATATGGTCTTGGGCGTAACCGCCGGTTTTTCCAAGAAATTGGAAATTAACGGCATCGGCTTTAAGGCGGCGGTAACCGGCGATAAATTGCTTTTAAACGTGGGTTTTTCCCATGCCGTTAATTACGAGATTCCCCGTGGCATTCAAATCAGCGTGGATAAGAACCTGATTATCGTTTCCGGCATTGCCAAGCAGCAAGTGGGCCAAGCGGCCGCCGAAATCAGGGCGATTAAGAAACCGGAGCCCTATAAAGGCAAAGGCATTAAATATCTTGACGAAGTAATCAGGCGCAAAGCCGGCAAGGTGGTTAAAGGCGCCGCCGCTTCCTAAATTTCATTAAATCTATGAAAGATTCAAGCAAACTGAAAAATAAATTAAGAGCCCGCCGGGTAATTAGGGTCAGGTCCCGGATTTTCGGCACAGCGGTTAAACCCCGTTTGGCGGTTTTTAAAAGTTTAAAGCATTTATCGGTTCAAGCGATTAACGATGAGAGCGGCAAAACTTTGGCCAGCGCCAGCGACCGCGAAGTTAAAGGCGAAACCAAATTGCTGGCGGCCAAAGCTTTAGGCGAGGCCATGGCTAAAAAATTGGCGGCTCAAGGCCTAACCGCCGGAGTTTTTGACAAGCGCCATTATAAATACCACGGCTTGGTTAAGGCGGTTGCCGAAGGTTTAAGAGCAGGGAATTTAAAAATTTAAAACTTATATGGCAAAAGAAGGCAGAAATAACAATAAGGGCGGTTTTAAAGGCAAAGTCCAACCGGAATTTGAGCAGGTGATTGTGGATTTGGCTCGGGTTACCAGGGTAATGGCCGGCGGCAAGCGCATGCGTTTTAGGGCTTGCGTGGCTTTGGGCGATCGGCGCGGCCGGGTGGGTTGGGGCGTGGCCAAGGGCGCGGATGTGGCAATTGCCGTAAATAAAGCCGTTAGCAAGGGCAAGAAAAACATGATTAAAGTTCGGCTGATTAACGAAACCATCCCCCATAAAATAGAGGCCAAGTTCAAGTCGGCCAAGGTAATGCTTAAGCCGGCGGTTAAGGGCACCGGCATTATTGCCGGCGGCTCGGTCAGGAATATTTTGGAACTGGCGGGCGTGCCCAATATTTACGGCAAAATTTTAGGCCGGTCCAATAATAAAATCAATAATATTCAGGCCACTTTTTTGGCCTTGGCGGGTTTAAAATATCCGGCCGAAGCAGCGGTGGAAAACAAGATTGAAGAAATTAAAGAAGAGCTGAAGCCCGAGGATTTAATTAAAGATGAAGAGCTGGAAGAAGAGCAGAAGAAATTATTAAAGAAAGCGGGGCTGGAAGACGCCCTAACTGTGGGTTTGGCTACTTTAAAGCCGGCCAGAAAGGGTTTTAAAATTTAAAACACGCTTATGAGCATGCTTGGTTTGCATAATTTAAAAACAGCTCCCGGTTCCAAAAAAAGAAAATTGCGCTTAGGCCGAGGCAACGCTTCGGGCAAAGGCAATTATTCGGGCAAAGGCGGCAAGGGCCAGCGCGCCCGCGCCAGCGGCAAAAAAGGCTTGGTTTTAAAAGGCGTTAAAACCTATATCAGGCGCATTCCCAAAAAAGGCGGTTTTTTGGGTTTGCAGATCAGGCCGGCCGTGCTTAATTTATTGGATCTGGATAGGGCTTTTTTAAACGGCGAAACGGTCACCAACTCTTCCTTGGCCCATAAAGGCCTGATTAACGACAGAAACACCAAGGTTAAAATTTTGGGTTCCGGCGTTTTAAGTAAAAAGCTTACAGTTAAACTCCAGGCGTTTTCAGAAACGGCCAAAGATGCTATTGTAAAGGCTGGCGGTACAGCCGAAATAATCAGCCGGAAATTAGATAAAAATCAGCTTAAACAACAGGCCAAAAAAGCCCAAAGCTAGCGTTTTTAAAAAATTATGCTGGAAAAATTGCAACAAATTTGGAAAGCCAAGGATTTACGGAATAACATTATTTTCGTGCTGTTGATGCTGGTGATTTTCCGGCTGGCCGCCCATGTGCCCATTCCAGGCGTTAATGTCCAGAATTTAAGGGAGTTTTTCGCCCAGAACCAGATTTTGGGCTTATTGAACGTTTTCTCCGGCGGCGGACTTTCCAATTTTTCTATTATCATGCTGGGCGTCGGCCCTTATATTACCGCTTCCATTATTTTTCAGCTTTTGGCCATGATTGTGCCGTCGCTCGAGGCCATGTCCAAAGAAGAAGCGGGCCAGCATAAAATTAACCAGTATACCAGAATTATTACGGTGCCCTTGGCCGCTTTATCCGGCTATGGTTTTATTACCCTGTTGCAGCGCCAAGGCAACAATTTAATTACCACCTTAACCACCTCGCAGTGGATTAGCGCCCTGATTACCGTAATTGCCGGAACGATTTTTTTAATGTGGCTGGGCGAGCTGATTTCGGAAAAGAAAGTGGGCAACGGCATTTCTTTGTTGATTTTTGCCGGCATTGTTTCCCGCCTGCCCAGCAGCTTTCAGCAAACTTTGGCGACTTTTGACGCTTCCCAGTTTTTAAATTTATTGGTTTTTATCGCCATCGCCCTGGTAACCATTACGGTAGTGGTAATTATTACCGAAGCCCAGCGGAATATTCCGGTAAACTATGCCAAGCAAATCAGAGGCAACCGGATGTATGGCGGCGTTTCCAGCCACTTGCCATTAAGGGTTAATATGGCTGGCGTTATTCCCATTATTTTTGCCATTTCCATTATTTTGTTTCCGCCCATGGTGGGACAGTTTTTTGTTAACGCTTCCACCGCCTGGATTGCCGGTACCGCCCGCTTTGTCATCAATCTTTTCCAAAACCAGCTTTTTTACGGCATCATTTATTTTGTTTTGGTTTTTGCCTTTACTTATTTTTACACTTACGTTATTTTTCATCCTTTCCAGATTTCGGAAAATTTGCAAAAACAGGGCGGCTTTATTCCGGGCATCAGGCCGGGGCGGCACACGGCCGATTATTTGCAGATTACCGTCAATAAAATTTTATTGGCCGGCGCTTTGTTTTTGAGCGTGGTGGCGGTTTTACCTATTATTATGCAAAGCATTACCGGCACCGGAAGCTTGGTAATCGGCGGCACCAGCTTATTAATCGTGGTTTCGGTGGTTATTGAAACGGTTAAACAGGTTGATTCACAGCTGACTATGCGCGATTACGAGGGTTTATAAAATTATAATTTTACGACAAAATAAACAAATCCGTCTTTAATAGGCGGATTTTTTGCTAAGATTAGCCAAACTTTGTGGTTGAAAAAAAAATTTAAAAATGATATAATATTAACGTATGAAAATTATTATCTTCGGCCCGCAAGGTTCGGGCAAAGGCACGCAAGCCGATATTTTGGCGGAAAGGTTAAACATCTGTCATATTACCATGGGCGATCTTTTGCGCACCGAAGCCAAATCCGGTTCGGAGCTGGGCCAAAAAATCAACGGTTTTATCAATGACGGCCAACTAGTGCCGGATGAAATTGTTTTAACCCTGCTTAAGGAAAGAGTGATTATGTCGGATTGTGGCTTAGGTTATATTTTAGACGGTTTTCCCAGAAATTTAGATCAGATTAAACTTATAGGAGATGTCATTAAAGCCGAGGTGGCTTTGGAAATTTGGATCTCGGACGAAGAAGCGATCAGAAGAATTATTGATCGCCGCTCCTGCCCCAAGTGCGGTGCGGTTTATCATTTAAAATACCATGCGCCAAAAACATTGGGCCGGTGCGATAAATGCCAGTCCGAATTAATGATCAGGGACGACGACAAGGAAGAGGTTATTAAAAAACGCCTTAATGTTTATCATCAGCAAACCGAACCTTTGATAAAATATTATCAGGATCAGGGTATTTATATAAAAATCAACGGCATGCCTTCGATTCCCGAAGTAACCAAGGAAATTTTTGCCAAATTAAAGTTAAGCTAGCATGGCTCAAAATTTTATTGATAAACTTGCCTATATCTGCCTAAAGCATCAGGAGATTTTAGTGGCTTTAAATAAAGGTAATGATACTTATTACATACCCGGGGGCAAAAGAGAAAGCCAGGAAACAAATGAGCAGGCCTTAATCAGGGAAGTAAAAGAGGAACTTAATGTTAATTTGATTCCTGAAACGATTAAATATTATGGAACGTTTGAGGCGCAGGCTCATAACAAGCCAATCGGCACCATTATTCGGATGACCTGCTTTACCGCAGATTTTATCGGGGAGGTAAAACCCAGTAACGAAATTCAGGATATTGCTTATTATACCTATGCCCAGCGGGATATTATTGGGCCGGTAGATCAAATTATTTTTGACGATTTAAAAATAAAGAAACTAATTAATTAAACAGATGTCGGGAATTACGATAAAAACTTCGGCAGAGATAAAAAAATTAAGAGCCGGCGGAAAAATTTTGGCAAAAATTATTAAGCAGCTGGGCCGGGCCGCTAAGGCAGGCACCACCACTTTGGAATTGGACAGCCTAGCCAGAAAGCTGATTTTAGATTACGGAGCTACTCCTTCGTTTGAGAATTTCGGCGAACCGCCTTATCCGGCGGTTTTATGCGCTTCTAATAACGAAGGCATCGTCCACTGTATTCCGGATAACGAAAAATTAAAAGAGGGCGATATTTTAGGCCTGGATCTGGGCATTTGGTACCAGGGTTTATGTACCGATATGGCCATTACCGTGCCAGTGGGCAAGGTTTCAGCGGCTGCCAAAAAATTACTTAAAGTTACTCAAAAATCTTTAGAGTTAGCCATTCAACAGGTAAAACCGGACAAAACCATCGGCGATATCGGCTATGCCGTGCAAACTTACGTTGAACAGAACGGTTTTGGCGTGGTGCGCCGCTTGGTAGGCCACGGCGTTGGCTATGGGGTTCATGAAGAACCGCGCATTCCTAACTTTGGCAAGCCTGGCCAGGGCCAAGTTTTAAAAGAAGGCATGGTTATAGCCATTGAACCCATGGTTACGGCCGGGCATTTTGAAATTGAGGTTTTGGCCAACAATTGGAATATCGTTACTGCCGACCGCAGCTTGGCCGCGCATTTTGAGCACACCGTGGCGGTTACCAAAAACGGCTGTGAAATTTTAACCCGCCTTCGCTAAAGCTTTCAGCCTTCGTAGCCGAAGTGGCTACTTCGGCGAAGTAGGCTCGGCGAGGTAAACCCGATAAATATCATGAAAAATATTTTAGGCATTGATTACGGTTCCAGCAAAGTGGGCTTGGCTTTGGGCGATAGCGAAACCAAGCTGGCTTCGCCTTTTAAAGTTATTGCTCCGGCCGATTTGTTTTTGGAAATCGAGCGTTTAATTGAGCACCGCGGCTTGGATTTGGCGGTCATGGGTTTGCCCTTGGGTTTAAACAGCCAGGAAACGGAACAAACCAAAGAAGTGCGGCAGTTTGCCGCCGAATTGGCGGAAAAAATCAGCATTCCTTTGGTGTTTGAAGACGAACGATTTTCCACCGCTCAGGCAAAAAAAGAGGGTAAGGCTAGCCCCACGAAGCGCGAAGCGCGAAGTGGGGATGACGCCGTGGCCGCCATGTATATTTTACAATCTTATTTGGACCGGACCTATGGATTTGGTAATTCTTAAAAATTATCTCTTGCCTTTTTTGGCCGCTTTTTTTATTTCCTTGATTTTAACTTTTTTAATCCGCCGCCTAAGCTTGGCTTTAAAAATCATTGACCAGCCCAAAGAACCAAGGAAAATTCATCAGTTTCCCGTGCCGCTGTTGGGAGGCTTGGCCGTTTATTTCACTTTTTTGCTGGTAACTTTGGTTTTTTACCAGGCCGGTTATTTGCTGGACGGCAAAATTAAGCCCGCCTATTTATTGGCCATGTTAATCGCCGGCGCTGTCTTAATGGTCGGCGGTTATTTTGACGATAAGTACAAGTTAAAGCCGATCCAGCAATTTATTTGCCCGGTGCTGGCGGTGTTGATTGTTTTAGCTTCGGGCCTTGCCATCGGCTATGTTTCCAATCCTTTGGGCGGGCTGTGGTATTTGGCCGGAACTTTTTGGTCGCCGTTGTTGATTTTTGTCTGGCTGTTGGGCATGATGTATACCACCAAGTTTTTGGACGGTTTGGACGGTTTGGTAACCGGCATCAGCGCTATCGGCGCCATTATCTTGTTTTTAGTCAGCTTATTTTGGGATGTGCCCTTAAGCGGGACATCTATTTTATGCTTGATTTTAGCTGGCGCGGCCTTTGGGTTTTTGGTCTGGAATTTTTATCCGGCCAAGATTTTTTTGGGCGAGGGAGGCAGTTTGTTCTTGGGTTTTAGCTTGGGCGTTTTGTCCATTATTTCCGGGGCTAAAATCGCCACCGCTTTGTTAATTATGGGCATTCCCATTTTGGATGTGGCTTGGGTAATTATCCGGCGCATTTTCAAGGAAAAAAAATCGGCCTTTTTGGGCGATGCCAAGCATTTGCACTTTAGGTTGCTCTCGGCCGGCTTAAATCAGCGCCAGGCGGTTTTATTGTTGTATTTATTAACCTTGGTTTTTGGCGCCGCTTCCTTGTTCCAGCAAACCGTTGGCAAGCTGGTAACTTTGGGCATTTTGCTTTTAACCATGGTTTTGCTGGGCTGGTGGGTGATTTACAGATATAAAAAAAGAGCTTAATTATGCGCAAATTTTCGGCGGTTTTATTCGCCTTATTAATTTTAGGCGGTTGCGGTTTGGCTCAAAAAATGGAAACCGCTTCTTTAAAAATTGGCAATATCGCTTTAACGGTGGAAGTAGCCAAAACGCCAAGCCAAATGGCTCAAGGCCTTTCCGGCCGCACCGATTTGTGCGCCTCTTGCGGCATGCTGTTTAGTTATAACGATTCGGCCATTAGGACTTTTTGGATGAAAAATATGAATTTTCCTTTGGATTTTATTTGGATTTCCGGCCAGAAAATAGTCGGCCTATCTCAAAATGTGCCAATAACCGATGAATCGGGCAAGGTAAAAATCCTAAGCTCTTTTAGGCCGGTTAACCGCGTTTTGGAGCTGTCTGCCGGCTGGATTGGCCAAAACAGCGTAAAAATAGGGGATTTGGTGCCAGGGCTTGACTAAAACCGGGGTTTTGCGCTATAATGCGCATAATTATTTACTAAATTTAAGAAAAATATGAAACTAGCAGTTATTAAAACAGGCGGCAAGCAGTATCAGGTCAGCGAAGGCGATAAATTAAAAATTGAAAAAATCATCAAAGCCGAAGTCGGCTCAACGATTGATTTTGATGAAGTTTTATTGGTGGCCGACGGTGAGAAAGTGGAAATCGGCAAACCGACTTTAAACGTTAAGGTTACGGCTAAAGTTTTAGCTCAAGGCAAATCGGATAAAGTCAGGGTGGTAAAATACAAGCCCAAAGTTAGATACCATAAGGTTTTCGGGCACCGGCAGGCCTTTACCGAAGTCCAGATTGAACATATCGGATAACTTAATTTAAACAGAAAAAGGCCTTGCCTACAGTGTCATTGCGAGGAGCCGCGCGACGAAGCAATCCCATTGTTGATACAATTAACATCGGGATTGCCACACCCCTTCGGGGCTCGCAATGACAGCGATAAGGCAAGGCCTTTTTTAGTTATACTTCCCGTCGATTTTTTAGCGCGCTGCCCAGGGTTATTTCATCCGCGTATTCTATATCCGAGCCCGAGGGCAATCCTTTGGCCAGTCGGGTAATTTTAACATTGGGAGTTTTCAGAAGTTTTTGCAAATATAGTGAAGTTGATTCGCCTTCCAAATCCGGATTCAAGCCTAAAATAACTTCTTTGATTTTGCCGGACTTTACCCGGGCAATTAATTGAGTGATGTTTAAGCTGTCCGGGCCGATGCCTTCCAAGGGATTAAGCACGCCGCCTAAAATATGGTAAGCGCCTTGGAATTCGCCGGTTTTTTCAATGGATTCCTGATCCTGGCTTGAGGCCACCACGCAAACGGTTTGCTGATCGCGCATTTTATCGGTGCAAATCAGGCAGGGATCGGCTTGGGTCAAGTTTAAGCAAACGGAGCAGGTTTTTAAATCTTTTTTGGCTTCCACAATGGCGGTGGCCAAAACGTCCAGGTCCGCCTGCGGCTTGCCGACCAAATAAAAAGCCAGCCGGGCCGCCGTTTTGGGGCCGATGCCCGGCAGATGAGACAATTGCGCGATAAGTTTTTGCAAAGAATTGGGCAGCATTTAAGTAAGTCCGGGAATATTCAAGTTGCCGCTGGCTTTCATTTTTTCCACCATAATGCGCTGCACCTTGCCAATGGCTTCATTGTGCAGTTCCTTGATTATTTCTTCCAAGCGGGTTTTTCTTTCCGGGGTTAACAGTTCCGGATTAAGATCCAATTTGATGATTTTTTGGTTGCCGTCCATAACCAAATTCACGCCTTGCTTTTCCAGAGTTACAGTTTCTTGCGCCAGCTGGTTTTGCAAGTTTTTGCCTTGTTGCCTTAATTCTTTAATTTGATTCAGTTTGGAAAAAACATTCATAAGTTTATTGATAATAGTTGTCTTGGGTTTTTTTATCCAGGTTTTTAAAAGAAGTCCGCTGTTCGTCAAAAAACAGTTTAACCGAGCCGGTCGGGCCGTTGCGGTGTTTGGCAATATAGATTTCGGCGGTGTTTTTTTCTTCGGCCGTTAAATCTTCAATCCGGTATTTGCGGTCGGCCGATTTTCGGTAAATAAACATAACTACGTCCGCATCCTGCTCAATGGAACCGGATTCGCGCAAGTGGGCCAGTTTGGGAATAGCCGGGCCGGTTTGCTGTTCCACGGCGCGGGAAAGCTGGGACAGCGCCAAAACCGGAATGTTCAATTCGCGGGCAATGGCCTTTAAGGCCCTGGTAATTTCGGCCACTTCCTGAACGCGGTTATCGCTGTTAGAAGAACGGCCTTCCATTAATTGGAGGTAATCGATAATCAAGAGGCCTAGGCCATGTTCCAGTTTTAAGCGCCTGGCTTTGGTTCTTATTTCCATAATATTGGCCGTGGCGCTGTCGTCGATAAAAATCGGCGCTTCGGATAAAATGCCCATGGCGTGGCCGATTCTGGGGAAGTCGTCGTCTTCTTCGCGGTCCGATAAATGGCCGGTGCGCATTTTCCACAAGTCCACGCCGGCTTCGGCGCAAAGCAACCTATCCACCAGCTGTTCTTTGCTCATTTCCAAGCTGAACAGGCCAACCGGCACTTTTTCTTTGGTGGCCACTTGCCTGGCAATATCCAAAGCCAGCGAAGTTTTGCCTACCGAAGGCCGGGCCGCCAAAATAATCAAATCGGATTTTTGCAAGCCGGCCAGCTTGTTATCCAAGTCCGTAAAACCGGTGGCCAGGCCGCGCAGTTTGCCGCCCTGGCGGTGCAGTTCGTCAATGCGGTCAAAGGCCTCGGTTAAAACGTTTTTAATGGGAATGAAATTCTGCTTTAAATATTTTTGGGAAATTTGGAAAAGCTTTTGTTCGGATTGGTCCAAAATGGCATCCACGTCTTCGGCTTCCTTGTAGCCCAGTTCGGTTATTTCGGCAGCGGCTTTAAGCAAGCGCCTAAGCGTCGCCCTTTTTTGCACCATTTCGGCGTAAGTGACCACATGGCTGGCTGTAGGCACGGCATTGGTTAAAGCGGCCAAATAGCCTTGCCCGCCCACCAGATCCAGCCGGTTTTTTTCGCGCAGGCGATTGGAGAGCGATAACAGGTCAATGGGCTCGCGCCTTTCGTACAGCTCGTACATGGCTTCCAAAATAAAGCCGTGGGCGTCTTTGTAAAAATCCTCGGGCCGCAAAATATCGGCCACTTTGGTAATAGCTTCCTTGTCTATTAATAAACAGCCCAAAACCGACTGTTCGGCCTCAAGATTCTGGGGCGGTAGTTTTATTGACCCTTCACTCATATCGGGCTTATTTTAACAGATAAATCTTTAATCAACAAATAGGGGATTTTGAACAGGTTTTACACTTTTACTGAACTACTATTGCTAAATACAGATAATTGTGATATTATTGCGGAAGTTTAAAAATTAACCGCGCATAGCTCAGCCCGGTAGAGCAACTGCCTTTTAAGCAGATGGTCGCAGGTTCAAATCCTGCTGCGCGGACCACCCACCTCCGCTCGCAAGCGAGCTTCGGCGGGTAAATTCTTAAAAAGTTAAAAAGGACAATAAGTCCGCCGAAGCGCAAAGCGCGTAGGCGGGCTGCGCGGACCATTGATTTCTATATTATTTAAAATCGCCAATAGGCGGTTTTTTTGGTATAATTCAGTTGATTATGAGCGAGAAAGAGATCCTTTGGCACGCTTTGGAAATCAAGGAGGTTCTAAGCAAATTGGAGGCCGATTTTTTTGGTTTAAAAGAAGATGAGGTTAAAAAGCGTCAGGAAAAATTCGGCTTTAATAAATTGCCGAAAAAGCGGGATTTAACAAAAATTACGGTTTGGTTCAGCCAGTTTAAAAACTCCCTCATTATTATTTTATTGGTAGCCGGTTTGGTCAGTTTGTTTTTGGGCCAAATCATTGAGGCCTATGTTATTTTTGCCGCGGTTTTTTTAAACGTGGTTATCGGTTTTGTTCAGGAAAACAAAGCCAAGCAAACTCTGGCCAAATTAAAGCAATTGGTGGTTTTGGAAGTTAAGGTTAAGCGCGACAATTTAATTAAAGTTATTCCGGCAGTTGAATTGCTGCCCGGCGATTTAATGATTTTTGAAGCCGGCGATAAATTAGCCGTTGATGCGCGCCTGATTTCTTCAATAGAACTGGAAATCAACGAAGCCATCTTAACCGGCGAAAGCCATTCGGCAGTTAAGCAGGTTAGCGTTTTGCCTAAGGGTACGGTTTTAGCCGAACGGATCAATATGGTTTATAGCGGTACGGCGATTTTAAGGGGCAAGGGCACGGCCATAGTGGTGGCGACCGGTTTAAAAACCCAACTGGGCATTATTGCCGGTTTACTCGCGGAAATTAAAGAAGAGCCAACGCCTTTGCAGAAAAAGCTTAAAGTTTTCAGCGCCAATTTGGGAATGGTTATTTTATTTTTAAGCGCCGGCATTTTAATAATGGGTTTGCTTGCCGGCAAGGATTTTTTAACCATGTTTACCACGGCCGTGGCGGTGGCGGTTTCGGCTATTCCCGAGGGCTTGGTAGTGGCCATTACCGTGATTTTGGCTTTGGGCATGAAAGCCATTTTAAAAAAGCAAGCCCTGGTGCGCAAGCTGGTGGCGGCCGAAACTTTGGGCTCCACCACCGTGATCTGTACCGATAAAACCGGCACCATTACCGAAGGCGAAATGCGGGTTACCGACACTATTACCAATTCACACCAACTGGATTTAATCAATCACGGACATCAGATTAAAGAGCAGGGCTTGGCGGAACAGCGCTTACTGATAGAGCTGGCCATGATTTGCAACGACGCGGTTATTCAAAATGAAAATAGTTCTTTAGCCGATTGGCAGATTTTCGGTTCGGCTACGGAAAGAGCTTTAATTTTAGCGGGCGAACAGATCGGCATTCAAAAAGGCCAATTGGAAAAAGAGCATGCTCGGTTGGACGAAGTGCCGTTTGAAGCAATCCGGCGCTTTATGGTTACGCTGAATAAGCATAACCATCGGCAGAATATTTTAATTGTCAAAGGCGCGCCGGAAATAATTTTAAGCGCGGCCGAGTTTTTTCAACAGGGCGAAAAAGAAATGAAAATTTACAGCGATAAACGGCAGGAATTAATTAAGAAATATCAGGATTTAAGCAGCAGGGGCTTAAGGGTGCTGGCCGTGGGCTACCGTTTGCTTCCTGAAGAAATAAAAATTATCAATCAGCGGGAACAATATTTATCCGGCTTGGTTTTGGTGGGATTTTTGGGCATTAAAGACCCGCTACGAATAGGGGTTAAAGATGCATTACAACAAGTTAGAGCCGCTGGCATTAAAAGCGTAATTATGACCGGCGATAATTTAATTACCGCCCGTACCATTGCCGGCGAGCTTGGCCTGGATAAAGGCGATGGCAGTGTTTTAGAAGGCAGCGCTTTAGTCCTGCTTGACGATGCCGAGTTAGCCAGGCGCCTTAATAATATCAATGTTTTTGCCAGGGTAACGCCGGCCGACAAAGTAAGAATCATTAAGGCCTGGCAAACCAAAGGCGAGGTAGTGGCCATGACCGGCGACGGCGTTAACGATGCCCCGGCTTTAAGCGCGGCCGATTTGGGCATTGCCTTGGGCTCGGGCAGCGAAATTGCCAAAGAAGCGGCTGATTTGGTTTTATTAAATAACGGCTATCAAACCATTGTGGCCGCGGTGCTGCAAGGCCGGGTAATTTACGATAACATTAAAAAATTGATTTTATATTTGCTGTCCGACAGTTTTTCTGAAGTGATTTTGATTTTTGCCGGCTTAATCTTCGGCTTGCCTTTGCCATTGCTGCCAGCCCAAATTTTATGGATTAACTTGGTGGCCGACGGTTTGCCGACCATGGCTTTAACCCTGGAGCCGGGCGAAAAAGAACTAATAAGCGAATTGCCCCAGGCAAAAAACAAGCCGTTACTGGATTTGGAAAGCCGCTGGCTGATTATTATCATCAGCTTGGTTACGGCCGCTTCGGCTTTGATTATTTTTTATTATTTTTGGCAAGTGGCCGGAAATTTGGCTTTGGCTCAAACTATGGCTTTTACGGTTTTGGCCGTTGATTCGCTGTTATACGTTTTCAGTTGCCGGTCGCTACGGCATTCCATCTTTCGGGTGAATTTTTTCAGCAACCCTTATTTATTTTTGTCGGTGGTTTTTGGTTTAATGTTGCAGTTTATCGCTATTTATAATCCTTTTTTCCAGAAAATTTTACAAACCGTGCCTTTGGGCTGGCCGGAGTGGAGCTTGGTTTTAGGCGTGAGCATTTCAGTGATTGTGATTATAGAAATTATCAAGCGGATTTTCATTGCCAGAAAGCGCGGAATTTGATATAGTATTAATTACCCGATGATTAATTTTTATTATTAAAAATACAAAATTATGACCGAAGAAAACAATCAAGATTGCTGCCAAAACGGCGGCTGTAAGAGTTTTAAAATGAAGCATTTAATTATTCTGCTGGCTATTCTAGGCTTTATTGCCATGGGCATTGTTTCGGTTTTGCGCGAACGGATCGTTAATCAGGATCAATATCAGGTTTCATTTAGCGCTTCCGGCCGGGCTTTTGCCAAACCGGATATTGCCCAAATTCAATTAGCTGTAAAAACCGATAGGCAAAAAGATGCCGTCACGGCCGTTAAAAGCAATACCGATAAAATGAACGCGGTTATTGCCAAAATTAAAAGCTTGGGCGTGGAAGAAAAAGACATTAAAACCACTTCTTACAATTTAAGCCCGGAATACGATTATACGGTAAATGTCGGCCGGGGAGTTTTAGCCGGCTATTCCATTTATCAGGAAGTTACCTTAAAAATCCGCGATTTGGATAAAGTGGGTAAGATTATTGAGCAGGCCACTTCCGCTGGTGCCAATCAGATCGGCAATATTTCTTTTACCATTGATGATTTGGATGCCATTAAAAAGCAAGCCAGGGAAGAAGCCGTGGCCAAAGCTAAAGTTAAAGCCGAGGAAATGGCCAAGTTAACCGGCATTCATTTGGGTAAATTAATTAATGTTTATGAGAATAGCGGTTCCGTGCCAGTTGCCGATTACGGTTATGCCAACAAAAGTATGGCTTTAGGCATGGGCGGTGGTGCCGAAGTAGCCATGCCGGCTCCGGAAATTCAAACCGGCCAAAATGAAATTAATTTGGAAGTTACTTTGGTTTACGAAGTTAGATAAATTCATGAAAAATATTCTTTGGTTCTCTGAACTTAATATTAAGGACATTCCCAAGGTTGGCGGCAAAAACGCTTCTTTGGGCGAAATGTACCAGAAATTAACCAAGCGCGGAATTATCGTGCCCAACGGTTTTGCCATCAGCTCGAGCGCTTATTTTAAGTTTTTAAAGGTTACCAAGATTGACGTTAAAATCAAAAAGATTTTAACCGGCTTAAACACCAGCGCCATGAAGGATTTGGCCAAGCGCGGCGGAGCTGTCAGGCAATTGATTTTAGCGGCGGAATTTCCGGCTGATTTGAAAAAGGAAATTACCGGGGCCTATCAGCAGTTATGCCGTAAGTACCATAAAATCGATTTGGATGTGGCCGTCAGGTCCAGCGCCACGGCCGAGGATTTGCCCGATGCTTCGTTTGCCGGACAGCAGGAATCGTATTTAAACATTACCGGCGAGCACGGGCTTTTGGAAGCGGTTAAAAAATGCATGGCTTCGCTGTTTACCGACAGGGCCATTTCTTACCGCGTGGATAAGCATTACAACCATTTTAAAATCGGCTTGTCGGTGGGCGTGCAAAAAATGGTCAGGTCGGATTTGGCTTCTTCCGGCGTAATGTTTTCCATCCATACCGAAACCGGCTTTAAAAACGCCGTGGTCATTAACGCTTCCTGGGGCTTGGGCGAATACGTGGTTAAAGGCGTGGTTACGCCGGACGAATATCTGGTGTTTAAGCCCATGCTTAAGCACGGCTTCAAATCCATTATCGGCAAAGAATTGGGTTCCAAAAAATTAAAATTGGTTTACTCGACCGGCGGCACCAAATCCACCCAGGAATTGGAAGTGCCTTTAAACGACCAGAACAAATACGTTTTAACCGATGCGGAAATTTTACAGCTGGCCAAGTGGGCTTGCTTAATCGAAGAGCATTATAAAAAGCCCATGGATATCGAATGGGCCAAAGACGGCCGGGATAAAAAATTATACATTGTCCAGGCCAGGCCGGAAACGGTGGAGTCACGCAGTAATCCCAATATTATAGAAACCTATATTTTAGAAAAGCCTGCCCGCCGAAGCCTTGGCGTAGGCGGGAAGGGCAAGATCTTATTGGAAGGCGCCGCCGTGGGCAAAAAAATCGGCCAGGGCAAAGTTAAAGTTATTGAAGACGTTTCTAAGCTTAATTTATTCAAAGACGGCGAAGTGCTGGTGGCCGAAATGACTGATCCGGATTGGGAGCCGATTATGAAGCACGCCAGCGCCATTATTACCGATGCCGGCGGCCGGACCTGCCATGCCGCCATTGTTTCCCGGGAATTGGGCATTCCCTGCGTGGTGGGCACGGGTAAAGCCACCGAAGTTTTAACCAACGGGCAAATGGTTACCGTTTCCGGCACCGAAGGCGAAGTCGGCCGGGTTTACCAGGGCTTGGTGCCGTTTAAAATCAAGCGGGACAACATTAAAAATTTGCGACGGCCCAAGCGCGTTAAGGTAATGATGAATGTTGGCAACCCCGAAGCCGCTTTTAGTGAAAGTTTTATCCCCAACGACGGCGTGGGCTTGGCTCGGGAAGAATTCATTATTTCCAATTTCATTAAAATTCATCCACTGGCTTTGATTAATTATCAAAAAATCAAGAAATCAAAAAATCAAGAAAACCAAGAAGTTATAAAGCAAATTGACGGTTTAACGGCCGCTTATTCAAATAAAGTCCAGTTTTATATTGATAAATTGGCTTACGGCATTGGTAGGATTGCCGGCGCTTTTTGGCCCAAGGACGTAATTGTCCGCTTATCGGATTTTAAAACAAACGAATATGCCGGTTTAATCGGCGGCAGTTTGTATGAACCCAAGGAAGACAATCCCATGCTGGGCTGGCGCGGCGCTTCCCGGTATTATGATTCAAAGTATGTAGCCGGCTTTAATTTGGAGTGTTTGGCTTTTAAAAAAGCGCGGGAAGAAATGGGCTTAACCAATATAAAAATCATGGTGCCGTTTTGCCGCACCGTTTTAGAGGGCCAAAAAGTTTTAAAAATCATGGCCGAGCACGGTTTAAAGCGGGGAGTTAAGGGTTTGGAAGTTTACGTGATGTGCGAAATTCCCTCCAACGTTATTTTGGGCAAAGAATTCTGCAAAATTTTTGACGGTTTTTCCATCGGCTCCAACGATTTAACCCAACTCACCTTGGGCGTGGACCGGGATTCCCGCTTGGTAGCCCATGTTTACGATGAAAAAAACGAAGCGGTTAAAGAATTGATCCGGCAGATTATTAAAACCGCGCACCAATATAAAAGAAAAGTGGGAATTTGCGGCCAGGCGCCTTCGGATTTTCCTGATTTTGCCCAGTTTTTGGTTCGCTCGGGCATTGATTCCATTTCCTTGATTCCGGATACGGTAATTTCCACCACCGTTAAAATCGCCCAGGCGGAAAAACATTGACTTAAGCGTTAATCTTTGTTAGTATATAAAAAGCAGCGTCAATCATGATGCTGTTTTTAGTCCTCATAAAGTGAGGTGATCGTTAATGACAAGGAGTCGGGTATGGAATTATCCGTTTTGGATCTGCCTGAACATCTCCAAGGGGAAGCCAGAATGCGGCTCAGTATCGTCGCGGAATTTGAACCGCTTTTTCCTGGCTTAAAAGTGAAGGTTCATCTGCCAGGGGAGTTGCCGAATAATGCTGACATCTATCGTGTCAGAATTTTTCAAGGTGTCACCAAGGTGTGTGACATTTCTGCAAAAGATCCCAAAGCACTGCTCACTCAAGCACAGCTTCAAAACGGAGCCGGCTAACATCTAGTCGGTACATTTTCAAAGGCCAGCCGGGTTTTACTTGGCTGGTCATTTTTTATTCCGCGATTTTCTTTTCTTTGCCGCGCAGGAGGCGAATGCCCAGATAGCTTAAAGGCGTATAAAATGCGCCGGCGGCCACTTTAAACAGCCACCAGGGGATCATTGTTAAAACCATGACTTTTAATGAATAAACTCCGGTAAAAGCAATGGCAAAAAAAATGGAGCTGTCGATCAGCTGGCCCCATAAGTTGGACAGATTGGATCTTAGCCAAAACCACTTGCCGCCCAATTTGTTTTTAATGAAAAAGAAAGACAGCACGTCCTGGTATTCGCCGATAATAAAAGCCACCAGCGAGGCCAGGGTGAACCTGAAAGACAAGCTGAAAATCTGGTTATAAGCGTCGGTCATGTAAAAACTTTTGGAAAAGGGCACGATGTTGGAAATGAAGTTAAAGATCAAAAACAGCACCATGCTGAAAAATCCGGCTTTAACGAACAGTTTGGCCGTGTCTTTGCCGTAAACTTCGCCGATGACGTCGGTCATTAAAAAAACCACCGGAAAAACGAAAATGGCGGTGGAAAGATGCGTGCCGAAAACAAAGGGCATCAGTTTAATGCCCAAGGTATTGGAGGCGAACAAAGCCGTTAAATACAAGGTTAAGGCGATGAATATTTTATTGTTCATAAAATGGAGTGGCGGAGAGGAAGGCCCGCCGACGCCCTCGTAAACTCGGGCTTTGGCGGGTAAAGATTTGAACCAAATGATTGGCGGTGGGACAGGGATTCGAACCCTGGAACCTTGTTACAGGTTACGCGCTTTCCAAGCGCGCGCACTCGACCACTATGCGATCCCACCACTAAGACCACTACTTGCCCGCCGTAGCGCGAAGCGCGTAGGCGGGTGCGACCTCTCCACGGTAGGCACAATATACTATATTTACTGGGTTTATGCAAGATATTAAAAAAATATTAAAAAAAACGGCTAACCAAGTTTGGTAAGCCGTGATTGAGCAGGGTGGGTGCGGCCTGGCGGAGGCGGAGTATATTTGGAATCGCCATAATTCAGTACTTGCCGGATCTTGTTTTTCAGCTCAATTGGCAAATCCTGAAGGTTTTTCTCATTTCGCAGGCAGTTAAAGTCGGCGTTTTGCCAGACTTTATTTGCTTTAGCATAGTCCGCTATCCACTCCCCGTTAACTTTGGCGGCAAAAGCAAATTGGGCGATTCGGCCATTCGCATAGCGAATGATTATTTTTTCCCAGCTTTGGCGGTAAGGATCACCGGAGCAAAACAGCATTAGGCCTGGTTGATCGTCTATTTGACCGACAAAAATGAACATTTCATAGTTGTTGATCTTGCAGTAGTAGGAATTGTCCCAGCCGTTTTCTCGCCAGCTTTTATCGACCGGCAGGTTTTCCCAACCAACAGCGGCGCAACCGGCCAATAGCCAAGTTATTGCCAGCCACCTGATTTTTTCTGGCATTTTTCCTCCTTAACTAAGGTGCCATTAATAAGCTTATTTTAGAGGATTGCCGAGGTTTGTCAAATGGGTTTAAATAGTCCTAAAAAGAAAACGGATTAAACTTAGTTTCCCTATCATAGTAATCCTCATTTTCCGCTTTCTTTAAGAACCCCACGATTTTATAGGTTAGGGGAGTAAAGATAACTTCAACTCCGCATTTAAAGACGTAGTTGGAAATAATAACCGCGATTAATAATTCGGTTGGTAGAACTCCTAAAAAAGCGATTAAACAAAATAAAATCGTGTCCAGCCCTTCGCCTATTAAGGTTGAGCCGATGGTTCTCATCCAGAGCCATTTGCCATTGGTTAAAATTTTCATTTTGGCCAAAACAAAAGAATTGGAAAATTCTCCGGTAAAATAGGCGATTAAGCTGGCCAGCACAATCCGCGGGGTTAAGCCCAAAATAGCCATGTAAGCGTTTTGGTTTTCCCAACCTGGCGCGGCCGGCAAAGCGCCGACGATCATTAACACCGCCGACATCAGCAAGGCGCTAAAAAATCCGAGCCAAATAACGCGGCGGGATTGCCGGTAGCCGTAGACCTCGGTTAAAATATCGCCGAAAATATAGGCTAAGGGAAATAGGATTGTTCCGCCGTCAAAATTAAACGGCCCCAGTAAAAGGATTTTAGTTGAGGCGATGTTGGAAATTAATAAAACGGCCACAAATAGGCCCAGAATTATGTCGAAGTATTTGTAGTTTTTCATAGTATTTTTTAAAATACCATAAAATCAGCCGATTAACAAGGATTAACAAGGATTTGATAAAACAGGGCTTTTTAGTTATGCTATAATGGCTTTGATATATATTATATGGGAAATACCGTTGACGAAATCAAACAGCGCTTGGATATAGTGGAATTGCTCGGCGAATACATTAAGCTTAAGCCCGCCGGCACCAATTTTAAGGCGATTTGCCCGTTTCATAACGAAAAAACGCCGTCTTTTGTTATTTCGCCGGATAAGCAGATTTGGCACTGTTTCGGCTGCGCCAAAGGCGGGGATATTTTCAGCTTTATCCAAAATATTGAAGGCGTGGAGTTTCCCGAGGCCTTGCGCATTTTAGCGGGCAGGGCCGGCGTGCGTTTGGAATATTTTAAGCCCGAGGAGCATAACCATAAAACCCGCCTCTTGGATTTGTTAAAAGCCATTGCCGGCCATTGGCAGGATTTGTTAAACAACGATCCTCGGGCCAAAATCGCACGCGATTATCTGCAAACCCGCCAGCTTAAGGAAGAAACCGTTAAGGATTTTGCTTTGGGTTTTGCCCCGGACGAATGGGAAGAGGCGATTAAGTTTTTACAAAGCAAAAATTTCAGTTTAAAAGAGATGGCTGATGCCGGCGTAACGGTCCCGGGTGATAAGGGCAAACCCTACGACCGTTTTAGGGGGCGCTTGATTTTTCCCATTCGCGACGTGCACGGCAATGTGGCGGGCTTTACCGCCCGCAAATTAAAAGAAGAAGACCATGGCGGCAAATACATCAATTCTCCGGCTTCCGTAATTTATAACAAAAGCGAAGTTTTATACAATTTGGATCTGGCCAAAGCCGAAATCAAGCGTTTGGGTTATGCCATTTTAGTTGAAGGCAATATGGATGCCGTAACCGCCTGGCAGGGCAATACCAAAAACGTGGTGGCCGTTTCGGGTACGGCCTTAACCAATGAGCAGATCAGGCTGTTAAAGCGTTTTACCCAAAACGTGATGATTGCTTTTGACGCCGATCCGGCCGGCACGCAGGCAAATTTAAGAGGCATTGACCTGGCTTGGCAGGCCGGCTTTAACGTTAAGGTGATTAAAATTCCCCAAGGCAAAGACCCGGACGATTTAATCAAGCAAAATCCTGAACTGTGGCGGCAGGCCATCCGCGAGGCCTATAATTTTATGGATTATGTTTTTGAAGCCGCTCTAAAAAATTTGGATTTAACCAGAGTTGACCATAAAAAATTGGCGGCTAAAAAAATTCTGCCCCTGCTGGCCAAATTGGGGGATAGCGTTGAACAGTCGCATTATTTGCGCAAGTTGGCGGAAATTTTGGGCGTGGCCGAAGAGGCCCTGGCCAATACCTTGACCGGTTTTAAAACCAAGGAGCCTTTGCGCCAGGAACAACCCATAGTTTCGGCCGTACCCGATCAAAGTCGTTTAGTGGCCGAATATCTATTGGCTTTAATTTTAAAGTTTCCCGAACAGCTGGAATCCGTTATCCAGCATTTGCAGCCGGAAATGATCCAGCATCAGGAGGCAGCCGAGCTTTACAAAGAGCTGATTATTTATTATAATAAAGAGCATCATTTGGCGATTGCTGAATTAACCGAACAATTAAAGCCGGGCCAAGCAGATTATTTGAATCAGCTCAGCTTGTTGGTTGAGGAAGATTCTTTTAATAACACGCCGGACCTGCTTAATTATGAAATCAGCCAATCGGTTAACCGCTTGAAAAATTTTTATTTGAAAAACCGGATCAAAGAATTAAGCCGGTTAATGTCGCAAGCCGAAAAAAGCAACGATCAAGCCAGAGTTTTAGAGTTGAGCCGGGAGTTTACGCAATTAACCAGGCAGCTCCAGGACGTTTAATCCGCCTTCGCCAAGGCTTCGGCGGATTATATAATCCAAAAAGTTTATGTCATCTAAGAAAAAAGCAAAAAAAATAATCAAAAAAAAGGCGCAGCCCAAAAAGCACGCCCGGGTTTTACATAAAAAAATTTCGGTTAAAAAGAAACCCGTAAAAAAAATCGTTCGGGCTAAAAAACCGCCGGTTAAAACGGTTGAAAAGGACGTTAAGATAAAGGAAGTTTTTCCGGCAACCGAAGAATTTGTCAGCCAGCCGCTGAATGAGCAAAGGGTTAAGGATTTAATTGCCAAGGGCCGATTCAGGGGTTTTTTAACCGAAGAAGAAATTTTATATGTTTTTACCGAAGCCGAAGATTATTTGGACAAGCTGGAAGAATTCATGGATGAAATCACTTTGCAGGGCATTCAGGTAATTGTTCGGGAAGGCGGATTTTTAGGTTCTATCGAGGATGCGATTAAGCCCATTCCTCCCACCACTAAAGCCGGCAAAGCCAAGGCGGCGCAGGCCGAAATTGATCTGGCCAAACTTGATTTAACGGATATTTCTTCGGATTCCATTCAAATGTATTTGAGGGAAATCGGCAAAGTTTCCTTGCTCTCCGGCGAGGAAGAAGTTCAATTGGCCAAAAGAAAGGAAAAAGGCGATGCCGAAGCTAAAAAAAAGCTGGTGGAAGCCAATTTGCGCCTGGTGGTTTCTATTGCCAAAAAGTTCACCGGCCGTTCGCTGTCTTTATTGGATTTGATTCAGGAAGGCAATATTGGTTTATTTAGGGCCGTGGAAAAATTTGATTACCGGAAAGGGTATAAGTTTTCCACCTATGCCACTTGGTGGATCCGCCAGGCCATTACCCGCGCTTTGGCCGATCAGTCGCGCACCATCAGGATTCCGGTGCATATGGTGGAAACCATCAACCGTTTCCAGCAGGCCGAACGCCGGCTGATCCAGGATTTGGGCCGCGAACCTCTGCCCGAAGAAATTGCCGCGGAAATGAGCGAAGATCTGGATAAGATCAGGCAGATTATTAAAATTTCACAGGAAACCGTTTCTTTGGAAACATCCGTGGGCGAGGATGACGAAGATTCCACCCTGGGCGATTTTATCGAGGATGAAAAAACCATTACTCCGGATAAAGTGGCGGCCTTGCAGCTGTTAAAAGACCATGTTAAGGAAATCATTTCCGAACTTACGCCCAGAGAACAGAAAATTTTGGAAATGCGCTTCGGTTTGCTGGACGGCGTCGCCCATACTTTGGAAGAAGTGGGGCAGGAATTCGGCGTAACCCGCGAGCGCATTCGGCAGATCGAAGCCAAAGCCCTGGAGCGCATTCAGCATAACGTGGGCATGAGGAAATTAAGGGATTATTAAATTATTTTGATAATAATATGGCAAACGTCCAACATATTCCGCATCCGCAAATCGAGGCACGGGCAAAATCCGGCCCCTATTTGATAAAACATGAACAAATCGGCTTCAACGGCCGATTGGCGGTGCTAATTACCGGCGCGGTCGGCACCATGTGGTGCGCTTATCTTTTTACGATCATCGCTTTAATCAGCTTTCCGGCGGCCATTAAAGGGGGCACGGCTGCTTTAATATCGTGGATTGCCCAAACATTTTTACAGTTAGTTTTATTGTCGGTTATTATGGTCGGCCAAAAAGTAGCCGCCAGAGCTTCCGACAAACAGGCCGAACAAACCTATAAAGATACGGAGGCAATTTTAAAACTTCAAGACGAAATCTATCGGCTGATTAAAATAAATACCGAGCTCACCGAAGAAATCCAAGTGATGCTTAAGAAAGCGAAATAATGGGGGGATTATCTGTAAAGAAAAATCGCCAGCAACAAGCTGACGATTTTTCTTTGGCTCCGAACGCTGAACGAAATCCGAACTTTTTTTAGCGAAAATCCGAACGCTGAATTTTGAAATTCTTTTAAGCTCGGGCGGGCAAAAAGGAAGGGGGTCTGGGGGAAGGAATTTTTGCCCGCCCTCGCTTTTCAGCTTTCAGCCGTTGTTCCGTCAAAAACAGTTTTGCCTTATAAAAAAGTGAAAAGTGATTGGTGACTTTCGTCTGCCCATACAAATCAAGTTGGGAATATACCTGTGGATAAGTCACTCTATTGACTTATTTTATTTGTAGGCATAAAATTTAAAGCGATCAGAATATAAATAATTAAAAATCGCTATAGTTAATAAAAATAACCAATATGACTATGATTAAGACAAAAGAGATAAATATACTCCCTGATAGAAGCTTAATGCCAAAGATCGGACAGACTGGCTATTCGGTTCTTCAGGCAATATCAGAATTGGTGGATAATTCAATTGACGCTCGCGAAAATGAAAAGGTTCTTACTGTTGAAATTTTTTTTGATAGTAATAAAGGTATGGTAGAAGTTTCTGATGATGGAATTGGAATGAACGAGCAAACGGCCGCGAATAGTATGAAACTCGCACACTCTGTTAAAAAAAATAAACTTGGTGAATTTGGGCTCGGTTTAAAAACTGCAGCTACTAGTCTTGGTAAAAATTTCCAAATCATCACAACACAAAAAGGAAGTAATGAAGAATTTATCATGGAGTATGACGAGGATAAATGGCTAAAGAGTGGAGATTGGACAAAACACGAGATGAAAATTAAAAGTGGTGTTAATGAAAGACGGTCGGGTACGACAATTCGCATTAAAGATCTTCATTTCAAGCATTACGGAAATCTCCCTGGTAATATACGTAAGGATCTTGCTGCTCGCTTTGCCCCATTTATTGAAAATGGCGAAGTTAAAATTAAAGTAAACACAAAATGGTGTGAACCGGAAGCTCTCGATTTAAAAACAGAATACTACCCAGATGCAGCTGGGAAAGAGCCATTCCGCATAAAACTAGAAAGTGGGAATGAGGTTTATGGGTGGAGAGGTTTATTAAAAAAAGGGTCAATTAATGAATATGGTTTTCGAGTTTTCAGACGAGGTCGTTTGATTATGCAGTTCGCCAAACTTGGTTTTAATCCTCACCCTGAAGCTCGACAGATTGTTGGAGAAATCCATCTTGATCATGTCCCAGTTACTCACAACAAGCGTGAATTCATTGAAGAATCTCCTTTATATAGAGAAATAACTAATGAAGAAGGAATTTTTTGGAAATTTATGAAAGATCTTGTCCGTGAGGCCAGGACTTCTGAACGTAAAACACGAATTGATCAGGGCGTTCTTGATAAGATGGAAATCCAAAAAGATAATATAATGAAAGCTATAAAAAAGATCCCTCAGCTTAAGGAATATGCCTTCCCAGATTTAAAAGAAAAAGTGCGAGCAAAGGATGGAGAGAACGAAGGGCTGACAGATTTAGAAATAGAGAAAAGAGATCCGAGAGATATCGTCACAATTGAGGAGGAACCTACGCCTCGAGACGAACAAAACCGAAAATCAAAAAAAAGTCAAGTCCGCAGAACCTATTATATTACAGTTAACGGAAAAAAATTTAAGGTTACCCATGATTTTGTTGATCTAAAGACAGATGAAGTCTTAAAAGATAAAGACGTTGATGATGAGACCGGTATACATGTGTTTACTAATATTGCCTTCCCTGGTTTTGCAAACACTACGGATCATGTTTTTTATGGTGCATGGAATATCGCAGAAGCAATAGCAGAAGTCATGGTTGATAAAAACAAGAGATCCCCCGAAGAGATTATTAAAATCAGGGATTTGATTCTTAAATCTAGCGCTGAACTCACTCAAGAGCTTGATGAAGTTGAAAAAGAGAAAAAAATCGCTGAACGATTAAAAAAAGAATACGAGGAAAAAATAGTAAAAATAAATGAGATCGAGAAAAAACACGCTGACATTAAAATTTAACCTAAAAAATTATGAAAAACATTTTTATCAGTTTTGCAATAGAGGATAAATTTGCTCGCGACCACTTAGTCCATCAAGCAGAGCAAGCTAGGGTACCCTTTTCTTTTACAGATATGTCCGCAAGACAACCCTGGGATAATTCATGGAAAACCCGTTGTAGAGAAAGAATTAAACAATGCGACGGAGTTATTGCACTATTAAGCCCGAGAACCAGATTGGCCGATGGTGCGAAATGGGAAATGCTG
The DNA here is from genome assembly GCA_026396575.1 of Candidatus Komeilibacteria bacterium. Lineage (GTDB taxonomy): Bacteria > Patescibacteriota > Patescibacteriia > UBA1558 > UBA10009 > JAPLWM01. The sequence goes on from JAPLWM010000002.1 coordinate 40,530, forward strand.
GCATGCACCCCGAAATTAGGACACAATATTCCACATAATGCGGTAATGGTTTAGAATAAAGAAGTTAGGAATAAACAACTAAAAGCATGCCAATACTATGGCCAAAAGAATAAGCCCTGAAGTTAGGGATAAAGTAGTGGAGAAGATTAAAAATGACGGTCTGTCCGTCTACCAAGCGGCCAAGGAGTTTGAGATTTCCACCCATACCATCTACGGCTGGCTGGGCAAAGGCAAAATCGGCGCCGATACTCTGACGGTGGGGAAATTACGGCGCGAGAACCAACAACTAAAGATGATTATTGCCGAAGTGATGCTGGATTCCAGCCGGGGGAAAAAAAATCGCTAAGGCCAGGATATTGGCAAGCGAAAAAGCAGCAGTGATACCCAAAAAGAAACTAGCCCAGAAATTGGGCATTTCCAGGTCAGCGTTGTATTACCAATCAAGGAAGAAAGTTAAGGATGAAGCGTTAAAACAAGAGATAGTCGAGGTAATGGATTCCAATCCCGCTTACGGCTACCGGCGAGTGGCTATGGCTTTAGAACTTAATGGCAAGAAAATATTGCGGGTAATGAGAAATAATGGCCTAAAGCCCAGAATTTGCCGGAGAAAGTGGGCTAAAAAGAAAGACTTAGGTCTGCCCATAGCCCATTACGACAACCACCTTAAACACCTAGAGATTAATAATCACAATATAGCCTGGGCCGCTGATTTTACCTACATCAGATACGGCGATCATTTTCTGTATCTGGCCACGGTCATTGATATTTACGGCCAAGAGATAATCGGCTCGGCCATTTCCAACAGGCATAATCGCTTTCTAGTTAAAGCCGCGGCCATTGACGCTATCAAAAAAAGAGGTGTTTTGCCTCAATATTTCCATTCGGACCAGGGCTCGGAATACCAGAGCGAGGAACACGCTGATTATCTTACCGGCTTAGGAGTGATTGTTTCCATGAGTAAGAAAGGCAGTCCCTGGGAAAACGGCTATCAGGAATCATTCTATTCCAATTTCAAGCTGGAGCTACAAAATACTAATCGTTTTGAAACCGAAGAACAGCTGATTGAAAATATTTACCGCCAGATGTATTATTACAACAATATCAGGATTAAAACCAAGCTGAAAATGCCCCCGTCAAAGTATTACGCCCTTGCCGTTAAAGGTTGAATTACGTGGACAAAAGTGTCCGAAGAAATGGGTGCATGCCAACGTGGACAAAAGTGTCCGAAGAAATGGGTGCATGCCATGCATTCATTGGGATATCTATTTGTATTATTTTTTGGTATTTAATTAGGTCATATAAACAACTAAATACTGGCAAGTTTTCCGTCATTCATAAAATTGAAGAACGTTTGCCGTTGACATTATATAAATATGAATGGGAAGTTTTAGGAAATGGAAAGGATAAAAATAAATACTATCCATTTTCACATATTGAACTTTGTATTCCGATAATTTTGGGAGTGATTTATTTGATTCTTGGAATTATTTTTATTTATCAAGGTTAATCATTCCCAACTTGATTTGTATGGGCAGACGAAAGTCACCAATCACTTTTCACTTTTTTATAAGCCAAAACTGTTTTTGACGGAACAGCGGCTGAAAAGCGAGGGCGGGCAAAAATTCCTTCCCCCAGACCCCCTTCCTTTTTGCCCGCCCGAGCTTAAAAGAATTTCAAAATTCAGCGTTCGGATTTTCGCTAAAAAAAGTTCGGATTTCGTTCAGCGTTCGGAGCCAAGGCAAATTGTATAGTATTTTCCACGATTTTTTTGGCTCAATCGCCACCTTTTGCGAAAGCAAAATGCGGTTCTCCGTTGCGAAGCAACAGGCAAACGAAAGTTTGCAAGCCAATCCTTTTATTTCCGCCTTTGGCGGAAAGTAAAGCGATAATTTTTAATAGCCCAAAAGCGATATGAAATATTTTCTCTACATTAGAAAATCAACGGACGAGGATGACAGACAAGTTTTGTCGCTAGAAGCACAAGAAATAGAATTGAAAGAATTTGCCTTGCGGGAAAATCTCTTGATCGCCGCGACTTTCCGCGAATCGCAAACTGCCAAAGAGCCGGGCAGACCAATTTTCAACGATATGCTCAAGCGAATGGAACACGGCGAGGCCGAGGGGATTTTAGCGTGGCACCCCGACAGATTGGCAAGAAACAGTATAGATGGTGGACGGATTATTTTCTTAATAGATACCGGGAAAATCAAAGCACTAAAATCTCCAACATTTTGGTTTGAACCAACCCCGCAAGGCAAATTCATGCTAAATATCGCTTTTGGGCAATCAAAATACTTTGTGGATAATCTTTCAGAGAATACCAAAAGAGGGTTACGCCAGAAATTGCGTCGAGGCGAATTACCATGCTACGCCCCGCTTGGTTATTTGAATGACTTGCGGACGCACACAATGGTTAAAGATCCTGAAAGATTTCGCCTCGTCAAGAAAATTTTTGAACTTTACGCAACCGGCAATTATTCTCTGAAAGATTTGCGGAAGCTGATAACTATCGCCGGCTTGTTGAGCCGCAGGAAAAATATGCTTTCCGTTTCTAATATCCAAAATATACTTTCTAAATCTTTTTATTATGGCGTGTTCAAATATAACGGCGAAATGTATGACGGAAAACACGAGCCAATGATAACAAAGAAACTTTTTGAAGCGTGTCAAAGAGTGATGACGGATCGCTCTCGTCCGAAAAAGCCGAGTCAAAAAGAATATCCATTTAGAAATATGCTCAATTGTGGCGAGTGCGGTTGCGCCATAACTTCCGAAACGCAAAAAGGACATAACTATTATCGTTGCACTAAAAAGAGGGATAAAAAATGTAGCCAAAAATATATCCGCGAGGAAGTTTTGACGCAAGAAGTTAAAAACGAGCTTCAAAAAGTTTCTTTACCTACCGACTGGGCGGAGTGGATGTTGAGTAAACTCAATAAGGAAGAAAAGGAAGACACTCAAAGCGGAGCCGTTTTCGCTCAAAATTTCAAAGATAAAATTAAAGAGTTTGAGGGAAAGCTCGATATGCTTTTAGATGTTTATTTGGACGGCACAATTTTACGCGAGGAATATATTGCTAAAAAAGAAAAAATTATTACTGAAAAAGCTGAGCTTTCCGAAAAAGTAAAGGATTTTGAGCGAAACGGCAATAATTGGCTCGAACCGGCAAGACAATTCATTTTAGCGGCTCAACAAGCCAAAATTATCGCTTTACAAGAAAATCCCGTCGCGGGACGGGATTTTCTTAAAAGGATTGGCTCGAACCGCATTTTGCTTTCGCAAAAGGTGGCGATTGAGCCAAAAAAATCGTGGAAAATACTATACAATTTGCCTGCCGAGGCGCATAGCGCCTCGGCTACAAACGCTAAACATACAATTTGGCTCGGGAGGAGGGATTCGAACCCACGACCCATGCGTTAACAGCGCATCGCTCTACCACTGAGCTACTCCCGACTGCGTCCGCCGAAGCGCAAAGCGCGAAGGCGGGATGGTATAGTTAAAGAACTTTAACGGGTTTTATTATAAACCATTATTGGTAATATTTCAAGAGGTTTAACTATGGCCGATTTTTGTGCTATAATCAGCCCGTTAATCATTAACTTAAAAAACTATGCAGGACAACATGTGTGCGAATAAAGGCTGTTCTTGCGCCCACCACAAAACAGTGCCGATGTTCCTTATCCTTCTGGGCTTGATTTTTTTGCTGGGCACCATGAACGTGCTTAGCTCTGGTACGGTGGCCGTACTCTGGCCGCTGTTGCTGATTGTGGCCGGTTTGGCTAAAATGAACTCCCACAAGTGCAAGTGTTGCTAGGTTTTCAATAATAAAAAAATCAAAGCGCTTAAAACTGTGAGTTAAGCGCTTTGTCTGGCGAACCAGTGAGGCCAAATCTTCCTCGTTAGTTCATAGGAGATAACGCACAGGCCTATGAAAATAGCGTAGTCCAGAATCATGCCGATCAGGTTGCCGGCCATAACGTTGTTCAACATCTTAGCCGACCAATACAACAGAAACGGCCTGAAGAAGTTGTTTAGCACGCCCGCGGGCAGATACTCCATGGCCAAGCTTTTTAAATTTTGATTTTTCCTGTTTTGCAGGTAAGCCACGGAATAAAAAGCCGCCGGATCAAGGATAGTGGAGGCTACGGCCGGCAACCAGAGTATTTTAGTTAGCCGGTAGATTATTTCGCCCACGATAACTACGCAAGCAATGCCGGCCGCAATACTTAAAGCGTAGCGGCTAAAATATTCCCTGCATTTTTTGTAGAAGGTTTTCAATAATCAGTTGCCTTTCGGTATGGACGATGTTCAAGGTGCTTTAATCCGTTATAAGATATCATAAAGCGGGGATTTGTCAATCATTCAACATCAGAGCGGCAGTTTGGCTCCCCGTCAAATAGTGTGATAGTTCAGTATCCAGATCAGCGGTACAAAAGCTAAGGTTATTTTGGCGATATAATTATTGATGTTTCTGAATCCGTAAGACACCCTTTTAATCATTTTAATCTTAGTATGGCAACCTTC
>JAPLWM010000011.1 GCA_026396575.1 Candidatus Komeilibacteria bacterium
AGGTTGCCATACTAAGATTAAAATGATTAAAAGGGTGTCTTACGGATTCAGAAACATCAATAATTATATCGCCAAAATAACCTTAGCTTTTGTACCGCTGATCTGGATACTGAACTATCACACTATTTGACGGGGAGCCGCCCGCCGATTCGGCGTGGTGATTAAACTTTAAAATCTTTGTTTCCCTGGTAAATTTGATAGGCAGTGGCCACATCAGTATCGGCAAATGTAATGGCGCTAATGGCTTTGCAGAAATTAATGGCTTCAGCCAAGGGTTTTTGATGGATGTTCCGGCCGGTGGCATTGCCGACGGTTTTGCCTATGGTAATTTGCTTGGCCAATCTTTCTAAAAATTCTTTAGGGTCGGTGTTGGAACCGCCGGCCGAAATTACTCCAGTTTTGCCGGCTGCCATAGTGGCTTCCTTGAAAATTTCTTCCGATTTGGCGCCTTCCTTTTTAGGCGGATTAACTTTTACAAAATCCGAACCCAAAGTGCAGGCCGTGCCGCAGGCCCCGGCAATTAAGTGAGCGTCTTTTTCATCTTTAATTGCTTTGCCCCTGGGATAAATCCAAATTACGGTTAACAGCCCGGCTTGATGCGCGCTAAAAATAATCTGGGCCGCATCGTGCAGCATTTGGTTTTCAAATTCACTACTTAAATAAACGGTATAACCCACGGCTAAAATATTGGCGCCGTTTTCCTTTAACTTAAGAACCTGTTCCACGTTCAGCCAGGAATTGCTTAACGGGTCAGCTTGTTCGGTTTTAACCAAATGCGATTTGGAATTAAGTTTAATCAGCAAAGGCACATTAGGATATGAGGGCGCATACTTGGCGGCATAACCGGCCTGCACGGCCAAGCAGCTGATCGGGGAGGCAGCGGCTATTTTCCATAAATGTTCGGGATCGGCGTCTTCCAAGGAGATGGCTTTGCCGCCATCGAAAAAATCATCGTTTAAGTGTTCAACTTTTTGGTCGCCGGCAAACAGCATTACCCGGCCGGTATTATGGGTAAAAGCCAAATAATTTTTAATATACTCATTCCGCTTGCTTTTGGATACGTCCAAAGGAACGATAACGTCGCTTGAAGAAAGTTTTTTAACAGGCATAAATTTGATTTTAAATTATGAATTTATTTTAAAAGTTTTTTAATTTTTTCCACTTCTTCCTTATTGCCGATATACAAAGGCGTTTTTTGGTGAAGTTCCGCCGGCTTGAGATTTAAAATATGTTCCTGCCCGTTGGAAGCGCTGCCGCCCGCTTGTTCCATAATAAAAGCCATTGGGTTGGCTTCGTAAACCAGGCGGAGTTTGCCGCTCGGGTTTTTGGCCGTTCCAGGGTATAGAAAAATACCGCCATAGAGCAGATTGCGGTGGATATCGGCCACCAGCGAGCCGATGTTGCGGCCGCTTAACTTAGCCTCCTGTTTAATCGTGTTTAAATAAGTTTTAATGCCTTCGGGCCAGCTGTGCCAATCGCGCTCATTGGCGCTGAAAACTTTGGAACTCGGCGGCAGAGTTATTTTTTCGTGGGTTAAAATGAATTCGCCGATCGAGGGGTCCAAAGTAAAACCGTAAACGCCCTGGCCGATGGTGTAAATAAACATAGTGCTGGTGCCGTAAACTATGTAGCCCGCGGCTACCTGCCTGTTGCCCGGTTGCAGCAAATCGTCCATGGTGCCCGGGCCTTTCGGGGAAATTCTTTTGTATAAGGAAAAAATAGTGCCGATTGAAACATTGGCGTCGATATTGGAAGAGCCGTCCAGCGGGTCAAACAGCAAAACATAATCGCCCAGGGGTTTATTCTTGTCCAAACAAATCACACCCTCTTCTTCTTCCGAAGCCATGGCGCACAAGTGCCCGGAGTGCCCCAGCACATTAACAAAAGTCCGCTGGGTAAACTGGTCCAGTTTTTGGATATTGTCGCCGGAAGCGTTTTTTTCGCCGGTAAAACCGTAAATTTCGGCAATGCCGGCCTTGTTAACTTCGCGCGAGATAATTTTGCCGGCCAGCCCGATTTCGTACAGCAATTCAGAAAAAACGCCCCGGGAATCGGGGTAATTTTTTTGTTCCTGCCAGATATGCTGGATTAAGGTTAGGCCTTTCATAGGATAAGATAATTATAGGTTTTATTGAGTTTTTTTTCAAGGTTTATTTTTTCAAATACGCTTCAAACGCCGGAGTTAAATTTTCTATCAAATTGTATTTTTTAAAATCAGCCGGATCGATCCATAAATATTCGTCATGGTCTTGGCTTAAAATAACCTTATCCGTTTCAGTTGTGCATTTAAAAAATATTCCTATAACCTGCCATGGTTCGTCTTTAACAATTGGCCGCCATTCATTAACAAAAAACGGTTGGCCGATTTTAACCTCCAGTCCGGTTTCTTCTTTAATTTCCCGCAGTAAGCTTTCGGCAAAATTTTGGCCTGGTTTAATTCTGCCGCCGGGCACGTCAAACTTGCCGGCATTGGTGCCTTCCTGGTAGTTGGAAGATTCTTTGATAATCAGAATTTTACCTCGATGTTTAATAAAGGCCTTGGTGGCCAGAAATAATTTAATGTTCATATGCTTTTGTGTTATTGCGAGCGAGTGCAATGAGCGAAGCAATCCCAATTCATGAGATTGCTTCATCCGCCTAATTGGCGGATTCGCAATGACAATATAAAATTATTTTGTTTTACTTTTCCGCCATTTATCAATTTCCTGATGATTGCCGGAAAGCAGGATTTTAGGTACGGACCATTTGTTAAAAACCGCCGGCTTGGTGTATTGGGGATGTTCCACCACGTCGGATTTTTCGCCGTTAAAGGTTTCATATTGCAAAGATTCCATTTTGCCAAGCACGCCGGGGAGCAATCTAGAGACTGCTTCCACAATAATCGCGGCCGGCAGTTCGCCGCCGGATAAAACATAAGGCCCAATGGAAATTTTTTCATCAATCAATTTATCAACGCGGGCATCCACGCCTTCATAGCGGCCGCAGATAAAAATAATCTGGTCCAGTTTGGCATAGCTGGCAGCCATTTTTTGGTTGAACTGCTTGCCGGCCGGATCCATTAAAATAACCTTACATTTTTTTTTGCGCTTAATAGCTTTAAGGCATTTATACAGCGGTTCAATCATAAACACCATGCCAGGACCGCCGCCATAGGGAGTATCGTCCACTTTAAGGTGTTTGCCCGTGGCATAATCGCGCAGATTATGAGTTTTAACGGTAATCAACTTGGCTTTTTGGGCGCGCTTTAAGATGGATTCGTTAAAATAGGAATCCAAAATTTCAGGGAAAATAGTGATAATATTGTATTGCATAGGATTATCATAACATAAAAGCCCCGATATTTCACGAGGCTTTTATTTTATAGTTTAGATTACAATTTTAAGTCGTCAACTACGCTGGTGTCAACTTCTTCGCTGGCTTTGCGGGAATCCATTCTGGAATCCGGCCTGGCATCGCGCCTGGGGCCGCGGTTGGAACCTTCCGGTTCGTAGATTTTTAAATTAACACGGGCGTTGTTTTTGGCGCCGACCACGCGGAGCAGAGTTCTAATGGCTCTGGCGGTTTGGCCTTGGCGGCCGATGATTTGACCCATATCGGATGGATCCACTTTGAGAGTTAAGAGAACTCCCATTTCGTCGACGGTTCTGTCAACGCTCACTTTGTCTGGGGTGTCAACTAAACATTTGACAACGTACTCCAGAAACTCTTGATCTTTGTCGGACATGTTGTTCAACAATTAATGATTAATATTCCATTGGCAGGCCAATTTTCCTTCAAGCGACTTTACTGCTGATTTTTTGAAAGAAACTTGCCTGTTTTCAATGTGCTTTTAGTATAGTAGCTGAAATTACTAATTCGGTCAACCTTATTCTTTTGGTGTTTCGGCGGCAGGTGTTTTCTCGGCTTCCGCTTTGGCAGCGGCGCTTTCCGCTTTTTTCTTATCCATCTTACCTTGCCGGACTTTGGAAATTCTAACGGTGCGTTTGTTTTTGCCGGTGGTAACGCCCTGCTTGATTAAAAAGTTATGGACGGTTGAGGAGGCCTGGGCGCCAACCGAAAGCCAGTATTTAATCCGCTCGGCTTTTATGGCGCTGGTTTTGGTTTTGGGGTTATAATTGCCCAACAGCTCCAAATATCTACCCCAAGGGTCTTTGTGCTTATCTACCACGATTAAGCGGTAGGTGGGCTGTCCTTTTTTTCCTACTCTGGTAAATCTGATTGATAACATGGATTAATGATTTAAGAATAATTATTCGCCGGAGCTCGCCGAATCGGCGAGCGAAGGCGGAGCAGCATTAGTCAGTATTATAGTAAAAAAACAGATAATGTCAAGTATCGCTGGCTCTACGCCAAATAGTGTGGTGGAAAAGTCAAAAGCAGTGGTAATATTAGCTTGAAAACAGAGTTTCTCAACTCAAGGCTAAAATTAATCACTGCTTCTATGAAAAAATGTATCAGTAAAATGTTAAATCTGCAAGG
>JAPLWM010000027.1 GCA_026396575.1 Candidatus Komeilibacteria bacterium
ACGTAGATAATATTCGATTTTCTGGCGCTCATAATGGCTTAACCTCAATGGATTAAACGATAATTGATTTGACATAGGCATCACTTTTATGATTACAGGGTAATTTTACCCTAAAGTGATGCAACCTGCCTTGAATTCGGGTCCCAATGCGCGGAGCTTGACTAAATTTGGTTTTTCCAGTAATATGATGGGGTAATTTTAGATAATTCTTAAAAAATAAGGAAAAATATGACCGATTTTAAGTTAAAAGCCGAAGCCCGAGCCGTGCCGACCGCTAATTTGCCAACCGTCAGAAAGCAGGGCAAGATTCCGGCCGAACTGTATGGCCAAGAGCAGCCAAATCAGCATTTGTTTTTAAATAAGCTGGAACTGGAAAAAGTTTACCGGGCGGCCGGAGAAAACAGCTTGATTGATTTAATTATCAATGCCGCGCCGCCGCTTAAGGCGATGATCCACAATCTTGATCGCGATCCGGTAAGCGGCTATGTAATTCACGCGGATTTATACCAGATTAACATGAATAAGGCGGTAACCGTGCCGGTGCCGGTGATTTTCTTCGGCGAATCCAAAGCGGTTAAGGATTTGGGCGGCACTTTGGTTAAATTATTGAATGAAGTGGAAATTTCCTGCTTGCCCGGCGATTTGATTCATGAAATTAAAGTTGATTTGAGCGTTTTGGAAAATGTCGGCCAATCGGTTAAAGTAGCCGATTTAGCCATTCCTGAAAAAATCAAGGTTTTAACTCCTCTGGATGCGCCCGTAGTGGCGGTAGTAACCCAGCAGGTGGAAAAAGCCGCGCCAGTAGCAGCGGTGGCGGCCGAAGTTGCCCCAGCGGCTGAAGCCGGTAAGGAAGCCGAAGGCGCTAAAGAAGCCGATCGAGCTAAGCTTGACGAAACTCCCAAAAAAGCCAAATAATTCTTCAATTTTTCAGCTCATGGACTCCGAGCAGTTCAAGTTTATCGCGGGCAAATTAATGATCGTGGTTTTTATAACTGCCTTATTAATCGGTTCGATCATTTATTTAAACCAACGCTGGGAGCGGATCAGGGATATACGAAGAATGGCCGATACCCAGTCGGTTATTAAGGCCTTGGAGTTTTATAACGTTCAGCTGGGGCACTATCCGGATAAATTGCCCAATGACGGCGACGGCTGGAATAAAAGCAACACCAAGGTTGAAGGAAGATTTTTAGAGCCCTTGGTTAAAATCGGGCTGTTGCCGGCCTTGGTATTTGATCCCTTAAACAACGCCACTTATTATTATCGCTACCAAAGATTTGCCAGCGGCAGCTTTGGCTGTTCGCGTAATTTTGCCGTTTTTCAGGTAACCGATTTTGAAGCCAACAACGATAATCACGGCCAGGGCCGCTGTCCGGGTTTGGATTTTTCCACATTGGCGCCCAACGGTTTTACTTGGTTTGCTTTGGATTAAAATTTAATATTTTTTTAGTTAAATTTACTCCGTCGGTAGTTATATACCTGCGGGGTTTACTTTTTTTTAAAACGGGGTTATAAATAAAGATGGCCCGTCTTGATGATAATTTCCGAAGCAACGGAGGCAATCATGAACCAAAGCGTGGAAATGTTTGAGTGGGCGAGCTTATTGCCGTCGGCTGATTTCATTGCCCCAAGGAAAATGATTGATGGTTATAAGCTCGGGCTTGTTACGGCACAAGAAGTAATGGAGGAGTTCGTATGCCAGCCACTGGAATGGTGGCCAAATTCAGCATTGAGGTTAGGGTTATCATGGCCAGTGGATTGTCGGCTGTTTCAAACAGCCTAACTGGTTTAAATCAGAACCTCTGTTATCAGCTCCCAAAAGAACCATGCCAATCGGTTTTTCTTGGGAGCTACTTTTTTAGGCAAATTCCGGTTTTATCTTCGTAAATGATTATCGGTTTAGGATGTAGGGGCGATCCATGAATTACCCCCGCTTGTTTAAAAAATTCATCATAATTACCCAGGAGAGCCAATTTTGGCTCTTTTTTGATTGAGGGTTCGTTTAAGTCAGTTAGCTCAAGATAGGGGAGATTCGCTAAAATTAAATCAATGGTTTTAGCCTGCAATGGTTTAAGCAAATCGCCGTGCAGAAATTCAATATGTTTTTCAACTTGCTGAAGCCGGGCGTTTTTTTTGGCAACACGTAAAGCGGCTCCGGAAATATCAGTAGCGTAAAATTTAAAATTATCAAGATTATAATTATTTTTTTGCAGTTCGGAAATTAAAGTAATAATAATGCAGCCCGAGCCGGTGCCGATATCGCAAATCGTGTAGCATGTAGCATGTAGCATGTAGCATTTTTTTATTTCTTCAATGGCTAAATCAATAATGCCTTCGGTTTCTGGCCGGGGCGTTAAAACATGCTTATTGACATAAAAATTATAGCCGTAAAACTCTTTATGATGGGTTAAATAGGCGATTGGCCAATTTTTCAAACGCTTGTTTGTAAAATAAAAGAACCGGATTTTTTGGAGCAAATTTAATTTAAATTCGGGCTTGGCATATAAAAATTCCTTATTTTGTTTTAAAGTTAGGGATAATAAAATTTCGGCATCAAGCTGTGCCGAAATAAAATTATTTTTGGCAAGTTTTTGCGTTGCCCAAACCAGGGCGTTTTTTATGGTCATGCCCGTTCCGCTTTTTTCAATTCGTCAATCAACGGCTCTAAATTGCCGTTTAAAATGGTTTGCAGATTATGCAAAGTCAATTTGATCCGATGGTCGGTAAGCCGATCCTGCGGATAGTTATAGGTCCTTATTTTTTCGCTTCTGTCGCCGGTGCCGATTTGGCTCTTTCTGGTTGCCGAAAGCTCCTGCCGTCTTCGTTCCTCTTCGGCGGCCAGCAAACGCGAGCGCAAAACCGTTAAAGCCCGTTCTTTGTTTTGCAGCTGGCTGCGTTCATCCTGGCAAATTACTATGGTGCCGGTTGGCAGATGGGTAATGCGGATGGCCGAATAGGTGGTGTTAACGCTTTGCCCGCCATGGCCCGAAGCGGTGGTGGCTTCAATTTTCAGGTCAGCCGGGTTGATTTTAAAATCAACTTCTTCGGCTTCGGGCAAAACCGCCACCGTGGCGGCCGAAGTGTGCACCCGGCCGGCTTTTTCCGTTTCCGGCACGCGCTGCACGCGGTGCACCCCGCTCTCGTATTTTAAATGCTGGTAAACGTTTTTGCCTTTGATTTCAAAAATAATTTCCTTGTAGCCCCCTAAAGGGGTGCGGGCGGAAGAAATTACGTTGATTTTCCATTTTTTCTGTTCGGCATAGTGGGCGTACATGCGGTATAACTCCGCGCCGAATAAAGCCGATTCGTCGCCGCCGGTGCCGGCTCGGATTTCCATAATGATATTTTTTTTATCCAGCGGGTCGGCCGGATTAAAAATGTCGCTTAACTCGTTTTCCAGGGCTGTTTTATCCAAGTCTAGTTTTCTTAGTTCTTCTTCGGTCATTCTGACCAATTCCGGTTCGGTTTCGCCGGCCAGGCCCTTGGTTAATTCCTCAATTTCCCGGTTGGTTTTTTCCAGATTTTTATACAAGCCCAGGGCATCCTTAATTTCGCCGTATTCTCTGCCGAATTTTTGCAGTTTTTCGGGATCGCAAGCGACTTCAGGATTTTGCAGGTCCCGTTCCAGCGCGTCAAATTTGGCGCGCCATTCTTCAATTTTTTCCTTGTAATTGGCCATACTTACTTTGTATTATACCTTAAAATATGATTACATATAAGCTCCTCGGCTCGGAAGCGAAAAAAAAATTTTCGCTTCCCTCGCTCTACGTCGCAAATAACAAAAAGGTCCCTATTCTAAAGGACCTTTCGTTTAAATTAGAAAAGTTATTTTTTATCCGCTTTTTTGGCTACCGCTTTGGCTTTCTTAACTTTCTTGCCCTTGCGCTCTTCCGCTGCTTTGGCTTGTTTGCCCGCTCTGGCTTTGTATTTATCAACCATGCCGGCGGTGTCTACCAGCTTTTGCTTGCCGGTATAGAAAGGATGGCAATTGGAGCAGATTTCCACGTTAATTTCCTTAACGGTGGAGCCAACCTTAAAAGTATTGCCGCAAGCGCATTTAATGGCGGCATCGGGATAATACTGGGGATGAAGGTCTTTTTTCATAGAATTAATATATGGAAGTATTCTAAGGCAAGAAGTGGATTTTGTCAAGCCTGTCGCATTGGGCCCGAATTCAAGGCAGGTTGCATCACTTTAGGGTAAAATTACCCTGTAATCATAAAAGTGATGCCTATGTCAAATCAATTATCGTTTAATCCATTGAGGTTAAGCCATTATGAGCGCCAGAAAATCGAATATTATCTAC
>JAPLWM010000036.1 GCA_026396575.1 Candidatus Komeilibacteria bacterium
ATCAGGCATCCAAGATATCCAATCAGACTTACGCCTATGACCAAAACGGCAATTTAACTTCGGATGGAGTTAAAAGCTATGCTTACAACTGGGCCGACAGATTAACCCATGTTCAAATTGATCAAAATAACGTTCTTTTAAATAGCTATGACCAAGCCGGACAAAGAACGGTTAAACAGCTTACTTCAATTACGCCCAATCCCCTAGGCGGGCAGTTCACTTACATTACCAAAACCACTTATCCCAACAGCTTGTATGAGGAAGCAACTTCGGGCAATCAGGGACAGGAGCAGAATTGGACTGTTACCAAAACCAGGCACATAACACTAGGCAACCAAACCATCGCTCATTTTACCGCCAGTCCTCAAGGCCAGGTTGAACAAGCGCTGGTTTTTGGCGATCATTTAGGCAGCGCTTCATTACTCACCGATGCTTTTGGCAGGCCCAAAGTGCTGTATGATTATTATCCCTTCGGTTCGTCTAGGATGGAACAAAATATTGGAGGTGGGCTACATGTTGCCGCTTATCAATACACCGGCAAGGAAAAAGATGCGGAAACTGGGTTGTATAATTATGGGGCGAGGTACTATGAGGCGGCTACCGGAAGGTTCACTCAAAGCGACCCCGTCAGCCTAGCCTTATCCAATCCTGCACAATTGAAAAAGCTATCTGGCCGGGAATTAGATCAAGTGCTTGCTAATCCACAGAACCTTAATAGTTATGCTTATGCAGTAAATAATCCTATCATTTATGTTGACCCGGATGGACATTTTTGGAGAGAAGCTTGGTCAGCATGGCAGGGCGTATCAAATGCGTTTGTTAGCAATAACGCTTTTGGTTTAGGTAGAGTTGATTCTAATGATGCATATTTTAACGCTGGGCAGACGGTAGGCGATGTTGCTTCTATGGCTCAAGGCGCTCTTGAAGCAGCGCTAGGCGTTACCGCTCAAGGCGGCGGAGCTGTTGTTAGCAGTTCAGGAGTTGGCGCGCTAGTTGGCGCTCCTGCCATCGCGCTCGGTTTAGCTGTAGCTGGTCATGGAATTGGAGTTGCTGGGACGGGCGCATATAATTTGTCAGAAAGTCTTAAAGGTGGAAAAGTGAGTTCTTATGTTGCCAAACCAGGGGATGAAATTAGTGGACTTAAGGTTACTAAACATGGCGCACAACAAATTAATGAAAGAGGATTAAATCCTAGCCAAATAGACAATGCTTTAAATAAAGGTCAAAGATATTATGATGCTACCAATAAGACCGACTTATGGGTTGTAGGAAAGCAAGGCGGTAATGGTTACGTAGTTGTAACAGATGTAAATAAAACTAGAATAGTAACAGTAGAAAATTTTGTGCCGAATTTATCAACACAAAATGGAACTAGATTTATTAAATATTAAATAACAAAATTTATGTTGATTGATGAAAATAAAAAATTAGCCCTCTTTAATGAGCTTCAAAAAATCATTAATGAAGCTGATCCAATTGGTCTTATTTATGGAGAAGAAAATAAAGATGAGTACGATCCAGAAATTAAAGAAATTATTAATAAATTAGACTTTAACGAAAACGAGGATAGCATTACCCACTCAATACATAATATTTTTATTGAGTACTTTGATAAAGATATTGCATCTAATGTTGATCCATATAAATTAATTGCCAAAAAAATCAAAGAAAGCGAAGTAATAAATAGAGTTATTATTTAGTAGCGAATCTTCGTCGGATGAAATATGTTCTCGGTGTGCCATTAAGATTTTAGGTTTAATTAAAAATAGCTTACATATAAAATATCGGATTAAAGTTATTAATTTGGAATTAATAAAGTTATGCAAAATATAAAAGTTTGGCTAATGGATGAAAGATATAATTATATTGAAAGGTCGGAAATAAATTTCGCTCCAGTAATAGGGGCATTGTGGAGCATTGGAGAATGTGAAAAAAAATATCCATTTCTTGTGGGGATTGATCCATATGGCGATACATATTTTAATATTCATCAAGCTCCCAAAGTAATTGAAGAATTGGAAGAATTGAAAAAGGAAGTGGCATCAGAGTCAACTCAAAAAGAAATTGTTAATACCATGGAATTTTTTAAAAAGGTTGAACAAGGTATTTCTGTTAAATTTATTGGCGATTAATAATTGATATTTTTATCTTCAATACAATTAATAAATTTTTATGTCCGCACCAACAGCTAAGCCGTTCATACCATTAGACCAAGGTCTTGAACAGAAAGTTAAAAATGAAGCCTTAACTTACCTTAAGAAAGGTAAACCAGTTTGGGATGTTTACCATGCCTTAAAGTCAGTGGAATACATGAAAGAGTTGCTAAAACATGAGGGCGGTAATGGACGAATATTAATTACGGCAACATATCTTCTTAACATAGGCTACGGCTTAACCAATATAGCTAAAGAAAAGGAAATTGGCTTTGTTACAGTTTTAAAATTCAAACAGCAGCATGCGATTTTAGGATCCCAAGAAGCGGAGAAAGTTTTAAGGAAAATGGGTGATTTTACTGAAGAAGAAATTAAGGAAATAACCAGACTGGTTTTAGTTCATGATGAATGGTGGAATACTTACACTAAAGATTTTGTTAAAAATTTTAATGATTTCATGGTTACTGAAGCCGATACTTTAGGTATGATTGATCCAGCCGTACCGCAAAATTTTTCCATAGAAGACCAGAAAAAGTTTTTAGAGGAATCTTTACTGCCTTTTAGAGCTCCTTTGTTCAAAACTTTATATGGTAAAGTTAAGTTGAAAGAATTAATAGGGAAAGCCATGGAACAAGTTGAAGGGAAAATATAAAAGCAACGAGAGATTGACTATTAAAAAATATGGAATTAAAACAAGTAAAGCAAGTTTTTCTAGTAAAATCAATGTTAATTGGTATAGTTATTGGTATTTTTATATTCATATTTTCAATGACTATATTAGTTATGTATATAAATTATTTTACTAAGTAGTTTAGTCAATTTTGAATAAAAATAAGGCGATCCAAAAGGATCGTCTTATTTTAATAACATTTAACCCTCTAAGCTGAATTCAATTTTACCCATCTCACTTTCCGCAGTTTGATCTCCATCTTTGTTAGTTTTTCCGGCTTGAACCGGCACAGATCCATGCACTGCAATTTTATCATTCCAGTTAGTTACGTGTTCAACGTAATCCAAGAGGAATTGCCTCTTAGTTTGGAAGTCAGAACATTTTTCATAGCGTATTTTAGCCGCGTCGCAGTATTGAGAAATACTGTAATCAAGCACTTCAGTTTTATTTAATAGCGGTATTCTTTTAATCATTTCCACTCTTTCAATCTTTAATTTATTTATTTCATTATCATAACCTAGGTTTCTTTTAATATATTCTTCTTTAGCAATATCACCGCTGGCGTAAATATCTATAACTCTTTTTTTCTTTTCAGTTAAATTTTGGATTTCCTGTTCCATGCTTTTTAGCTTATTTTCCATTTTAAGCTGAGCTACTCTACCCTTGCTTTTAAAAAAGTCCATGTGTTTTTTCAGGCTTTCAGGA
>JAPLWM010000029.1 GCA_026396575.1 Candidatus Komeilibacteria bacterium
CAGGGTTTCCATTCATGACAGGCCTAAAGAGGTTGAATTAAAAGAACGTTATGGGGACTGGGAAAGCGACTTAATACTATTTAAGAAACAAAGTGCTGCCGTGTCCGTGCAATACGAGAGAAAAAGCATGCTGGCTAAATTGCATAAAACCAAGGACAAGACAGCTAGAGAGAACCGACATGCCATTAACCAAACATTAGTGGAGGTGCCCGATGTATTTAAACGAAGTTTAACTTTTGACAACGGTCTGGAAAACAGCTGTCATCTGGAGCTTAGGGATCAATTTTATATTCTTACTTACTTCTGCGATCCTTACTCTTCCTGGCAGAAAGGCGGCGTGGAAAATCTTAACGGCTTAATCAGGCAATATTTGCCAAAGAACGCTGATGTGTCTAAACTAACGGATGACGGCCTGCGGGAAATTGAAGAGCGGCTGAACAACCGCCCGAGAAAATCACTGAACTACCAAACGCCAAACGAAATATATCAAAAAGTTTGCCAATTAAATAATCAGATTGGTGATGCATTAAATCCTTGAACTCGCAAATGTTTAACGATAAAAAATTAACCCTTGGCACGTTAGCTTAAATAACAAGTTGATCTGCTTTTTAGCAGTACAGAAAATGACTTAATTTTAACAAAGCCATTTTTATTTTTATTACACAAAGTTTTAGCGTTTTAAGTTACCAACAGCTTACCAACTAAGCCACTCTGGACGCCCTGGAGGGGTTGCGTCATCCCTTAGGGTATATTGAATAGAGCAAATATAGGGCCCTTGGGGGATTTAAGGCAAAACCAGCCGCCACCAGCAATAAAGCTAAATTACTGCCTTTACGCCCGTAAATCAACAGAGCAGGAAGAAAAACAGATTCTTTCCATAGATTCCCAGATTAAGGAAATGTTGGAATTGGCTCAAAAAGAGGGCTTAAATATTACAGAGATTAAAAAAGAAAGCCATTCAGCAAAGGACTCCGGCCAAAGGCAAGTCTTTAATGAACTAATAACCGATCTCCGTTCAGGCAAATTTAACGCTGTTTTAACTTGGGCGCCTGACCGGCTTTCAAGGAACGCCGGAGACCTTGGTAGTTTAGTGGATTTAATGGATCAGAAGCTATTAATAGAAATTAGGACATATAGTCAAAGGTTTACCAATAGCCCCAATGAGAAGTTTCTGTTAATGATTCTATGCAGTCAGGCCAAGCTAGAAAATGATAATAAAAGTATAAATGTTAAAAGAGGCATGAAAGCCAGGGCAGCCTTGGGTTTTTGGCCGGGCATAGCGCCAATGGGCTATTTGAATGAAAATAGGAGGGATAAGCCAGGTAGCGTGATTATTGACCCGGAGCGAGCCCCCATCGTTAAACAGATGTTTGAAAAGTTCGGCAATGACGGCTGGAGTGGCCGGAAAATCTATACTTGGTTAAAAGAGACAAAATTCACTACTAAAAATAACAAGGAGTTTGGGCTAGGCAATCTTTATCTGATGTTAAGGAAAAGCTTTTACTATGGCATCTTTGAATACCCGCAAGGCAGTCATCAGTGGTATCAAGGCCAACATCAGCCCATTATTACTAAAGAGCTGTTCGATAAGGTGCAAACAAGGTTAGGCGAGGCTAAGGATCCCAAAACCTATGACAAAGAATTTGCCTTTACTAGGTTACTGACTTGCGGGCTTTGCGGATCAACTATCTGCGCTTATGAAAAGTTTAAAAAGCTTAATAATGGCAGTATTAGTAGGTATGTCTATTATGGCTGTGCCAAGGGTAAGGATGTTTACTGTAAGGCGGGGCAGGTTAGGGAAGAGGCCTTAATAGATAGTTTGCTGGAAATTATTGACCAAGTTAGCTTAGACACCCTGGGTTTAAAGGAAAAGATTGAGAAAGAACTGGAAAAGCATAGCAGGTTTAGATCGGCCATCTTAGGCATAGCCAAAACTGAACAGATTAAAAGCAAATCCATTGACGGCAAGAACTACATTAAATACATCCTAAAAGAAGGCGATGATTATGAAAAAAGAGACATCCTTACTTGCTTGAAAACCAAACTGATTTTTAAGGATAAAAAACTTCAATTACCAAGCTGATTTAGATTAAAAAACACGGACTAAAAGTCCGTATTTTTGTTTAAATTCAAAAGCTGTGAAACTACAAGAAAAGGGGATTTTAGCGACCCCTCTCGGTCGCCCTGGTTGGTGCCCCTGTCAGGACTCGAACCTAAAACCCTTGGTCCGAAGCCAAGTGTGATATCCATTTCACTACAGGGGCAGGTCAAAGACAATATTATTATAAATCGCTTAAAAAATCAAGTAGGGCGCATTGAGTCATCTAATTTCTAACTTTGGCCTAATCGATTGAGTCATTTAAAATCTAACCATAATTAATTCACTAATTATGGTTAAAATATGACTCACATGGGTAAAAAAG
>JAPLWM010000021.1 GCA_026396575.1 Candidatus Komeilibacteria bacterium
ATTGTATTTATCTTTAAATCCTGTAAAATTAAAACAAGCGATAGACGAAAAAGTGAAGAAAATCAGAGCCACGGCAAAGTAAGATTTTAGATGACTTGATTAAACTCGCCATGGTTAGATTTTTAAATGACTAAATGCGGGTTTTATTGAGCCAACAATTGTGCTAAATAAGCTACATCGCAAATGCAAAAAGGGTTGACAGATTAATATCTATATGCTATACTGATACCGTAAATTTAAATGTTATATTTTTTGAAAAGGTAGTCGATTTTTAAAATTTTATAAGAATTTACACATTTTATTTGTAATTTTCCAAAAATGACTGGAACAATCAACAAATTGACCGACAAAGGATTTGGTTTCATTTCCGTTGAAGGCCAAGAAAAAGGCATTTTCTTCCATAGTAATTCTTTGGTTGGCGTGCAGTTCAACGAACTGCGCGAAGGTGACAACGTTACCTTTGAAACCGAGGAATCTCCTAAAGGATTAAACGCCGTCAATGTTAAACGTGTTTAATTAAACTTCGTTTAGACCTAAAACCCCCGTTTAAAAGCGGGGGTTTTTGATTTAACAACTATCTAAGTATCCAGTATACTACGGACAGGAAAACAAAAAGGAGGAAAAGTTATGGCGCTGTTGCCGAAAATTGCCATCCGCGGCTTGGATCGCGAAGTTATACTTATCCAAGGCGGCATGGGTGCGGGCGTTTCAGGCGCACGCCTGGCCGGAGCAGTTGCTCAAAGAGGTGGCGTCGGCACGGTGTCACCTCTTGCCCTAGATAGGATTTTGGAATTACGCCTTGGCCGTAAGATAGGCCATGGCGAAGCTGCCAAGCTGGAGATAGAGGAAGCAAAACGGCTATCGGAAAACCATGGCGCAATCGCCCTTAATTGCATGGTCTTGATAGAAAGGACCTATGCCCTCTATATTAAGGGTGCGCTTGAAGGCGGGGTAGAAATTATTATTGCGGGCGCTGGCCTGCCAATGACCCTGCCGGAGATAGTAGGTGGCGCCGAAGTAGCGCTGATTCCGATTGTTTCTTCCGGCCGGGCGCTGGAAATTATCTGCCGGCGCTGGACCCGTTACAACCGGATGCCGGACGCAGTGGTTTTGGAAGGACCGCTGGCCGGCGGACACCTTGGCTTTAAAGCCGAGGATATTTCCAAGCCGGAATTTCAACTGGAGGAAATTTTTGGGCCGGTAAAGGAAGTTGCCCAAAAATACGGCGGCTTTCCGGTTATCGTAGCCGGCGGCATCTATTCACACCAAGACATAATCCGGTGGATACGGGCCGGAGCTGATGGGGTGCAAATCGGCACCCGCTTTGCCGCCACCCGCGAAAGCCACGCCTCGGATGCGTTTAAACGCGCCATCGTGGCCGCCCGCGCGGAAGATATCGAGGTTGCCACAAATCCCGGATCGCCCGCGGGCCTGCCCTTCCGCGTCATTAAAACTTCGCCCGGTTACCAGGAAGCGTTCGCGCACGGCAGGCCGCTGCTGTGCGACAAACAATACCTGCTCCACAACGGCAAGGATGGCCGCCTGACCTGTCTTGCTCTGGAAGGTTATAATGCCTTTTGCATCTGTAACGCGCTTTTAAGCGCTATAGATTGCAACGACACACCCGATCTTCCTATCTATACGGTGGGAGCAAATGCGGCGCGCGTTAACCGCATTCTCTCGGTAGACGAATTGATGGACGAGCTCATTGGAGCAACGCCATGAATTCGCTCCAAGCAACGCTCTTGACGCTCGGTTAAACTTTAATCGGGCGTCATTTTTATATAAGGGACTCACGCTACTTCGGTAGTTAGGCCTCTCTTTTTTATTTTAAAAGATAAAACCTAAAAATTTTAAAACAATAATATTATTAACCAAAGCCAAGGGAACGCCTAAATAAAAATACCAGGTTCTTATTTTATGCCTAAAACAAATCATGCCCAAGCCCACGCCAAGAGCGCCAAAGGCCATAGCCCAAAATAATAACTTAACTTCAGGGATGCGCCGATTTTGATCTATGGCTCTGTGCTTATCCCGCCACATGCTTAAAAAAGCCGATAAATTTATAATTAAATATAAAAAAACTACATAAACAACCGATGAATGCAGGAAACCATATAAATTATTTTCCATATTATATAACATTTTAAATCTAAAACTAAAAATTCCAATTTAAAGCTTGCTTAAATCCAATTCTTCGTCGAATTTGATTTTTTCCACGAACTCCGGCATATGGCTAACCATCATCAAGGCGCCGTCGTAATCGTTGATCGCCTCGATCATGGCAGGCAAATGCCTGAAATTAATATGATTGGTGGGCTCATCCAAAATCAACAAACCCGGCTTCATTAAAACCAATCTGGCAAAAGACAGTAAGCCCTTTTGGCCTTCGGATAAAGCGCCAACCGTGTGATCCATTAAATCGCCGGTAATTAAAAAGCCCGCGGCCACGGCACGCATGGTTTGTTCGTCGGAGGGATCGATCATCACGCTCTTTAAGCAATCAAAAACCGTTTGCTTAAAATCCAAAGTGGCAAAATCCTGGCTGTAATAGCCCACTATCACTTCCGGCATAATTTTTAAACCATCTTCTTTTTGCCCCACCAAAGTTCTAAGCAGAGTGCTTTTACCGATACCGTTGGGGCCGATAATTAAAATCCGGCTCCGCCTTTTTAAAACCCGATCGATTTTTTTAAAAACCGGCTCGTGGTTTTTAATCACCTTAACCCTGGTTAATTTGGCAATATCGCCGTAAATTGCCTGGGCCGGTATGGTAAAGCTTCTGATAATTTTGTCTTCTTTTCTTACTTCTACCTTGTTTTCTTCCATTTCTTCGGTTTCTTCTTTTAACTTTTTGGCCAGCTGCCTCATTTTACCGCCCTTGTTGGCGAAAAAATTAACCTTGGCCTTGCGGTCGCGGATGCTTTTTTCCAATTGAGCGTTAAGTTTTTCTTCACGCTCCACCCGTTTGGTGATTTCTTCCACCACCGAATAATAATCGCCCACGTACATTTCGGTTTCGTGGGTAAAGTTGTTCAGGTAAATAACGCCTTCCGTGAATAAATTCAAAAAATCGGCATCGTGGGAAATAACCAAAACGGTTTTGGGATAGCTTAATAAAAAGCCGATCAAATGATCTATGCCCGCCAGGTCCAAATTATTGGTCGGCTCGTCCAATAATAAAATATCCGGGTCCTGGATTAAAGCGTAAGCCAATAAAATCCGGGCCTGCTGTCCGCCCGAAAGATCGCCGATAATTCTTTCAAAAGGCAATTCCAAATTAACGGCATCCATTACCTTGCGGATCCGGCTTTTAATATTGCCGGGCACTTCGTTAAAAGCCCTGACAAAATAATCTTCCACGGTTAAGGGAAAATCTTTGCGGGCAACGGTTTGGTTGGCCGTGCCCACGCTGGCGTTATTGGTAACGGACACCACGCCCTTGTTGGGTTTTAACTCGCCTTTGATTAAATTAAAAATAGTGCTTTTACCGGCGCCGTTTTGGCCCATTAAAGTAAGCTTGGCGCCCTGACGAATGCTAAAACTGGCCTGGTGCAAAACCGGCTTTTTATGGTGGTATTCAAAATCCACCTCGTTAAATCGTAAAACCACTTCTTTCGACATTGCTTGGAATTAATATTAATCCGAATAAAAAGCCATTTTACCTGTTTTTAGGATTTATGGCAATACTGCTAATAGTACAATCCTCGTGAGCATGCTATACTGAATCCAGTTAATAGCGTTAAAACTCATATTTATTTTAACCAATTAAATCTATACTAACAACAATCGCAGTCATTTTAATTATTCTCTGGCTTCTTGGTTTAGTCACTTCTTACACCATTGGCGGCTTCATCCATATTCTTCTGGTTATAGCGATTATTATGATTTTAATACGATTAATTAAAGGAAAAAAGATACTATAAAAAAATCAAAACGATTTTAGAAAATTTTTTATAACAAAAAACACCCGCCGATTCGGCGGGTGTTTTTAGATGGGGTCGCTTCCGCCAAGTAAATATAATCAATATTCTTAAAGATGCAGAATATATGGAGCGGTTAAAAGCGATGTTTAGGTAAATATGAGTTCAAGGATTTAATGCATCACTAACCTGATTATTTAATTGGCAAACTTTTTGGAAAATTTCGTTTGGTGTTTGGTAGTTCAGTGATTTTCTCGGGCGGTTATTCAGTCGCTCTTCAATTTCTTTTAGGCCATCATCCGTTAGTTTAGACACATCAGCGTTCTTTGGCAAATATTGCCTGATTAAGCCGTTAAGATTTTCCACCCCGCCCTTTTGCCAAGAAGAATAGGGATCGCAGAAGTAGGTCTGAATCAGAAATTGATCACGGATCTCCGTATGGCAGATGTTTTCCAAACCGTTATCAAAAGTCAAACTTTGTTTAAACTGATCAGGTATTTCCTCCAAGGTTTGAATCAGCGCCTGCTGATTTTCCAGCGCTGTCTTGTCCTTGGTTTTATGTAATTTAGCCAGCATGCTTTTTCTCTCGTATTGCACGGACACGGCAGCACTTTGTTTCTTAAATAGTATTAAGTCGCTTTCCCAGTCCCCATAACGTTCTTTTAATTCAACCTCTTTAGGCCTGTCATGAATGGAAACCCTG
>JAPLWM010000007.1 GCA_026396575.1 Candidatus Komeilibacteria bacterium
GAAGTATATTCAGGAACAGAACGACAATGACGGTCAATTCTAAAAAAGTTAATTAACCAACTAAACGAGTGATTGGGTAAGATCGCCTTTTAGGCGACCCCATTCATCAAGCCACCGGCTTTGCCGGGGGTGTTCTGACTATTAAATAATGCAAATATGATAAAAGAACTGCTAAAAAAGAAATTAGCCGCGGCAACTAAGCGTAAAATCCGAAATTTTATCCAAGACATCAAAGCCTTCGGCCGGGGACGGGATTTAAATAAATTAGGAAGAATATACGGTACGGATAAAATCGGGGAGCATTTTTACACGCCTCATTACATGACGCATTTGCGAAGATTCAAATATAAAAGGATTAACTTATTTGAAATAGGGGTTGGCGGCGGCCCGAGTTCTTACTTTGGCGCTAATTCCCTGAGAATGTGGAAAAAGTATTTTCCCTTCGGCAAGATTTTCAGTTTGGACATCCATGAAAAATCTTCTTTTCAAGAAAATAGGATAATAATTTTCCAAGGCAACCAAATAGATAAAGATTTTTTGAACAAAATAGCCGCTGAAATGGGAGAACTGGACATTATCATAGACGATGGCAGCCATATGAATGCTCACGTTATTGAAACGTTTAATATATTATTCCCGAAATTGAAAGACGGAGGAATATATGTTATAGAGGATACGCAAACATCTTATCTGGAGGAGTATGGCGGCGATAGCAGAGATTTAAACAATCCTCAAACAACCATGTCTTATTTTAAGAGTTTAACCGATTCATTGAATAGCCAGGAATTCGTAATTCCCGATTATGAGCGAAATTATTTTGCCAAAAAAATTATTTCAATGCACTTCTATCATAATTTGATCTTTGTTTACAAGGGGAATAATGATGAGAAATCAAATTTAGCGGTCATTAGTCAAAAATAAACTACGTACAATAAAAGTTATTGGTATTAATAATTGGAAATTTATGCAAAATCCAGAACAGTTCAAATTTCCGGAACAGCAGGAACGGGAAGCTTTAATAAACGCTGCTAAAATAGGACTGGAAAGAACTTTCTTAAACCAGCAGTCTTTAGGCGAAGCCGGAAAAACAAAAATAAAGAAGAACGAATTTGGCGATACGGCCTTACGGGCCGATATTGAAGCGGAAGAAAAAATAATTGAGGCATTGAAATCTTTGAATATACCGCTAATAGTGGTATCAGAAGAACACGGCCGCTTTGTTATTGGCGAAAATCCTAAATATTTAGCAGTGTTGGACGGTTTAGACGGTACAGCCGCTTATATCGCCGAAAAACCGCAAGACAGCCGTTTTGGCACGATGCTGGGCATTTTTAAAGGAGACGATCCAACTTACGATGATTATCTTTTCGGCGGCGTGATGGAGCAATCGGAGGGTAAACTTTATTTTGCCGAAAAAGGCTCGGGCAGTTTTGTTAAAGCCGGCAGCCAAACAGAACGGATTCAATCCGACCATAAGCAAGATTTAAATGCGGGTGAAATTATTTACGTTGATGAAAATTTTACTATCAACCGACAGACCTTTTCGGAACGCCTGGGAGGCTTTAAAATAACTTCGCCTGAATCTTCGGCTGTTTGTTATACGGATGTGGCCGAAGGAAAAGTGCCGCTGACCTTGGAATGCACCCGTAAAAATAATTTGGAAATTGCCGCCGCCTTCGCTTTATTAAAAGAAGCCGGCGGCGATATTGTTGATTTACAAGGAAATTCCCTGGGCAAACAAAAATATTTGGCATTCGGTCAAAAAGACAATCTGCCGGTTATGGCCGCAGCCAATGGCAAGGTTTTAAAAAAATTATTGGATTTATTGGCTAAGCCCGCCGCTCGGGCAGACAAAGCAGAGCGGGCATTCGAGGACTATAAAAACAAAGCCAAGTTGCTGGTTAAAGGAGAATTTTCCCCGGCAGATATTGAAATTAAAATGACCGATCATCGGCTGGCTTTAACAGACGAGCAACTTGAGCAGATTGAAAAAGTTTGGGCGCAAGCAGCGGCTAAGGGTTTTTCGGCCGGGCCGTTGGCAAGGGTTGAAGATTATCAATTAACGCCAGAAGGTAAATTGGCTATCACTTTCGGCCAAACCGATTATAAAGAATTTTTAGGGACTCGCGACCAGGCTTCTTTAAGAAAATACGGCTATGATCATATTGCTAATCCCTTGGTAACTTCCAGCGTGATTATTACCGGCGATAACAAGCTGCTAATTGCCAGAAGAGAAACGATTGAGCAAAAAGGGGATATGGACGCGATCGGCGGACATATTGATCCGGAAAAAGATTTGGGCGCGGATGGAAAAATAGATATTTTTGCCGCCGCCAAAAGGGAAGTTAGCGAAGAAGCAGGTTTAAATAATGATGAAATGCGGCAAATAAAATGCTTGGGCCTTTCTTACCAGTATGCCGACCTTAGCCACTTAGCCGCTTCATTTGCGGTTAAAACAAATTTAACTTATGAAGAATTAAAAAAAAGACGGCAAAATGAAATAATTTTAATCGAAGTTTCCCCTGAAAGATTGCCGGATTCCGAAAATGAAGATTATGTTATGGCTGTTTTAAAGGAAGCCTATCCCAATGTTGATCGGGAAGCCCGAATTACCATTGCTCTTGCCCGCCAATGGCTTAAAGGCGAAAAACACAAACCTAAAATATTAAGAAGCAAGGAGCGGATTTAAACCGGATAAATTGTTGCATTTTTATGCCAATCTTGTATAATCATATTTATTAGCGACGTAGAGCGAGGAAGTATAAAAGTTTACTTTTATACTTCCGAGCCGAGGAGCTAATATAAGTTAATATTATGAAGAACAATAAGCCTAAAAAGATTATAAATTTATTTTGGCCGAGTTATAACGGCGTGGAAATCCAGCGGGAAATGAAAAAATTGTTTCCGGCGGATATGTCCAACCGCTGGCTGGGGCAAGGCCCCAAGGTGGATGAATTTGAGCGTGAATTCGGTAAAAAATACGGTTATAAATTTCCAATATCGGTAAGTTCGGGCACGGCCGCTTTGGAGCTTGCCTATCATTTAATCGGTTTAAAAAAGGGCGACGAAGTTATTACGCCGGTTTTAACCTGTACCGCCACCAATATTCCTTTTTTAAGAATGGGCGTCAGAATTGTTTTTGCCGATATTAAGCCGGATTTAACCATTAATCCCGATGATGTTTTGAAAAAAATCACTAAAAAAACCAAAGCCATTGTGGCGGTAACCTTGGGCGGCGTACCGGTAGACAAGCGCATTTTCGCCATCGGCCGAAAACACAATATTCCGGTAGTAATCGATGCCGCTCAAAGTTTGGGGCAGGCGGAAAAAGACGGCGACTATATTTGCCATTCTTTCCAGGCGATCAAGCATTTTACCACCGGCGACGGCGGCATGCTGATCGTTAGAACCGAAGAAAATTACAAGCGCGCCAAAAAGTTGAGGTGGTTCGGCATAGACCGGGAAGCCAAAATGAGAGCCAATTGGCAGCCCTATGTTAGGCGGCAGATGACCATGAACATCCAGGAACCCGGCTTTAAATACCAAATGCATGACATTTCCGCTGTTTTGGGCTTAATCGGCTTAAGGCACAGCGATAAATATATGGTTATGCGCAAAAAAATCGCCGACTATTACGATCATCATTTGATTTGCCGGACGGTTTCCGGCGGATCTTATTGGCTTTACGGAGTTTTAATAGACGGCCGCGACGCTTTTGCCGATTATTTAAGCGAGCATGGAATTGAAACGAATTTGGCCCATTTAAGAAACGATATTTTTAAAGTTTTTGGCGGCAAAAGATGGCCATTACCTATGATGAATAAGCTGGAATTTCAGTATACTTATATTCCTTTAAATGCCAAAATGACCATGAACGACGCCAAATACGTGGTTAAGATGATCAATAAGTTTTTAACCAGGTAGAAAGAAGAATAAAAAAATCAGCCCACCTTTTATTATCAATTTATAAATGTTACGACATTTTATTAATTTAAGAGATTGGTCTAAAGAGGATTTGTTGGAATTATTAGAGAGAGCGGTTCGGCTTAAAGCTGCTTACAAACGCGGTGAAATTTATCAGCCTTTAAAAGGTAAGACTTTAGCCATGATTTTTGAAAAAGCTTCAACTCGCACGCGGGTTTCTTTTGAGGTGGGTATGTATCAACTAGGCGGCCAGGCCTTAAACATAAACAGCCAGACTAGCCAGCTTGGGCGCGGCGAAACTTATGCCGATACGGCTAAAGTTTTATCCCATTACGTTAATGCCATCATGCTGCGGACTTTTAAGCAGTCAAATTTAGTAGAAATGGCCGCCGCGGCCAGCGT
Source organism: Candidatus Komeilibacteria bacterium (assembly GCA_026396575.1). Taxonomy (GTDB): domain Bacteria; phylum Patescibacteriota; class Patescibacteriia; order UBA1558; family UBA10009; genus JAPLWM01. Next base: position 4,327 of record JAPLWM010000007.1, read on the forward strand.
GCCCGTAATTAACGGTTTAAGCGATCTGCTGCATCCTTGCCAGGTACTGGCTGATTTATTAACCATCCAAGAGTATAAAGGAAATTTAGCTAAATTAAAAATCGTTTGGCTAGGCGATAGCAATAATATGTCCAATACCTGGCTAGAGGCCGCTATGATTTTTGGTTTTGAGCTGGTTTTGGCAATTCCTGAAAGTTTTAAGGTGTCGGCTGATTTATGGCAACGGGTGATGGCCGGCCATTATGCCAATATTACCATTAATCATTCGGCCGAAGAGGCGGTTAGGGGAGCCGATGTTTTATATGCCGACACCTGGATTTCTATGGGCCAGGAGGAGTTGGAAGCAGCGGCCAAAAAAGCAATTTTGCGGCCTTTTCAAATTAACAGTTCGCTGTTGGAGCGGGCCGATGTTAAAGCCATTGTTTTGCATTGCCTGCCTGCCCATCGGGAAGAAGAGATAACTTCGGTTGTTATAGACGGCCCGCAATCGCGGGTTTTTGATCAGGCGGAAAATCGGCTGCATCTGCAGAAAGCCTTGCTGGAAAAATTAATTTCAGTAAATTGAGCAATAAACATGAATATTTTAGGCATTTCCTGTTTTTATCATGACAGCGCCGCTTGTTTGCTGCAAGACGGTAAATTAATTTCGGCCGCGCAAGAAGAACGTTTTACTAGAAAAAAACACGATTCCTCTTTTCCGCGCCAAGCCATTAAATATTGTTTAAGCGAAGCTAAAATAACAGCGAAGCAATTGGATTTGGTAGTTTTTTACGATAAACCATTTTTAAAATTTGAACGGATTTTGGAAACTTATTTAAATTACGCGCCCAAAGGCTTAATAGCTTTTTGTCATTCAATTCCCGCTTGGCTTAAAAAAAAATTATGGATTCCACAGCTGATTGGCAAAGAGCTTAATTATAGCGGTAAGATTATTTATAGTCAGCATCATCAAGCACACGCCGCTTCTGCTTTTTTTTCTTCACCTTTTGCCGAAGCTGCTATTTTAACAGTTGACGGAGTAGGCGAGTGGGCCACCGCTTCCATAGGCGTTGGACGGGGTAACCAAATAAAGCTTATTAAAGAAATTAAGTTTCCCGATTCCTTAGGTCTTCTTTACTCCGCCTTTACTTATTACTCCGGCTTTAAAGTTAATAGCGGCGAGTATAAGCTTATGGGATTGGCGCCATATGGTGAACCGAAATATGCTGGGTTAATTAAAGAAAAAATGGTAGATATAAAGCCGGACGGTTCATTTAAGTTAAATATGGATTATTTTAATTACCACATCGGTTTAACCATGACCAGTAAGAAGTTCCATGATTTATTTGGCGGGCCGCCGCGGCGGCCAGAAGCAACGCTGACCCAAAAGGAAATGGATTTAGCCAGCTCAATTCAGGCAGTGACTGAAGAAATTATTTTAAAAATGGCCGAACAGGCGAAAAAATTAACCGGACAAAAGTATTTATGTTTGGCCGGGGGAGTGGCTTTAAATTGTGTGGCCAATTCCAGGCTGCTGCGCCAGGGGATTTTTGATGATTTATGGATTCAACCGGCTGCCGGCGACGCCGGCGGCGCTTTAGGGGCCGCGTGGTTCGGTTGGCATCAGTATTTAGGCAAACCGCGGCCGGCTCCTGTAAATGGCGATCTTCAGCAGGGATCTTATTTAGGCCCGTCTTTTTCCGAAGCGGAGATTAAGAAATTTTTAGATGATCGTCATTTACCTTACCAACAGCTGGCCGACAAACAGCGGCTGTTTAATTTTACTGCCGACCTGTTAATCTCGGAAAAGATAATCGGCTGGTTCAGTGGGCGGATGGAGTTTGGTCCCAGGGCTTTGGGCAGCCGATCAATTATCGGTGACGCCCGTTCGGCCGAGATGCAGTCTAAAATGAATTTAAAGATCAAATTTCGGGAAAGTTTTAGGCCTTTTGCTCCATCGGTTTTAATGGATAAAGCAGCTGATTTTTTTGAAACCGATCAACCTTCGCCCTATATGCTTTTAACCGCCTATGTGTCCAAGGATAAACGTCGGTTAATGACGCTAGTTGAAGAACAATTATGGGGCATTGATAAACTAAAGGCGGTTCGTTCAGTTATCCCGGCCGTAACTCACATTGATTATTCCGCTAGATTGCAAACTGTTGATTCACAGATTAATTATCGCTATTATAATTTAATAAAAACCTTCTATCAAAAAACTAATTGCCCGGTAATTGTTAATACTTCATTTAATGTTCGAGGCGAACCTATTGTTTGCACGCCCGAAGACGCTTATCGTTGTTTTATGAGAACAGAGATGGATTATTTGATTTTAGAAAATTTTATTTTAGATAAACAATCTCAACCCGAATTCAATGAGATTGAAGATTGGCGCAAGCATTATGAGTTGGATTAAAAATCATAAAAATTTATTAATCAATTTCACTTTACTTTTAGCTTCTATTTGCTTGGCAATTTTAGCAGCTGAATTTACTTTAAGATTATTATTGCCTAAGGAAAATCAAATAATGAGATCTGATCCGGTGATTAGTTATGTATTTTTACCGAATTCATCTTGGGGAATTGATGCCAATGGTTTTAGAGGTTTTGATCAACAATCTCCCGGCCAACCGATAATCGTTACTCTAGGCGATTCACATACCATCGGACAATTGGATGATCCCGGCAATGCCTGGCCCAGTTTTTTAGCAGATTTAACCGGCCAAAAAACATACAATATGGGGGCGACGGGTTATGGCGTGGCGGAATATTACTATTTACTACCGCAGGCTTTGGCTCACCAGCCAAAATTAATTATTATTGGTTTTTATTTGGGCAATGATATTTTTAATGCCTATGATATTGTTTATCATAAACAGTCATGGGATCAATTTAAAAATCCTCAATTCGTTGATGAATATCCTGCTACGACGAAATCCCTTGAGAGCACTAAGATTTTCATGAAAGATTTAAAGGATTGGTTGAGGAATCATTTGTTGTCTTATAAATTTTTAGCTGATCGCACCCGTATTTTAAGAGAAAAATTAGGCTTGGCTAAGGCTAAAAATATTGGTGTAGACGATTGGAGTAATAACGATCCCGACGTAACATTGCGTTATAATGAAAAGGCCGGAATTAAAACTTTATTTTGGCCTGCCAGCCGCCTTAGGGGAGTTAATTATGACGATATCAATATTCAGGAAGGCTATCGCTTAACTAAGGAATTTTTATTACAAATACAGGAACAAGCTAATAAAGAATCGGTCAATTTGCTTCTTGCTTTAATTCCTTCGAAAGAGTTGGCGTATTTGCCTGAAATTGATCAACTTGCTCAAAAGAATCAATATTTTAAAAAAGTTTTAGTTGATGAGAGTAAAATAGCCAATGGTTTAATGGAGTTTTGCCAGCTTAATAACATTAATTGCATGGACATGACCAGCGATTTACAAGTTGCTTTGCAAGAGGGTCAAAAAATTTATAAAGAAACTTGGGACGAACATCCTACCCGAGTTGGATATCAAGCTTATGCTAAAAGTATAAGTGATTATTTGCAACAGCATCCAGAGTTGTTGATTAAAAATTTAAACCCCAGTGAATAATAGTAATTTATAATCAATTTTATGTTTTTGATTGAAGAAATTTCCCAAGAATTAAAAACTATCGATCAAAGTGAACGAAAACTTAAGCAGTTCTCTTTAATTATCGGCCCGCTTTTTATTTTAATAGGATTAGTTTTTTGGTATTATAATTACTTTAAAATTTTGTCTATTCTATTATTCGTTTTAGGCGGATTATTAATTGTTTTATTTTGGCATTTTAACTATTTAAAACCTCTTCATTGGCTTTGGATGGCTTTAGCTATGATCTTAGGTTATATCATATCACGTTTATTGCTAATTTTTATTTTTATCATAGTTCCTATAAGCATTTTAAGACGATGGTTTAGTTGTAAAGTTAAATTAACTAGCACTGAAAGCGATAGCTATTGGCAAGAGCTATCGCTTTATAATGACACGCCGGAACAAATGGAGCGATTATTTTAAGATATATGAATAAATTTACAATAATTCTTAATTTTTTAAAGTTTCTCGGGGAGCGTAAAAAATATTGGTTATTGCCAATCGTGATCATTTTATTAGGTTTAGCGATTTTATTATTATTCGCCCAAAGTAGCGTGATTGCGCCGTTTATCTATCCGCTATTTTAAAAAGCGGCATATTTTATAAAGAGTTATTGGAGAAAAATTAAGAGCTGTGAGCCGTTTTATACCAGGCCACCAGCTTTTTAACGCCGTCTTCGTAAGAAGTTTTTGGTTCCCAACCCAATATTTTTTTAGCCTTGCTTATATCAGCGTAAGTTTTTTCCACATCGCCTAGCTGTAGGGGCGTTTCTTGGATAACGGCCTTTTTGCCCAAAGCTTTTTCCAAAGTGGCGATCATGGTGTTTAAGGTAATGGGATGGGAATTGCCCAAATTTATAATTTCAAAGCCCAAAGGCTTTTTTAAGGTTTTAACAATGCCTTCAATAATATCTTCAATAAAAGTGTAGTCGCGGCTGCTGGAACCGTCGCCGAATTTTTTAATAGGCAGACCTTTATCAATCGCCTGTGTAAAGGTAAAATGAGCCATATCCGGCCTGTTTCTTGGGCCGAAAACGTTAAAAAACCTAAGAATAGTAGTATTTAATCCGCAGATATAATGATAATTATAGCAGTATAATTCGCAGGCGCGCTTAGATGTAGCATATGGGCTAATCGGCCAATCCACCAGATCATCTTCCGTAAAAGGCACTTTTTTATTATCGCCATAAACCGAAGAAGAGGAGCCGAAGATAAAATGTTTCACTTTAAAAATTTTGGACAGTTCCAGAAGATTGATCGTGCCAACTACGTTGGTATCCCTAAATTGCAGCGGCTCTTCCAAAGAAGCTCTAACACCGGCTCGAGCGGCTAAATGGATCACCACGTCAATAGGATATTTTTGGAAGATTTTTTCCAGTTTATCCTTTTCCATCACGTTTTTTACCAGAAAAATAAAATTGGGATGGTTAAAATTATGAAAAACATTCATAATTTTTATTTTGGGGTCGTAATAATCGCTTAAATAATCCAAACAGACAACGGTATGGCCTTCATTAAGCAAACGATCGCATAAATGGCTGCCGATAAAGCCGGCGCCGCCGGTAACCAATATTTTCATAGTTTATTTTAAATTAATGATGGAAAAATTTTATCTGCCGCTTTGTTTAAAAACAATGCTGATGGTTTTTAAAACAACGCTTAAGTCCAGGAAAAAGGAGCGGTGCTTGATATAGTATAAATCATATTGCAGTTTTTTCAAGCTGGATTCGGCCGAGTCGGCATAAGGAAAATTAATTTGGGCCCAGCCGGTTAAACCCGGCTTAACCAGCAATCTTTCTTTGTAAAAAGGTATTTTTAATTCCAGTTCATTGATAAATTCCGGGCGTTCGGGCCTGGGCCCGACAAACGACATGTCGCCTTTTAAAATATTGATCAGCTGTGGGATTTCATCCAAACGGACTTTTCTTAAGAAGCGGCCGACTTTGGTAATGCGCGGATCGTTTTCCCTGGCCCACATCGGTCCGGATTTTTCCGCGTTTTCATACATGGTTCTGAATTTTAAGGCTAAAAATGTTTGGCCGTCTTTGCCCACTCGGATTTGCTTGAATAAAATGGGGCCATTGCTGCTAAGTTTAATAGCCAAAGCGATAAATGGGATTAAAATCAAGGAAACAATGCCGGTGATAAGGCATAAAGCCAAATCCAGCAATTTTTTGGACGGTTCATAGAAATTTTTGCTGCCTTCGGAAAAATTGTCCAAAAACCAGCCGCGGCTGATAATTTCCAAGGGCACTCTTTGATTGACCTGTTCGTAAAAGGCCGTTAAACTGATAAAGTTAATGCGCAAAGGCAGTGCCTTGAAAAGGATATTGGTAATATTTTGATTGTCCGTTTCATTAATTACCACTAAATTTATTTTTTCCTGTTTTAAAATTTCTTCCATTCGTTCCAGGGGATAGCAGGGCAGGGGAAAGTAGGTTGGCGTTAGCGGCTGTTCGGTAACAATGCCTTTAAAAACGAAACCGAAGCGTTTATTGCCGCTCTCGGGGAGCAATTGGGAAATTAAGGGCTGATAGCCGATAAACAGCAGGTTTTGGTATAATTTGTCGGAATTGTGGATTTTATTCAATAATTTTCTGGAAAAGAAAAAGAACAGGGTAAAAACAGCCAGTAAAATAACCAAAACGGTTTTTGGCGTAATGTTGGTTTTAGGCGCCAGGATGTAAAAATAAATAATGCCTAAAGACAAATTAACAATGGCGGCCGGAAGAAAATTATTGAACAAGTTCAGGAAATTTTTATTTTTATCGGGGTCGTATAAATTAAAGGAGTAAAAAATCAGCAGCCAAACGCAGAACAGGCCGGAAAAAATCGGCCAGTGTGATTGCCAAATGGTTTGATCAAAATGGCCGCGGTACCTTAAAACTAGGGTAATTAACAAACTTAAGTATAAAAGAATAATATCCCCAAAAAGGGCGGAGATTTTGCTGATTTTTAAGCCAAAATGATTCATATGGCTCTAATTATACTGATTTACTCCTATTTTTTCAAGCCCCTTGCCTTCAACGGTTAAATCGGTTAAAATATTGTATAAAGCAACTGAATAGTTTATACTGCATTTAATAAATATTATTTAATATATGCTAGAAGCTACCAGTCAAAAGTGGGAGAAAATTTTAAAATATTTTATTATTATCGGCAGTTTTTTAGTGGTGGCGGTGCCCTTAGTAGTGGTGCCGGTCTCTTATTTTCCTTATATTATCCAAAAAACCATAATTTTACGGATTTTAATGGAATTAATTTTTGCCGCTTATTTGGTTTTAGCCTTAGGCTGGCCCGAGTATCGGCCGAAAAAATCCATAATTTTAGGAGCGGTTTTGGCTTTTGCCGCCGTCATGCTGATCACCACTTTTACCAGCCAGAGTATTTTCCGCAGCTGGTGGGGCAATTGGGAAAGAAGTTTCGGCACTTTTAATTATCTTCATTACTTCCTGTGGTTTATCATTTTAATTTCCGTGTTTAAAAAAACCGTTTATTGGAACAGAATTTTAAATCTAACCTTATTGGTTAGTTTGGCGATGAGTTTGTATTCCTTAAGCCAGCGTCTGGGGCTGGGCTTTACCTTTCAAAGCGGCTTGGAACGCGTTAACGGCACCATTGGCAACGCTTCATTTTTGGCTTCTTATCTGCTCTTTCATTTATTCATCGCCCTATTGTTTTTAGTGGAAAAAGCCGGTTTAAAATGGAAGTTTTATTACCTGGCGGTTTTTATCGTTGATTTGGCGGTTTTACTGTTAACGGCTACCCGCGGCGCCCAATTGGCCCTATTCGCTTCGGTATTGGTTTTTATTATTTTTGTTTTCGTTTTTAAAATTTGGCGGCAAAAAGCCATCAAGCTTCTTTTAGCCGGCTGTTTATTGCTGGCCGTTTTAATGGCCGTGGCTTTTATTTTTAAAAATACCGATTTGGTTAAAAATAATTATTGGCTGAGCCGCTTAACCTCTTATTCTTTCAGCGACAATACCGTGCAAACCAGATTGCACGCTTGGCGCTGGGGCTTGGAGGGATTTAGGGATAATTTGCTGGTCGGCGTCGGTCCGGAAAATTTTCAGATTGTTTTTAATAAATATTTTCAGCCGGATTTTTATAATTATTCGGGCAATGAAATTTGGTTTGACCGGGCGCATAATACCCTGGTGGACATGGCTTCAACCATGGGTATCTTCGGCCTGCTTAGTTACTTGGCTATTTTTGGCGCCATTGGGCTGGCGCTTTATAAATTATTCAAATCAGGCAATCTTTCGGCCTTGTCTTTCTTGATTATTTTCCTTTTATTTTTTTCTTATTTTATTCAAAATCTCCTGGTTTTTGATTCTTTAAACAGCTTGATTGTTTTTTATTTAATTGTCGCTTATCTGGCTTATTTATTGGAAAGAACGGGCCAATTGCCGGGCAATAGCCAGCTTAAACAGAGCCGTTGGCAGGTTAAGCCTTATTTTACCCTGCCTTTGGCCGGCGTTTTATTTTTAGTTTTGTTTTTTACCGTTAATTTGCCGGAAATCAGGGCTAATAAATACGTTTACAACGCTTATATCGATTCCCAATACGGCCATTACCAGAAATCGGTTCAGGAATACAATCAGGTTCATCAGGTAGCCGTAAATCGGCTGGATCCGGCTATTTTATTATCTTCTTCTTTAAGCGAGATGATCGGCCAAAATCCTAAAATTGCTGCCGCCGCCGTGGAAGTTGCGGATATAAAAAAAGCGATCGGCTGGCTGGACGAAGCGATTTCGCTTGATCCGAAAAACATGTTTCTTTATTATTTGCAGACTAAAAATTACATGGCCTTAACCGAGCTAACGCAGGACGTGAAATATTTGGAAAAAGGCCTGGAATTTGCCGATAAATCAATGGAACTGCGTCCGGGTGAAGTTAGAAATTACTGGGTTTTGGCCCAGCTTTATCTTTACGGCAGCCAGCCGGAAAAAGCCCTGACTTATCTGGAACAAGCTCAAAAAATGAATGACCGGCTGCCGGAAACATATTTTTATCTTTCCGTGGTTTATCAAAGCATGGGCAATCAGGAAAAATATTTTAACGAAACCGACCAAATGATTGATCATAATTTTGAATTCTTTTCCGCCGACCAGGTTAAAAAATTAATTCCTCATTATGACGAGCGGAAAGATTTAAGAAGATTGATTTATTTATATTCTAAATTAACCGGGCTGCAGCCGCAAGAGCCCAATTATTGGCTGGATTACGTTAATCTGCTGGCCCAGGATAAGCAATATGATCGAGCCTTGAAAGCCCTGCAAGAGGCCGCCGGTGCCATCCCGGCTTTTAGCAGCCGCGCTTACGGGCGGTATCAGGAAATTTTGCAGTTAAAAGAAACCGGAACAACTGCCGCTGGTAATTTAAGCACCACTACGCCTAATTAATAAATTTTTTATGATCCATTTTAAAAAAATCAAGAAAAAACATCGGTTCATTATTTTAGGCGCGATCGTTTTATTATTGTTAATTGGCGCTGTGATTTTATTTATTAAGCCAAAGGAAATTTTATCATTGCCGGTTTCCTTGGACGATCAAACTAAACAGACAATTAACCAGAGAATTGCCAAAGATTTGGAAATGCTCAAGCTTTTTCCCAAAGATTATAATAACTTCATGGATTTAGGAAATTTGGAAGAACAAATTGGCAATGCCGGCCAGGCAATTGATTATTACCATCAGGCCTGGGAAACGATTCCGGCCAATAGCACCCCTTGGTTGAATATCGGCAATATTTATATTAAGTTGGGATTGCACGCTAAAGCCGAGCAAGCTTTTTTTGAGGCCAAAAAAGCTAATCCCGCTTATTATTTCGTTTATTTTAATATCGCCAAGTTGTATGAGGATTATTTGCCGGCCAAGGCGGATCAAATAAGAACTGTTTATTTGGAGGGCTTAAAAAATACCAGTAACGATTACCAATTACTGCAGCCTTTTACCGATTATTTAATTGCCATTAAAAATTATTCCGAGGCCTTGGAGTACCTTAATGTGTTGTTTCAAAAAATTCCGGCGGAAAACAAGCAGGATGTTTTAAACAGAATCAAGGAAGTTGAGGGTTTAATGAAACAGCCGGCAACTTAGATTATGATTAAATTTAAACTGCGGCTAAAAATTGCTATTTTAAGTTTAGCTTTTTTTGTTTTGTCCGGCAATTTGGCAATGGCGCAGGGAGCGGAAGTTTATCCCAATGACCCTTATTTAAAACAGCAGAATTATTTGCAACAAATCAACGCTTTGGCCGCTTGGTCCGCCATTAAGGAGAGTCCGGAAATAACGGTGGCGGTAATTGACAGCGGCGTGGATATTAATCATCCGGATCTGGTTGATAATATCTGGCATAACCCGGATGAAATTCCCGGCGACGGCCTGGATAACGATCATAACGGCTACGTTGACGATACGGTGGGCTGGGATTTTATTTTAAACAGCCCGGATCCCAAGCCGAAATTTATCGGCGGGTACTCTAAATTGGGCATTGACCACGGCACGATTGTGGCCGGAGTAATCGGGGCGACGGGCAATAATAATTTCGGACTGGCCGGCTTATCCTGGAAAATTAAAATTATGCCATTAAGAGTTATGGATGGTAAAGGCATTGGCCAGACAGACGCGGTTTATCGGGCGATAAAATACGCCATTGATAAAAAAGCGGATATTATCAATTTAAGCATGGTCGGATCGGAATTTGACCCCAAGCTGGATCAAGTGATTGCCGAGGCCTACCGGCAAGGCATTATAATCGTGGCGGCGGCCGGCAACGAAACCAACACCGAGGATTTGCAGGACGATTTCAGCTTGAATTTGGCTTTGCATCCCCAGTATCCGATTTGCCACGACGGGGGCGAAGGGCATAATTATGTTTTAGGCGTGGGCGCGGTTGACGGTTTAGACCAAAAATCCCGTTTTTCCAATTATGGCTCCAAATGTTTGGATTTGGTGGCGCCTGGCGAAAGCTTCTTCGGCACTTTGTTTTATGATCCGGCCAAGCCCGATTTTAATAAATATTTCGGCGGTTATTGGTCCGGCACTTCTTTGGCCGCGCCGCAGGTTTCGGCAGCCGCCGCCCTGGTTAAGGCCTTGCGTCAGTCTTTAACCAACGGCGAAATTTACGATTTGCTTATAAAAAACAGTGATAATATTGATGCCTCTAACCCAACTTTTCAGGGCCTCTTAGGCGGCGGCCGATTAAATTTGGCCAAAGTAATGGCCGCGGCGGCAGCAACGCCTAAACAGGGTTTATCATTAATTCTCTCTCCGGCCGGAAAATTCGTTCCCCAGGTATTAACGGTTAATGAATCCGGCCAAGAACAAGGAAATTTTTTGGCTTACGATAAGAATTTTTTGGGCGGGGTTGATTTGGCTTCAGCCGATCTTAATAACGACGGTCAGAAAGAAATTATTACTGGCGCCGGAACCGGCGGCGGGCCGCAAGTGCGGATTTTTAAAAGCGACGGTCAGGTTATAGGGCAGTTTTTTGCTTATGATAAGAAATTTAACGGGGGCATAAATATAGCCGCCGGCGATCTTGATGGCGACGGAGTCGTGGAAATTATCACCGCGCCTTTGGGCAAACTGGCGTCCCAAATTAAAATTTTTGATTCCGCGGGAAAATTAAAAAGCCAATTTTTGGCTTACGATAAGAATTTTTTGGGCGGAGTTAATTTGGCTTTAAGCGATATTAATGCAGACGGGATCAAGGAAATTGTGACTGCGCCCGGGCCTGGTAGCGCGCCGCTGGTTAAAGTTTTCAACGGTTCGGGCAAGTTGCTGGAAAATTTTCTAGCTTATGACAATAATTTTAAGGGCGGCGTGAAAGTGGCATCGGCTGATCTTTACGGCGATCAAAGAACCGAAATTATTACCGTGCCCGCCGGCAATTTTAAGCCGCAAGTTAGATTATTTTCACCGGCCGGGGATATAGATTTACAATGGTTGGCGGCCGCGGCGGATTATTCAGGCGGTTTAAATTTAACAGCCGCGGGTCTTGAAAATAATAGCCCAGCGCAAATTATTATCAGCCAAAACGCCGGCGGCACCAGTGAAATAAAATTTTTTACGATTTTAGGGCAATTAACCCAAAGCTTCCCGGTTTGGGCAGGCGTTTATGGCGGCAACATTGATTTAACCGTTAAATGATTGATAAAATTTTTAACAATTCGGCGCTGCCTAAAGGTTTAATCTTAAGGGTTTTAAACAGATATTTTTTCCGCTTCCCAGTTTTAAAACAGTTTATTAAATTTTCCTTGGTGGGCGTGGTCAATACTTTGATCGATTTTTCGATTTTTTTTATTTTAACCAGAACCAGCCCATGGTTTAAAGCCAATTATTTAGCGGCTAACGCCATCGGTTTTTCTTTAGCTGTTACCAATAGCTTTTGGTTGAATAAAAAATGGACTTTTCAAGATCGGAATAAAACCAAGCTAACGAGGCAATATTTGAAATTTTTCGGCTTAAATTTTATGATTTTAATCATTACCGAGATTTGCCTTTATTATTTAATTCAACATTTGAACGTTTATGATTTATTGGCTAAAGTTTTAATTGTTTTAATCAGCGTAATTATCAATTTTTTTATCAGCCGAAGCTTTATTTTTCCCAGCATGACCCCTTCGGGGTAATTCTTAAATTTTCTTGCCAAAATTGGCTTTTTTAGTTATAATTTGCTAAGTTCTTCATATGAATTTAAGCGTAGTCATCCCGGCTTTTAACGAAGAAAGCTGCTTAGTTTCCACTTTATCTCAAATTTACGGTTACTTTAACAATCGGCCAAATGGACTAGCCCGGTTAGCCGAAGTTATCGTGGTTGACGACGGTTCAACCGACCAAACGGCTGCGATAGTAAAAAACGCCGGTTTTGCAAATTTAAAGCTTATTTCGCACCGGCAAAATTTGGGCAAAGGCGCGGCCGTTAAAACGGGGGTAAAGGCCTCAATCGGCGAGGCGGTTTTATTCTTGGATGCCGATTATTCAACGAAAATTGAAGAGTTGGATAATTTTTTGCCAAAGTTGAATGAGTGTTGGGACATTATTATCGGCTCCCGGGGAATGCCAGATTCGCGAATTTTAAAGAGCCAACCAATATTTAAAGAGCTGCTTGGCAGATTGGGCAATTTATTGATTCGGTTGTTGGCGGTTCCGGGCGTGGCCGACAGCCAATGCGGCTTTAAGCTGTTTAATCGAAGGTCTTTGGCAATTTTTAATCAGCAGACGATCCAGCGGTGGCTGTTTGACGTAGAATTATTGTTTATCGCCAAAAAATATGATTTTAAGATGCTAGAATTGCCCGTGGCTTGGACCAATGATCGGTTTTCCAAAGTAAAAAAAAGCGATTATTTAAAAACTTTAATTGAACTTGTTAAAATAAGATTAAATGATTTAAAAGGACTTTATGAAAAAAAATAGCCAGGGAAGAAAAAATATTTTAATTGTTGGCGGGGCGGGCTTTATCGGCTCGCATTTAGCCGAGGTTTTAATTAAGGATAATAACGTTATCTGTTTGGATAATTTTGTTACCAGCAACATGGAAAATATCCGCTGGCTGCTCTCTAACCCTCATTTTGAATTCATTAAGCACGATTTAACCGTAACCCTTAATTTAGCCGAATTGCCGGAATTGAAAAAATTTCAGCTGCCGGTTTTCGGCCTGCAGGAAATTTACAATTTGGCCTGCCCGACTTCGGCCAAAAATTTCGATAAATTAACGGTGGAAACCGCTTTGGCCAATTCGGTTCTGGTAAAGAACGTTCTGGATTTGGCTTTAAAATATAAAGCCAAGCTGCTGCACGCTTCTTCGGCCGTGGTTTACGGCCCCAGGCAAAGCAACAATTACGTTAAAGAGGATTACCAAGGGCTGGTTAATTTTACCGGTCCCCGAAGCTGTTATGATGAAGGCAAGCGCTTTGCCGAAAGCTTAATCAGCACTTACCGGCAGTTTTACAAGCAGGATTTTAAAATCGCTAGAATTTTCAGGACCTATGGCCCGCGGCTGGCCTTAAACGACGGCCAGATGATTTCCGATTTTATTTTTAACGCTTTGGATAACAAGGATTTGGTAATTTACGGTGACAAGAATTTTTCCACCGCCTTGTGCTATATCGACGATCTGGTGGACGGCTTGCTTAAATTGATGGCCAGCTCCATTACCGAACCGGTTAATTTCGGCAGCAACGTTGATACGCTCTTAACCGAGGTGGCGGCTAAAATCATCAAGTTAACCGGCTCCGGTTCCAAAATCGTTTACCAGCCGAGTTTGGATTTTATCACTTCCTTAACTTTGCCGGATATTACTTTGGCCAAGTCGCATTTGGGCTGGTATCCTTTGGTCAGCTTGGATAAGGGTTTGGAAAAAACTTTGGAATATACCCGGGCCAATAAACAATTATTAACCAGCATCATTAATCATAATAATTAATTTTAAAGATCAAATGTCCAAATACATTTTTACTTCGGAATCGGTAACCGAAGGCCATCCGGATAAAGTTTGCGACCAAATTTCCGACGCTATTTTAGACGAATTAATCAAACAGGATCCCGATACTCATGCCGGCATCGAATGTTTGGCTACTACCGGTTTGGTCGTGGTAGCCGGCGAGGTTAGAACCAAGGGTTATGCCGACATTGCCGGGCTGGTGCGCAAAACCATCAAGGAAATCGGCTATGACAATTCTTCCAACGGTTTTTCCGGCGATGATTGCGGCGTTATCGTGGCTTTGGACGAGCAATCGCCTGATATTGCCCAAGGCGTGGATAAGGGCAAGGGCAAGTTTAAAGAGCAGGGCGCCGGCGACCAGGGCTTGATGTTCGGCTATGCCTGCCGGGAAACCAAAGAGTTAATGCCTTTGCCGCTGATGTTGGCCCATAAAATGGCCAAGCGTTTGGCCCAAGTGCGCAAAAACGGCACTTTAAAATATCTTAGGCCGGATGGTAAAACCGAAGTAGCTGTGGAATATAATAATGGCAAGCCCACCAGAATTGATACGGTGGTAGTGGCGGCCCAGCATAACGAAAATGTTTCCGAAGCTAAAGTGGCTAAAGATATCATTAAATACGTAGTTAAGCCGATTGGCGGCAAGTATTTGGACGCCAAAACCAGATATTTTATCAATGCTACCGGCAAGTTCATTAAAGGCGGTCCGCCGGCCGATGCCGGCTTAACCGGCCGCAAGATCATCGTGGATACTTACGGCGGGCACGGTTCCCATGGCGGCGGCTGTTTTTCCGGCAAAGACCCTTCCAAGGTTGACCGCAGCGCTTCGTATATGGCCCGTTACATTGCCAAAAATATCGTGGCTGCCGGACTGGCCGATAAGTGCGAAGTTCAGCTGGCTTACGTTATCGGCCGGGCCGAACCGGTAAGCGTTTTGGTGCAAACATTCGGCACCGGCAAACTGCCCAATGAGCGTTTGGAAAAAATCGTGCGCCAATATTTTCCTTTAAAACCCGCCGGCATTATCAAGCACTTAAAACTGCAGCGCCCGATTTACAAGCAAACCGCGGCATACGGCCATTTTGGCAGAACGGAAACGGGCTTTACTTGGGAAAAAACGGATTTGGCGGCCAAATTAAGGAAATATTTAAAGTAAAAATTATGAAGATTTTAGTGACCGGCGGCGCCGGCTTTATCGGCTCGCATCTGGTTGATAAGTTGATTGAAAAAAAACATCAAGTGGCGGTGGTGGATAATCTTTCCACCGGCAAAAGAAGCTTTGTCAATGCCAAAGCCAAGTTTTATAAAACCAGCGTTACCAATCCCAAATTAAAGGCAATTTTTAACCGGGAAAAACCGGAAATTGTTTTTCATTTGGCCGCCCAAAAAAGCGTGCCTTTTTCCCTGACCCATCCTTTGGAAGACGCCACGATTAATATTTGGGGCTCTTTGAAAGTAATTGAAAACTGCCTAAGGTTGAAAGTGAAGAAATTCATTTTTATGTCCACCGGCGGCGCTATTTACGGCCAAACCCGTTTTTTACCCTGGTCCGAAAGCGCGCCGCAAACTCCGCTCTCGCCTTACGGCTTAAGCAAGCTTACCGTGGATAATTATTTATTGAATTATTACGGCCCTTTGCGGAAATTGAATTTTATCTGCCTGCGCCCGGCAAATGTTTATGGGCCGCGCCAGGATCCCAGCGGCGAAGCCGGGGTCATTGCCATTTTTGTCAATAATTTATTGCATCATAAAAAATGTTATCTTAACGGCACCGGAGTCGCTACCAGGGATTATATTTATGTTTCCGATATCGTGGAAGCGGCCGTTAAAGTCATTGGCAAGGGCAGGGGAGTTTACAATTTGGGCACCGGCAAAGAAACTTCGGTAAAATTCTTGTATCATCTAATTGCCGGCTTGATTTCGCCGGTAAAACCGGAATTTCGGCCGGCCATTGCCGGCGAAGTTTTACGCAGCGCTTTAAAATCGATTAAAGCCAAAAAGGATTTAAGTTGGGAACCGGAAATAGATTTAATTAATGGCATTAAGAAAACCATTGAGTATTTTAAATAGTATGCGGATATTGGTAACCGGCGGGGCGGGTTTTATCGGCTCGCATTTAATTGATTATTTAATGGCCCAGGGGCATCGGGTAATAGCCGTTGATAATTTTTTAAGCGGCAAAAAGGCCAATATCGCCCGGCATTTCCACAATCCCAATTTTAAATTTATCAAGCACGATATTTCTTTGCCCTTAAATGCCAAACTTGGCCCGCTGGATCAGATTTACAATTTGGCCTGTCCGGCTTCACCGCTGCAGTATCAAGTAAATCCTTTAAAAACCTGGCAAACCAATGTTTTCGGCACGGGCTTGATGCTGGAATTGGCCCGTAAAAATTCCGCTCGCCTGTTGCAGGCCTCCACTTCCGAAGTTTACGGCGACCCCAAGGAACATCCCCAAAAAGAATCCTATTTCGGCAATGTTAATCCGCTGGGCGATCGCTCTTGCTACGACGAAGGCAAGCGCGCGGCCGAAACGCTTTGCTATATTTATCGCGCCAAGTATAAAACAGACGTTAAAATCGCCCGGATTTTTAATACTTACGGGCCGAGAATGATTTTCAGCGATGGCCGGGCTTTGCCGAATTTTATCAAGCAGGCCTTAACCAATGAGCCATTAACGATTTTTGGCAGCGGCCGGCAAACCCGCAGCTTGATGTACATTGACGATTTAATCTTAGGCTTGGTTAAATTAATGAATCGCCCTAATTTTTTCGGGCCGGTTAATTTGGGCAATCCCAATCAGGAAATCAATATTTTGGCTTTGGCAAAAAAGACCATCAAACTTTGCCATTCTAAAAGTCAGCTGAAATTTCAAGCTTTGCCCGAAGATGATCCGATCAAACGAAGGCCGGCGATTGCTTTGGCCAAAAAAACCCTGGGTTGGTCGCCCGGAGTCAGTTTGGAGCAAGGGCTTAAAGCGACGATCAAGGATTTTAAAGCCCGGCTTAATAATCCAGCGGCAAAATGAATAAGCGGATTTTAATTTATGCCACAGCGTACCTGCCCTTGGTTGGCGGCGCCGAAGTGGCGGTTAAGGAAATTACCGATCGCCTAGCAGGCTATGATTTTGATTTGATTACCGCTTTAATGGATAAAAAATTAGCCAGAGCGGAAAAAATCGGCCGAGTGAATGTTTACCGCCTGGGCTGCGGCTGGCCGAAATTTGATAAATTATATTTAGCGCTGTTCGGGCATTATAAGGGCTGGCAATTGCATCGGCAAAAAAAATATGACCTGGTTTGGGCAATTATGGCCAGTTTTGGCGGTTTTGCCGCTTTAAGCTTTAAATTAAAAACAAAAATTCCTTATTTATTGACTTTACAGGAAGGCGATCCGATCGAGGAAATTTTAAATAAAGTTAAATTGGTCAGAGGCAGATTCAATGAGATTTTTATCGCTTCCGACGCTTTGCAGCCCATCAGCAGCTATTTGGCCGCTTGGGGCGAAAAAATGGGGTTTGCCGGTAAAATTAGCGAAGTTATCCCCAATGGCGTTGATGTCGGTTTATTTACCAAAGAATATTTTAAAGAAGAAATCGGCGCTTTAAGACGCAGTTTCGGTTTTCCGGCCGATTCGGTTATTGCGGTAACATCTTCCAGATTGGTAATAAAAAACGGCGTGGGCGACGTTATTAAGGCCTTAAAAAATTTACCGGCCGATTTTTGTTTTTATATCTGCGGCAGCGGGCCTTTGGAAAACAAGTTAAAACAATTAACTGAAGATTTGCATTTGGAGCAAAGGGTAAAATTCGGCGGTTATAAAAGCCACGATGAATTGCCGAAAATCCTCAAGGCCGGCGATATTTTTATCAGGCCTTCCCTCAGTGAAGGTTTGGGCAATTCTTTTTTGGAAGCCATGGCCGCGGGTTTGCCAACCATCGGCACTTTAGTCGGGGGCATTCCCGATTTTTTAATTGAAGGCCAAACCGGTTTGGTTTGCCAGCCCGGCGATAGCCAAAGCATCGGCGAAACAATTTTAAGGGCCAGCCGCCTGTCGGTTGAAGAAAAAAAACGGCTGCACCGCAATGCCCTTATCCTGGTTAAAGAAAAATATAACTGGGACTGCGTTGTCGCCCGTTTGGATTTATTATTCAATCGATTATTAAATAGCAAAAACAATTTATGAAAGTTACCATTATCGGCTTAGGTTACGTGGGCTTAGTAACCGCCGTCGGTTTGTCCGAGTTGGGGCACCAGGTCTTTGGCTGCGATACCGACCCGCAGAAGATCGCTTCTTTAAAAAAGGGCCAAGTGCCGTTTTACGAACCCGGCTTGGATAAGCTGCTCAAAAAAAATTTTAAGAGCGGCCGTTTGGTTTTTACCGCTAATTTGGCAGAGATTATAAATCAAGCCCCGATTATTTTTATTTGCGTGGGTACGCCGGCAGCCAAGAGCGGCCAAGCCGATTTAAGCTATGTGGAGTCGGCCCTTAAAACCATCGCCCAAACGGCCAAGACCGGAAAAATCATCGTGATCAAAAGCACGGTGCCGGTGGGCACCAGTGAAAAATTTGAAAAACTCCTTAATCCTCATGGCCAAAAATTTCCTTTTATTTCCTGTTCGGAATTTTTACGGGAAGGCCTGGGGGTAAATGATTTTTTCCAACCTGACAGGATTATCGTGGGCGCCACTCGGCGGGCTTTGGCTTTAAAAGTGCTTAATCTTTTTGCCAAAATCAAAACCATTAAGTTTATTACCAACCGGGAAACGGCGGAGTTGATTAAATACACGGCTAATTCCTTTTTGGCCATGAAAATTTCCTTTATCAACGAAATTGCCAATTTATGCGAAAAAGTGGGCGCCGATGTTATGGACGTGGCTTGGGGCATCGGTTTGGATAAGCGGATCAATCCTTTATGGCTTAAAGCGGGCATCGGCTATGGCGGCAGCTGTTTTCCCAAGGATGTTTGGGCTTTGCGGCGGATTGCCGAAAACGCCGGCTATGATTTTAAAATTTTAAAATCGGTGATCGAGGTTAATCAAAGGCAATCCGAATTATTCATTAAAAAAATCCAAGGGCATTTCGGCCAGCTTAATGGTTTAACCATCGGGGTTTTGGGCCTGGCTTTTAAAAACGATACCGATGATATCAGGGATTCGGTGGCTTTAAGGGCGATTGAACAATTAGTTAGTTTGGGCGTAAAAGTGAAAGCTTATGATCCGCTGGCCATGCCCAATGCCAAAAAGTTTTTTGCGCCTAAAATAACTCTCTGCCATTCGGCCGGAGAGGTGTTTAAAAATTCTCGAGCCGTGGTTATTGCCACCGAATGGCCGCAGTTTAAAAATCTGCCTTGGCAAAAATTTGGCCGGAGCCTGAAAGAGCGCGTAATTTTTGACGGTAAGAATTTATTGGATCCGGCAACCATGGAAAAATTAAAGTTTAAGTATTATTCAATCGGCCGATGAAAACCTTTATCGTTATTCCTTGTTATAACGAAGCCGAGCATTTGGCCAAAGTTATCGCGGCGGTTAAACCTTACGGCCAAGTGGTGCTGGTGGACGACGGTTCCACCGACCAAAGTTTTAACATTGCCAAAAATTGCGGAGTAATTGTTTTGCGCCATCTGGTTAACCGCGGCATGGGCGCGGCTTTGGAAACGGGGGATAGCTACGCATTTAAGCACGGCGCTGATGTGGTTGTTCATTTTGATGCCGACGGCCAGCATCTGGCCGAAGAAATTCCCCGGGTTATAGAACCTATTAGCCAAGGAAAAGTTGACGTAGTTTTAGGTTCAAGGTTTTTAGATCCGGGCAATAACGTGCCTTTTCTAAAAAAACTGTTAATTTTAAAGCCGGCGATTTTATTTCAAAATTTATTGCTGGGCGTTAAATTAACCGATGCCCATAACGGTTTCAGGGCTTTGTCCTACGCGGCGCTCTCTAAAATAAAAATCACTCAGGACGAATTCGCCCATGCCACCGAAATTATAGAGCTTATCAAGGCTCATAATTTAAGGTATCAGGAAGTTCCCGTGACCGTTAAGTATCACGAATTCGGCCAGGGATTTTCCACCGGCTTGAAAATTTTAAAGGATTTGTTTTTTGGAAAAATTAACAGATAAATTATATGAACTATTTGCCTTTGCAGATTATCGTCAGTTTATTCGTTCTCTTGGTAATTTTTCGGTTAAGCAGAAAATTCAAGGACAGTATTTTAAAAACTTCTGAATTTATCGGCTGGCTGGTTATTTGGGCGGTGGTTTTAGTGGCGTTTTGGCTGCCCAATACCGCTTCTTACTTGGCTTTATTGGTGGGTATTGGCCGCGGCGTGGATTTGGCGGTTTACTCGGCTATTTTAATTATCTTTTATTTGATTTTCCGCCTTTATTTAAAGCACGATAAGCAGCAGCAGCAAATTACCAAAATTATCAGGCATCTGGCTTTAAAAGAGGAGGATGAGAAAAAGCCGCAATAATGAAAAAAGTCGCCATCTTAATCGTTAATTATAACGGCCAGCAGTATCTCCCGGACCTTTTGGAGAGTGTTTTTAAATATAGGCCCCAAAGCGTTTTTTTTGAAACGATCGTGGTGGATAACGCTTCAATTGATGATTCCGTTGCCTGGCTGGTTAAAAATTATCCGCAAGTTACCTTGCTTAAACAATCGGAAAATTTCGGTTTTGCCGGAGGCAACAATATCGGCATTAAATACGCTTTAAATAAGGGTTATGATTACGTGATGCTGTTAAATCAGGATACCGTTGTCAGCCAGGGCTATTTGGATAAATTAATCGAAAAAATCGAAGCGGTGCCTGCTGCGGCGGCCGTTCAGCCCAAATTATTGCTTTACCCTTTAACCGATTTGGTCAACAGTTTGGGCAACGTGATTCATTATTTGGGTTTTGGCTATACGGCCGCTAAACCGATTTTAAATAACGAGGTTAATTACTGTTCCGGCGCGGCTTGCTTGATTTCCGCGGCGGCTTTTAAAAAAGTCGGCTTATTTAACGAAGAGCTGTTTATGTACCATGAGGATTTGGATTTGGGCTGGCGCTTCCGCTTAAGGGGCTATAAAAATTTAGTGGAGCCAAAAAGCGCGGTTTACCATAAATACGAATTTTCCCGCAGCATTAAGAAATATTATTTTTTGGAAAGAAACCGCTTTATGGTAATATTGCAGAATTACAAAATAGGCACCTTGGTTTTAATTTTACCGGCTTTAATTTTAATGGAGCTGGGTTTATTTCTCTTTTCTTTTAGCAACGGCTGGTGGCTGGAAAAATTGAAAGTTTATCGGTATTTTTTCAGTTTAAAAAATTGGCAAAAAATATTTAAAACTAGAAAACAGATTCAAGGCCATAGAAGCCGGCCGGATCGCTTGATTGTTAAGGATTTTGCCGGCACCATCGAGCATCAGGAAATTAATTCGCCTTTGGTTGCTTGCTTAGTTAACCCGCTGTTTAACGCTTATTGGCGGATAATTAAGCCGTTAATTTTATGGTAATGGAGCAAAAGCTTAAAATCGCCCAAGTGGTTTCCACTTTTCCGCCTTATCGCGGCGGCATGGGCAACGTCGCTTTTAATTTGGCCGATAATTTAAGCCGCTTGGGCTATGAAGTGACGGTTTTTTCGCCGCAACGGCATTTCGGCCATTTAAATCTTGACAGTTATTTTAAAATCCATAGATTACAGCCGCAATTAAGGTACGGCAATGCCGCCGTAGTTTTGCAATTATTTTTTTATCTTTTAAAGTATGACATCGTTCATTATCATTACCCTTTTTTAGGCGCTTCCTTAGCCACCACTCTGGCTAAGCTGATTAAAGGCAAGAAACAGAAATTAATCGTGCATTATCATATGGATTTAGTCGGCCAGGGTTGGAAAGCCGCCATTTTTAAAATATACAACTGGTCGCATTTGCGCGGCTTATTTTTAATCGCCGATAAAATTATCGTGACTTCCGATGATTATTTGACTAAATCCTTAATTTATCCCCTGGCCCAAAAATATTGGGAGAAATTTTGCATTTTGCCCAACGGCGTTAACCTTGATTATTTTAAGCCAGCTGCCAAAGATCCGGCTTTAACCCATAAATACCAGCTTAAAGACAAAAAGGTCATTTTATTCGTTGGCGCCCTGGACAGCGCCCATTATTTTAAGGGCGTCAATTATCTAATCAAGGCGATGGAAAATTTAAGCCGAGAGGATATTAAACTGATTATCGTGGGCGAAGGCGAGTTAAGGTCGGTTTATGAAGATATGGTTAATTCTTACGATTTAAACAATCGGGTAATTTTTACCGGCTACGTGCCCGACGAAGAATTGGTTAAGTTTTATAATCTGGCCGATATTTTCGTTCTGCCTTCCATTGATAAAACCGAGGCCTTTGGCATGGTTTTACTGGAAGCCATGGCTTGCGCCAAGCCGGTGGTGGCTTCCAGCTTGCCGGGCGTGAGGGAAGTGGTGGAAGTAAAAAAGAACGGCCGTTTGTTCAAGCCTAAAGATGTGGCCGGTTTGGTGGAGCAATTGAACGTTTTGCTTAACCAGCCGGAGTTAGCCAAGGAATACGGGCTATACGGCCGGGCCAAGGTGGAGGCCTGTTACAGCTGGTCGAAAATTACCGAGGAGCTGTTAAAAATCTACCAAGCCGATTTATGAGATTTTGCCTGATTAACAACTTATATCCGCCCATTGATCGTGGCGGCGCCGAGCGGATTGTGGAATTGATCGCTGAAGAGCTTAAAAAGCGCGGCGAAGTTTTAGTGATTACTTCACAGCCGGATTGGCTATTGGATCGCCAGAAAATCGGCGATTTTGAAATTTGCCGGCTTAATCCTTTGAATATTTATCATCTTTTGGAAGCTAATAAGCAAACTGCCAGGCGCAAGCTTCTTTGGCATTTTAATGATTTATTCAAGCGGCCCGTTTTGCATCAGGTTGGAAAAATTTTAAGCGAGAAACCGGTTGATTTTGTTTTCACCCATAATTTAAAAGGCTTAAGTCTGGGCATTCCCAAGATTATCCGTAAATTGAAATTAACCCAGATCCACACCCTTCACGATTATCAGCTTTTGGACCCGCACGGTTCTTTGCACCGCCAGGGCCAAAATTTGGCCTTAAAACACGGCTTTTATCCTTTATACAGGTATTTCACCAGGCAAGCCATAAAATCGCCCAGCTTGGTTGTTTCGCCCTCCAAATTCGTTTTGGACAAGCACTTGGAGTATGGATTTTTTAAGAAGTCCAAAACCGTTGTTTTGCCTAATCCCGTAGAATTGTCTGGTGCTGAATTGCAATTACCCAAGGTTGTTAGCGATAAATTAAGAATTTTATATTTAGGCCAGATCGAACCCCATAAAGGCGTAAAATTTTTAGTTGATTCTTTTGTAAAATGGAATAATGCCAATGCCGAATTAACCATTGCCGGCGAGGGGAGCGAGTTGCAAAAAATCAATGAATCAATGAATCAAAAAATCAATGAATCGGCCAGATCAAGGATTAAAATTTTAGGGAAAGTGGCCAGGGAGAAGTTGCCGGAGTTATTCGCCGCCGCCGATTTATTGGTGGTGCCTTCAATGTGGTGGGAAAATTCGCCCACGGTAATTTACGAGGCCTACGGTTATCAAGTGCCTGTTTTAGTTGCCAATACCGGCGGAGCTCCGGAATTGGTAAAAAACGGAACAACCGGTTTTATTTTTACAGCCGATAATCAGGAAGATTTAATTGATAAATTAAATGCGGCTTTGAAACAAAAGGACAAATTGCCTGAACTTGGCAAACAGGGTTATGAATTCATTAAACATTTCGAGGTTAAAAATTATGTGGATAAATTATTGGAGTTATGCCAAACTTTGAAGAAATAACAGATCGGCTTAAAGCCAGGGCCGATTTTAAAGACGGCATTTTTTTATTTTTACCGAAAATCTCCCAATTCCAGCAAAAGGAAATTGTTTTCCATAATCAAATTCATAACTCCGAAGAAGAAATTCATCAGCTTAATGCTTTAAGGAACCGTTATTACCACGATTATTTTAAAAAACCGTTATTTAAACTGCCGCCAAAGTCCGTAATTTTGGAAATCGGCGCCGGCTCGGGTTATGATTTATTGCCTTTACTTAAGCAAGGTTATTGTATCATTGCCTCGGATATCAGCTTAGAATCGATTAAGGCCATTAAACAAAAAATGGACAGTGATTATCCACAGTTTAAAGAGCGGATCGTTTATTTGGCGGCCGACGGCCAAAATTTGCCCTTAGCCAGCGCTGTCGCGGATGCCTGTTTTACCGTGGCTTCGCTGCATCATTTTGAAAACCAGCGGGATGCTTTAAAGGAAATGTTACGGGTAACCTCAGCAAACGGCTTATTGATTATGGCTATGGAACCGTCCCGCTGGATGATGTTTTTTACCAAGCTGTTTAAAAACAAGGTTGCTTTAAGAATCCGCGATGGCCATTCCGAAGCCGACGAAACCCACCCGGGCTACTTAAAAAATGACTTAATAAAGTTAATTCCGCCCGGAGCAAAATGGCAGCTTAAAAGAGTTTGGCTGACGCAGGGCTTTTTACATTACGGTTTAGAGGGAATTTACCGCTTATTCAAACTGAAAAAGAGAATTAAAATCCCTATTGCCTTGGAAGTGATTTTGTTGGGTTTGGATGAAGTTTTATTAAAAATACCGGTTATAAATTGGCTGAATTGGCACTGGATTTTAATTATTCGCAAAAATATAGTAGAATAGACTATATGTTAACCAAAAGGAAAAGCCCGATTCAGGGTTATGGCATTTTTACCGATAGCCCCATTAAAAAAGGCGAGGCCTTTTATAAAATCCCGAGCGATAAAATTTTATCCCAGAACCACCACCAAGCGGCCAGAATCGGCGCTCAGCAATGGGTTTGGGATGAGCAAGTTTTAAATTTCGTCAATCATTCCTGCGAACCCAATGTTTTTATCAATGTGGCCAATTTAACTTTGGTGGCTTTAAAAAATATCAGGGCAGGCGAAGAAATCACCTGCAATTACGATTTTAGCGAAGGGGAACAGGGCTTTCATTTTATCTGCCAGTGCGGCAGCAAATTTTGCGAACAGCAGGTCGGCGAAGTGGTGCGAAATTAATATTTGAACAGATAATTTTTATTGTCGATAACAAACCAGCGTTGAGCTGATTTTTTTTGTTCAACAATAATTTTAGCGGCGTTATTCCAGTAGCCGTTCAAAACAAAATAAACGTCCGTCACTCCGGTTAAATATTTAACCGTGGCAATGGTATCGCCGGTTTTTTGTTTGCCGTAGGCCAAATCCTCGTATAATTGGTAGAGCTGGCCGCCGGTGGGCACCGGGTAAAAGAAAAAATTGTTATAGTAATATTTAAAACCCAGCTCGGAAATGGCCGCTGCCGAAACCGGCTGGGCGGCCAGCACCACGTACGGCTGGCCGTTTTGCGCCTTTTCAATAAAATTAACGGTTTTTAAATCCGCGGCCGAAGTGGAGTAGCCGTGGTCTTCCACGATTTTATCAACACGGGGGTAAGCCAGATAAAAAGAACAGGTTAAAGCTAAGGCCATTAAGCAGCCGGCCAGCAAAATAACGGCGGGCGATTGATGCAACAGTTTTTTAAAAAATAACAGCAGGGCCATAAAAATAAAGGGCAGCAGCAAGTATAAGCTGATTTCTAAAACCCGCCTGGGATAGGTAGTCTGCTCGTAAGCCACCAGTGAAAAAAAGGAAATTAAACCCTTAAGCAGCAGGTAATTAACCAGCAGCATAACAAAGCTTAAGAGATAGATAAAATAATGCTTTAACCTGTGGTTTTTTATAATAAACCAGCAGCCGGCCGTTGCCAAGGCCAAGGCCAGTAAAACGGCATTGTTGCCATAGCTGTAAATTAAATCGGTTAAGCTTATAAACGGGCGATAGTAAAAATTAAGCGGCACGCCGATGACGGCATTGAAAATATTCTTCAGCCAATCGCTGTTTAGGGAAATTTTCAATTGGGACAGGGTTTGGGAGTTGATCAAGAAAGCCACGGGCAGGGCCAAACAGCCCAGGATAAAAATTTCCCACAAAATGGAGCGGTGTAATATTTTCGGCAATTTGAATTTTTGTTCATGATGCTGGTAAAAAAGGAGCAGGCTGAAAAAGAAAAACAAGGGCAGGCCGGCTAAAGGATGAATGGTTAAGGTTATAAAAACCAAAGCCGCAAGCGGCCACAGGGAAACGCGCGGATGGTTAAGATAGTAAAAAGACAGCAAGACGGTAATTAAAAAGAATAAGTTAGCCAAGGCCTGGGGCGTAGTTACTATAAAACCGGCAAAAGGAAAGATAAAAATCGCCAAGACTGAAAATAAAACCACTTTTTTGTCGATTTTAAAATTATCCTTAAGCGAGTAATAAATCGTAGCCGGCAGATAAATCGCGGCCATAACCGGCACTAACAATTTATCCAAGTATTCGGTGGAAATTTTTAAGAGGCGATAAAGGAAAATAATAATCCCGTATTGGCCCAGGTAATAAAAGGGTTTGGGCAGCAGCGTGCCGGTTGATAAAATTAAGTTGACATTTTGCCGGTGGATAAACGGATCATAGTCAAAGCCCACTTTAAAAATGATCCAGGCTACGGAAAAACCCAAGAAAGCGTGCAGGGAAATAAGGCTTAAAACGCCGGAGCTGGAGGAAATTTTAATAATGGCGAATAAAATAAAGCTGGCTAAAAAGTACAGCAGGAAGATTTGAGGTTTTATTGCTTCCCAAGGCGAGCGCAAGGCCGTATCGGTAGCGCCTTGCCAAATCAGCCAGGCCATCAGCCCGAGGCAGATTAAATAAACCGCGGTTAAAAACGCCACGCTTAAGTTGATTTTCGGCAGTTCCTGGGAAAAATCCAGAATCAGAGGATGTTTTCTTATGATAAATAAAGAAACAACGGTAATAACCAGCAGGGCAATGGCCTGGGCCATCAGGTTTATGCTGAACAGGTAAAAACAGGCGGTTAAGCTCAAGCTGCCCAGCACCAAAACAAACAGCAAACCGTAGATTAAGCGGCAACTTAGAGAGTTTTTAATAAACAGCCAGTTGCCGATAACCAGGCCGTTTAAAATCAGCCAGAGCCCGCCAAAAACCAGAGGCAGATAAAAATTCTGCCAGTTAACTAAACTGCCGGCGGCTAAAACCAGGCCGAGTAAAAGATATCGGGGGAGCTTAATGGTAAATACCATAGCTATATTTTACCACAATTTACCCCAGTTTGTCTTTTAAGGCATTTTCTAGTAAAATTAAGGCAATTAATCAGTTAAATTAAGCAGAATTATCTCCATTTTTAAAAGAAAAATCGCGATTGACTGGCAGTTCCTGGTTCTACTCGTTTTGGGGCTGGTTTTTATTTGCCTATATTCCTATTTGGCTTTGGCTCAAAGCGCTGTTTGGGATAACGCCAAGCCGGTTTTAAATTCGCCGGACGAAACCAGCAATTTGTTTTTCGCCAAATTGTTCGCCGATCACAATACTTTAAAGTTTCAGGATCCGGCCAATCAAATTGCGAACGGCTTGGTTACGCCGCGCAGCATGAGGGTAATTAACGGTTTCACCGTTCCGGCCGGTTTTTTGGGCCTGCCCTTGATTTACGGCACTCTGGCCAAATTAACGGGGGAGTGTGCCATTCCGTTTTTTACTCCAATTATCGCCATCGTCGGCTTGTTGTTTTTTTACTGTTTAATCAAGGAAATTTTTGATAAAAATACGGCTTTTGTGGCCGCGCTCTTTGCCTTTATTCTGCCGCCGTTTTGGTATTATGCCACTAAGGGTTTAATGCCCAATGTGGCCTTTGTTTCGTTTTTTATCATGGCTTTGTATTTTTTCATTCGCGCCATAAACGGGAAAAAATGGTGGCTTTTTGCTTTAGCCGGATTATTTGCCGGCTTGGCTTTAATGGTCAGGACTTCGGAAGTTGTTTGGCTGGCACCGCTGTTCTTGCTATTGGTTGCCTTTAATTTCCGCAAAGTTAAGTGGGGTTATCTGCTTTTAAGCTTTTTGGTTTTTTTGGCAACTTTGGCGCCGATTTTTTATTTTAACAAGCAAATTTACGGCTCGGTTTTTTCGGTGGGCTATTCTTTGGCCATCGATTTATCCAATAAGGATATCTTGGGCCAGAGCTTAACTTTGGCTCAAAAAATCTTTTTACCCTTCGGTTTTAATCCTCAAGCGGCTTTAAAAAATTTAACCAATTACACGGTGCGGATTTTTCCGCTGTGGTCGTTCTTAATCGGCTTTGGCTGGTTAATCACCACCCTCTATTGGCTGACGGCTAAAAAATTGGCCAATCGCAAAGTTTATTTGCTTTACAATCTGTTGTTTTTATTGATCGGCGCTTATTTGGTAATTTTTTACGGCAGCTGGCTGTTTAGCGATAATCCCGATCCCGAAGCAGTAACCATCGGCACTTCTTACATCAGGTATTGGCTGCCTTTATATTTGTTCAGTTTGCCGTTTTTGGCTTATTTGTTAATCAATGCTTTTAAGCGTTTTAAATTGGCCGGTCCGGTTTTCATTGTTTATCTGTGGCTTTTATGCGGTTTTACATCCTATCAGCTGGTTATGCTTAATGATCAGGAAGGAATTTTAGCGGTGCAAAAAAACATTAACGAATATCAAATTATTGCCACTGAAGTTATCAACCGCACTCCGGCCAAGGCGGTAATTATTGCCGATCGGCTGGATAAAGTTTTTTTCCCGGACCGGAGCGTAATTTTCCGTTTAAACGTGGCGGCGGATTATGTTAGAATAAACGAGCTGATCGCCGGCGGTTATCCCGTTTATTGGTTTAATTTTACCAGAACCGCCGATGACTTGGCTTATTTTAATAAGCAGAGTTTTGAGCCGTATCGGCTTAAGTTGGGCAACAGCTTGCTTTCTTTTGCCAAGCAAAGTTTGTATCCCGTGGAAATTATCCCAAAGGGATTCCTTCGGGAAAAATAAAAATGAAAAGATTTTTCGATAATTTGTATAAAGCCAGCCGGATAATTATTATTTTGGCGCCTTTTGTTATTTTGGGCTGGTTAATTAAACAGGATCTGGCTTTAACGGGCCGGTTGGAATTTACTTACGATTTCAGCCACGATTCGCCGGTTATTACCGATTTATTTCCGGCCGGCAGATGTTCCCAAATTTTCCAGGTTAAGGATAAACAGGAGTTTTTCCAGCAGATTTTTAATGAGCCGGTTTATTTTGAAGTGCGAATGCCGCAAAAGTTTGATACGGCCACGGTGGAAATAACTTACCAAAATATCAAACAGCCGCTGATTCAGCTGGGCCTGGCTACTTTGGGCAGCCAGGATTGGAGCTACGATTTTAAGCCCTTGGAAAATCAAAGCTTGGATAGTTTGAATTGGTTCAAAATTGCCGATAGCCAAGGCACCATTTGGCAGCGCCAGAAAAAATATTTGAATCGCGAGCAGTTTAATTCCGAAGCCGATAATTTTGAAAATAAAATAGTTTATAATTTTAATTCAAAAGATTCTGAAATTCCTTCAACCATTGATTACTTAGTGAGCGATTACCGCAGTCCTCAAGAAGTTAACGGCTGGAAAACGGCCACGGTTAAGTTTAACCTGGCCAATGCCCGCCTTAACAACCGCAAAGTGCGATTTGCCATCAGTTCGCCGGGTTTAAACAACGGCAATTACAATATTCCGCTTCTAAATATCAAAGTGGTTTTTGCCAAGCAGCCCTTAACTTTTAAAGAAATTATTTTAAAAGGTTTTAATTATTTTAAAGCCCGATTTTAAATTTTATGTTTCCCTTTGCTCCCCGCCGCAATTTTTTCCATTATTTGGCCGAATATCTGGTAAAGATAAGCTTAACGCTTTTTAAAGTTTCCACCATTGCTTTTATTGCTTATTTCGCCTTGGAAAGCTTTAAAACCGGCTTGATCAGCAATTATTTTGATTTAAATCTACTATTAATACTCTCTATATTAAGCGGTTTAGTAGTCATTTTGTTTTATCGTCCGGAAGCTCAAAAAAAGGAGTTAAAAAATCATTATTTGCTGCATTTTATCTTAATTTTCGTTTTTGCCTTGTTTTTATTCTTAAGCTTGCATTTTTTGGGAAAAATTGGTTTAATTATGTCTGTTTTAGGGGCCGCGAGCCTTTATTTGATTATTAATCTTTTTAACCGCCATTATTATGATTGAAGGCGTGGAAGTTAAAAAATTGGCCGTTCACGGGGATGAACGCGGTTTGTTGATGGAGTTTTTGCGCGACGATGAGCCGCTGTTCCAAAAATTCGGCCAGGTTTATTTAACTTTGGTAAAAAGGGGAATAGCCAAGGCCTGGCATTTCCATGAATTGCAGGACGACCATTTTATCTGCGTGGAAGGCAAAGCCCTGGTGGCTTTATGCGATTTGCGAAAAGATTCCAAAACTTACAAGCAAACGCAGGATTTTGTTTTAGCCGCGCCGGATATTGAAGGCGAACATCTTTTAGTGAGAATTCCCAAAGGCGTTGCTCATGGTTTTACAGCTATTGATTGCGATCAGGCAAAAATCATTAATGTTCCAACGATGCATTACAATTACGATAAACCGGATGAAATCCGCTTTCCCTGGAACGATCCCAATATCAATTACCAGTGGCCAGAAGAAGTAAAGAGCGGGGGATAATTTTTAAATAGAGAATTAATTTATGGATTGCATATTTTGCAAAATAATCGAAGGCGAACTGCCTTGCTATAAAATTTACGAAGATAAGCGGATTATCGCCATTTTGGATATTAATCCGGTTAACAAAGGGCATCTGCTCATTTTACCAAAAGAGCATTACCTTAATTTTTTGGAAGCGCCGAAAGACCTGTTAAAGGATCTGGTTTCTGTTTCCCAGGATTTGGTTAAAGCAACCATGGAAGCGGTTGGCGCCACCGGTTTTAATTTAATTATTAATAATGGCAAGGCCGGCGGACAGCTAGTTGATCATCTGCATTTGCATTTAATTCCGCGCTTTATCGACGATAAGCTGCATCCTTGGGCCGGCAAGGCCTTAAGTGATGAGGAAATGCGCCGGGTAATGGAAAACATTAAAAAAATCATATGAGCATTATTGTTTCCGGTTCAACCGTTTTTGACAGGATTATGGATTTTCCGGGGCTGTTTAGCGATCATATTCTGCCGCAGGAAATCCATAAATTAAATGTCAGCTTCGTGGTTAGGGAATTTAAAGAAACTTTCGGCGGGGCCGCAGCCAACATTGCCTATAATTTGGCTTTGCTAAAAGAAACGCCGCTGTTATATTCGGCGGTGGGCAAGGATTTCGGCAAATACGGCGAACGCCTTAAAAAACTGAACATTAATTTAAGCGGGGTAAAAGTTTATCCGCAAACATTTACGGCCAGCGCCTATATTATTACCGATAAAAGCGATAATCAAATTACCGGCTTTTTCCCGGGCGCTATGAGTTTTTACGCGAGTACGCCCAAAGCCACGGCAAACGATTTGGCCATTATTTCACCGGGCAACGCCAACGAAATGCTGGATCTGGCCGAAAATTATTTTAAAAAGAAAGTTCCTTTTATTTTCGATCCTGGCCAGCAGATTATCCAGTTTACCAAAAACCAGTTAAGAACGGCTATTAACCAGGCCTCGATTTACATTGTTAACGATTATGAATTGTCTTTGACTAAAAAAATTACCGGCTGGCCGCAGGAAAAAATTTTAAAAGCGGCTAAAATATTAATTGTTACTTTAGGCAAGCAAGGTTCGGTAATAGAACTGTGCCAAGGCCGCTCTTTGGAAAGAGTAAAAATAAAGCCGGCTAAAGTTAAAGTTGTTAAAGATCCTACCGGTGCCGGCGACGCTTATCGAGCCGGTTTGATTAAGGGATTATTATTAAGTAAAATGAAATTGAACACTGAAAATTATTTCAAGCTGCCCTGGATAGAAATCGGGCAGATCGCCAGTTTAGCTTCAGTTTACGCCGTGGAAGAATACGGCACCCAGGCCCATAGCTACACTTTGAAAGAATTCAAAGACAGGTATTTTAAAGAATTCAAATCCACAATTTTATAATTAATAATTATTAAGTCATGAAATACGACATCAAGAATATCAAATTGGCTATGCTGGGCAAAAGAAAAATAGAATGGGCCGAAAAGCAAATGGACGTTTTGCGGGAAATCGGCTTGAGGTTTTCCAAAACCAAACCCTTAAAAGGAGTAAAGCTGGCGGCTTGTTTGCACGTTACCGCCGAAACCGCCAATTTAATGAGAACTTTAAAAGCGGGCGGCGCCAGCGTAGTGCTTTGCGCTTCCAATCCGCTATCAACCCAGGATGAAGTGGCGGCCAGCTTGGTTAAAGATTTCGGCATTCCGGTGTTTGCTAAAAACAACATTGACCGGGCCGGCTATTACCGCCATCTTAACAGCGCCTTGGATACCAAGCCCAACATTACCATGGATGATGGCGCCGATTTGGTTTCTTTGATCCATACCAAAAGAAAAAATTTGGTTAAAAACATTTATGGCGGTTCGGAAGAAACCACTACTGGCGTTATCCGCTTGCGGGCTTTGGCCGCCGAAAAAAAATTGCTTTACCCGATTGTGGCGGTTAACGATGCAGCCACTAAGCATTTCTTTGATAACCGTTACGGCACCGGCCAATCCACTTTGGACGGCATTATCCGGGCAACCAACATTTTATTGGCAGGTAAAACAGTGGTGGTGGCCGGCTATGGCTGGTGCGGCCGCGGTTTTGCCCTAAAAGCCCGCGGTATGGGCGCCAAGGCGATTGTTACCGAAGTTGACCCGGTAAAGGCCTTGGAAGCGGTTATGGACGGCCTGGAGGTTAAAACTATGCTCCAGGCGGCTCCTCTCGGCGATATCTTTTGCACTTTAACCGGCGATATCCATATAATCCGCAAAGAGCACTTTTTAAAGATGAAAAACGGTGCCATTGTTTGCAACTCCGGCCACTTTGACGTAGAGCTGGATTTGGTGGGCTTAAAGAAAATCTCCAAAAAAGTGGAAACGGTCAGGCCGTTTGTTCAGAATTATCATTTAAAAAACGGCAAATCGATCAATGTTTTGGCCGAGGGCCGTTTGATTAATCTGGCTTCGGCCGAAGGCCATCCGGCTTCGGTAATGGATATGAGTTTTGCCAACCAATCCTTGGCCGCCGAATTCGTGGTAAAAAATTACAAGCATTTGGAAAAACGGGTTTACGATGTTACCGATAAAACCGACCAATACATTGCCCGGACAAAATTGCGGGCGATCGGCGTGAGCGTTGATAAATTAACAGCCGAACAGGTTAAGTACCTTTCCAGCTGGGAAATGGGTACGTAGGATTTTAAAAAGCGAGTACGGGCAAGAAAAATTTATTCGCCCCCCGGACCTCGTTGGTGGTGCAAGGCGCATAATTATGCGCCTCTACAAGCTTCACAAATTTTTCTTGCCCTCGCGACTTAATATATAACAATATGAATTTACTAGTTACCGGCGGAGCGGGTTTTGCCGGATCCAACTTTATCAGGCATATCCTAAAGAAGTATCCAAATTACACGATAGTAAATTTGGATAAGTTAACCTATGCCGGCAATTTGGATAATTTGCGGGATATTGAAGGCAACTCCAATTATAAATTCATTAAAGGCGATATTGCCGATAAGCGCATTGTTTTTAAGGTTTGCCGGAATTTCAGGATTGAAGCCGTAATAAATTATGCCGCCGAAACCCACGTGGACCGTTCCATTTTGGATCCCGACGCCTTTGTTAAAACGGATGTTTTGGGCACTTTTAATATTTTGGAAGCGGTTAAGGAATTTAAGCTTAAAAAATTCGTCCAGATTTCCACCGACGAAGTTTACGGCAGCATAACTAAGGGCAAGTTTACCGAAGAATCGCCGTTTTTGCCCAATTCGCCTTACAGCGCTTCCAAAGCCAGCGCCGATTTATTGTGCCGTGCTTATCTTAAAACCTATAATTTGCCCATTATCGTTACCCATTCCTGCAATTTTTACGGGCCTTACCAGTATCCGGAAAAATTAATGCCTTTATTCATCACTAATTTATTGGAAGGCAAAAAAGTGCCGCTTTATGGCGACGGTAAAAACGTTCGGGAATGGATTTACGTATTGGACCATTGCTGGGCCATTGATTTCTTATTGCACAAAGGCGCACTTGGCGAAGTTTACAATATCGGCACCGGTACCGAAAAAAAGAATCTGGAAATTACCGAAATTATTTTAAAAAGTTTGAATAAAGACAAAAAAATGGTGGAGCATATCGTTGATCGGCCGGGCCATGATTTAAGGTATGCCGTGGATTGGACCAAGCTTAAAAAAATGGGCTGGAACCCGGAATACGATTTTGACCGGGCCATTAGGGAAACGGTCAGGTGGTACCAGCAAAACGAATGGTGGTGGAAAAAGCTTAAAAGCGGCGCTTATTTGGAATATTATAAAAAACAGTACCGTTTATGAGAAAAGTTTTACCCTGCATTACCACTACTAAAAATACTTGGCGCCAACAGCTAAAAGATATTAATCGGTTAAAAATCAAGGAAGTCGCCGTTTTTTTGACAATGCTGGATTATGCCGGCCGAAAGGAGTTTTATAAAAAATTAAAAAAATCAACGATTGTTTCCATTCCGCATTTGCACATTAGAAACGATTTTACTCCGGCTGAAATAGATTTTTTCTATCAAAACTATAAAACCAGGCAATTCAACACTCACGGCAACTATTTGGATAATTTTAGAGCCAATCCTTATTTTAAAAAATATTTTTCGTTGGAAACGACAACTTGGTTTACTTTGGAATATTTAAAACAGCTGAACAATCATTATTGTTTGGATTTAGCTCATTATTTTTCTTATCGAGTTCATTTAATCAAGTGGAACATTGTTAAAATAATCGATCAGAAAATAAAACAGGGGATCTTGCCTTTGGCCAATCATTTAAGCGGTTTTAGCAAAGCCACTCAAGACACTCATTTTGCCAGCAACATTAATTATTTTGATTATTTAAAAAGAACGCCGAAAAAATATTTGGCCAAGATTATGGCTTTGGAATTGGAAAATTCCATACCGGAACAGCTGGAATTTATTAAATACATTAAAACATTGTTATGAAACTGCTTATTTTAGGCGCTGCCGGCATGCTAGGCCAGGCTCTGGTAAAAGAATTTGCCGCCGAAGATATTATCGTGGGCGATTTGCCGGACTTTGATTTAACCAAACCCAAAGATTTGCAAAAGCAGATTTTTGCCATGGCGCCGGAAGTTATCATTAATGCCGCCGCTTTTACCGACGTGGACGGCTGTGAAACGGCTAAAAAAGTTTGTTTTTTAGTTAATGGCCAAGCAGTGGGGGATTTAGCTAAAATCGCTAAAAACATTGGCGCAACCTTGGTTCATTTCAGCACCGATTACGTTTTTAACGGCCAAGAGCCAAACGGCTATAAAGAAACCGATCAGCCCCAACCCCTTAATGTGTACGGCCAAAGCAAAGCCGAGGGCGAAAATTTGCTTCAACAGAATGCCGATAAGTTTTATTTAATCAGAACGGCTTGGCTGTTCGGGCACGGCGGCAAGAATTTTATTGACACGATTATTAATTTAAGCAACGAAAAAAAAGAGCTGCCCGTAGTTAACGACCAATTCGGTAATCCTACCTATACTAAAGATTTAGCTGCCGCCATTAAAAATATTATTCTTGACAAAAAGCCGTTTGGCATTTACCATCAAACTAATCAGGGCAGCTGCAGCTGGTACGAATTGGCCCTTAAAATCAAGGAAATCAATGGTTTGGAGATTAATTTTATTTCAACTTCTTCGGCAACGTTGCCGCATTCGGCGGTTCGGCCTAAATATTCCATTTTAATCAATAATAAGCTGCCGGCTCTTAGGCCTTGGGAAGAAGCTTTAGCCGATTATTTATCCAAATAATTAAATGTCTAAAGAAACTTTACCGCAATTACCCACTAACGAGAATTTAGTTTCCTTAAATAATATTTTCGAATTAAGACGGCTTTTTGCGGCAGCTAAAATTGAAGCTAAATTCAATCAAATGCCGGAAGATGCCGTTTGGGAAGAAATTATTGAAGAAATGAGCGAACCGGATTTGTTAAAAGAAAGAAAACTGGGGCTGTTTACCCAAGCTATCGAAATTTTAGAGCGAAAAATTGAATGGTTCAGTTATCCGCAAAACCGCGGAGCAATGACTCCCGATGAATTGGAAAAACTTAAAGCGACTTTGGAAAAACTTAAAGCGACTTTGGAAAAAATCAAATCCAATAATTTATGAGAGGCATTATTCTTTCCGGCGGCTTGGGCACCAGATTGCGCCCCTGCACCACCGTAACCAGCAAGCAATTATTGCCGGTTTATAATCGGCCGATGATTTACTATCCTTTGAATACCTTGATTTCCGCCGGCATCAAGGAAATTTTAATCATCGTGGCGCCGGAACATTCCGGCGATTACTTGAATTTATTGGGCAGCGGCCGGCAATTCGGCGTTAAATTGACCTACGAAATCCAGGATGAGCCCAGGGGTTTGCCCGAGGCCTTTATCATCGGCGAAAATTTTATTGACGAAGAGAATGTCGCTTTAATTTTAGGCGATAATATTTTTAGCGACGATTTTTCCAAGGAAATCAAGAATTTTAAGCAGGGCGCCAGGATTTTCGTTAAAAAAGTGCCCGATCCCGAACGTTCCGGCGTGGTCAAGTTCGATGAAAATTTTAAAGCGGAAAAAATCGTGGAAAAACCCAAAGAATGGCTAAGCGATTATGCCATCTGCGGTTTGTATTTATATGATAAGCGGGTGGTGGAAATAACAAAAAAATTAAAACCCTCCGCTCGGGGAGAGCTGGAAATTGTGGATTTGCACAATTGGTATTTAGCTAAAAACGAACTGGAAGTTTCCTTGGTAAAAGGGGAATGGATTGATGCCGGAACTTTCGACAGTTTGCTTAAAGCCCAGAATTTAGCCAAGGAAAAATTACAGGATCAATTGATAATTTAATCTACTGCATTTCCATTTTATACAGGCCTGGCTGATTGTTGAAGTTGGCGATTAAATACAAATAATCGCCTTTTTTGTTGGTGGCTAAGAAGTTTTCGCTGCCCGGAGCCAGGGTGGTAATTTCATAAACATTGCGCTGATCGCGGCTATCCAGCTCGTATAACTTTAATTTATCGCCGATCACCGCGTAAACATAAGCCGCATTGGGATGCCAGAGGGCGTTGCTGATTTTTTCACCTGAGCGCTCCAATAAGATGCTTTGGTTGTCGGCCGGATAAAAAACCACCAATTCGGCGCTGTTCCAATAAATCAGCTGGGCATCGTGCCATTTAAAGCCGGCCACGTTTTTCAGCTCGGTTTTAACGGGTTGATCGGTGTTGGCCGGCTCCAGCAGGTAAAGTTGGCCGAATTCCTCGTTAAAAAGAATAAAGTGATCCTTATCGGCCGAAGCTAACCGGTAATCAGCCGAAGCCGGCAAACTGAAAATAATCTGGCTGGCTTGATTATTATAGATTTTTAAATACTCCCGATCTTTAACCTTAACAATGGCCAGCATTTTATTTTTATAAGGAAAATAGGCGGAAACTTTTTCCGGAACGATTT
Organism: Candidatus Komeilibacteria bacterium; assembly: GCA_026396575.1. Taxonomy (GTDB): domain Bacteria; phylum Patescibacteriota; class Patescibacteriia; order UBA1558; family UBA10009; genus JAPLWM01. Next base: position 41,978 of record JAPLWM010000007.1, read on the forward strand.
GTTTGGATGTTTCTTCCAAGAGGTTAACTTGCAGCAGCTGGCCGCTTTTAAGCCCGTAAATTAAATTATCATTGACTTCGTCCCACTTAATGTCGGTTAATTCCGTTTTGCTTACTTTATCAAGCGAAGAAAAAACTCCCGGCAGCTCGGCGTTAAAAACCAGGTAATCCTTGCTTTGTTTAATCAGGATTTTTTTATTGTTGCTGGACCAGGCCATTAATTTTAAATTGTTTTGCGCCGGCGTTTGATAAAGCTGAATAAAATTATCGTTGTTGATGCTGTAAATCCACAGAATCGTGCCGTTGCTTGTTTGTTCCAGTAAGGCCAGCTCTTCGTTGTTCGTTGATTCCAAAAAATCGCTGAAATTTCCTTTGATTAAGGCGGTGGTTTTGGGTTCCCGGTAAATTAAAGAAACATCTTCAATAAAAGTGGTTAAATCGGGTTGAATCAATAAATTTTTTTGCCAGGGACGGTAGCCCTCTTTAGTTATTTTAAGCTGATAGCTGCCCGGCAGCAGGCGGATAATTTGAGCGGGCGTGGTCTTTTTGTATTTTTGATTATTCAAATAAATTTCAGCGGAACGAGGGAATGATTTAATAAAAAAAACTCCGGTTTTTTCCAGGATGCGTTTAGCCGGATTAAATTTATAACCCAAAGCGTAAATAATCAACAGCGGGGAAGCTACTAAAAAAAACACCAAAAAAACCAAGAAAAGAATGCGCCGGAACTTAAGTTGCATAGGAGTTGTCTTTTTGCTTAAAAAGTATTAAAATAGTTAGTGTTATTGGCTACTAAACAATATACTATGTCTCATTATATAATTCAAGGCGGCTCCAAGTTAAAAGGCGCGGTCACTGTTAATTCAACTAAAAACTCCACCGTGGCGCTGCTTTGCGCCTCTTTATTGAATTCCGGCACCACCGAATTGCTTAATTTTCCCAGTTTGGAGGAAACCAAAAGGATTATGGAGGTGCTCTCCAGCATCGGCGTTAAGTTTTCATGGAAAGACAAGCGCCATTTGATAATTAAACCTCCGGCCAAAGTTAATCTGGCCGCGATTAATTATCAATCAGCCGTTAAAACCCGCTCGGTTTTAATGCTCTTCGGGCCGTTAATCCATCAGTTTAATTCTTTCAAGCTGCCTAAATCCGGCGGCTGCAAGCTGGGGCTAAGAACCATTACCCCGTATATTTACGCTTTTGAAAATTTCGGCATAACCATTAAATCGCTGGCCAAATATTACCAGGTTAAAAGGATTGCTCGGGCCAAAGTCAATCGGGAAATTATCATGTATGAATCCGGCGATACGGCTACGGAATGCGTTTTAATGGCCGCCGCCTTAACGCCCAAGGAAATTACCGTCAAATACGCCTCGGCCAACTATCAGGTTCAGGAATTATGCTTTTATCTGCAGCTGTTGGGCGTTAAAATTAAAGGCATCGGCACTACCACCCTAACCGTTAAGGGCGTTAAATCCATCAACCGGCACGTTAAATACCATTTAGCCGAAGATCCCATTGAAGCAATGTTATATTTGTCTTTGGCCGCCACTACCAATTCCGGCATTACCATTAAGGGTTGTCCCATAGATTTTTTGGAGTTAGAGCTCTTAAAGTTGGAAAAAATGGGCTTTAAATACACTATTTTAAGAAAATACTTGTCTAAAAACGGCCAAACAAAACTGGTAGATATAAAAACCCGGCCCTCCAAGCTTACGGCTTTAAGGGAAAAGCTTTACGGCCGGCCGTATCCGGGAATTAATATTGATAATTTGCCGTTTTTTGTGCCCATTGCCACCCAAGCCCTGGGCCGGACTTTAATCCATGACTGGGTTTATGAAAATCGGGCCATTTATTTTAATGAATTAAGCCGCTTGGGCGCCAGCCTTACCTTGGCCGACCCGCATCGCGTTTATATCGACGGCCCCACTAAATTGGTCGGCAACGAGATTGTTTGTCCGCCGTCGCTTAGGCCGTCGGTAATTATCGTGATTGCCATGCTGGCGGCGACCGGCCGTTCGGTTTTGCGCAATACTTACAATATCGATCGGGGCTATGAAAATTTACACGAAAGCTTAAAAAAATTAGGCGCTAAAATTGAGCGCTTGGAAGATTAAAAATTTATCATTAAGCATTTTTTAAAATGGAAGAATTAATCAATCAGCCGGCTCTACCGAATTTGCCGGCTAAAACAAAAAACAAATATTTAATCGGCGTGTTGGTGCTGGTTTTAATGATCATCAGTTTTGGCATCGGCACCATCGTCGGCATAAACAAGCATTTGGCTTCAAGTAGCAGCGGCCCGGACGCAACCAAGGTTGGCAAAGTTTTAAATACCGACAGTCTGCCGGATTATTTGGCCAAGGACGTTAATTTTAAAAATTTTTGGCAGGTTTGGGATATTATCAAAGGCAAATTTATCGATCGGGATAAAATTACCGATGCCCAGCTGTTCTATGGAGCTTTAAAAGGTTCGGTCGCGGCTTTAAAAGACCCTTATTCGGTGTTTTTCAATCCCGAGGGTTCCAAAGAGTTTAACGATGAATTGGCCGGTAAATTTGAAGGCATTGGCGCGGAAATCGGCATTAGAAACGAGCATTTAACCATTATCGCCCCTTTGCCCGATTCGCCGGCCGCCAAAGCGGGTTTATTGCCCCTGGATCAGATTTTAACCATTAACGGGGCAGACACCGCCAATATCGCTTTAGACGAAGCGGTCAAGCAAATTAGAGGCCCCAAAGGCACTACCGTAACCTTAACCATCGGCCGCGAAGGCGTAAAAGAGCCGAAAACTTTTACCATTACTCGCGATACCATAAAAATTGAAAGCGTGGTTTACGAAAATAAAAACGGCATCGCCGTAATTAAGCTGACTAATTTTAATGCCGATACCGACGGCGCTTTTGCCGCCACGGTTAATCAAATTGTTAAAACTTCGCCCAATGGCATAATTTTGGATTTAAGGAACGATCCGGGCGGCTTTTTGGATACGGCCGTAGTGATCGGCGGTTATTGGATTAATAAAGGCCAAACGGTGGTCAAGGAAGAATTCAACGATCCGGCGCTTAATCAGGAATACCGCTCCGCCGGCTCCGCTCAATTGAAAAATTACAAAACCGTGGTTTTGGTTAACGGCGGCAGCGCTTCGGCTTCGGAAATCGTGGCCGGCGCTTTGCAGGATTATAAGCTGGCGCAATTGGTCGGCAGCAAAACTTTCGGCAAAGGCTCGGTTCAGGAATTGGAAAAATTAAGCGACGGCTCTTCGGTTAAAATTACCGTGGCCCGCTGGCTGACGCCGCTGGGGCGGACGATTGAAAAAAACGGCATTACGCCGGATGTTTTGGTTGATTTAAAAGAAGAGGATATCAATAATAAAAAAGATCCGCAAATGGCCAAGGCCCTGGAGTTGTTGCAACAATAAATATGCAGGTGATTCTCTTAAAAGATCTTCCGCCAGTCGGCAGAAAAGGCGAAATAAAAAACGTGGCCGACGGTTATGCCCTTAATTTTTTGTTGCCTAAAAAATTGGCCGTCAGCGCCACGGCGGAAGCCATCGACAAATTGCAATTCAATAAAACCCATCAGGAACAAAAACAGCTGCTGTTTTTGGATAAAACAAGTTCGGCTTTACAAAAACTTAATAATAAAAGATTGGTTTTTAAAGCCAAAGCCTCGGACAAGGGCACTTTATTTAAAGCCATTGCCGCCGCCGACATAATAAAAGCCGTCGCCAAAGAATATCATTTTGTTTTAGAAGAAGCTTGGCTGGTTTTAGCCAAGCCTTTAAAGGAATTGGGCCAGCACCCGGTCACGGTTAAGTTCCAAAACGAATCCGTTGTATTAATTATTGATATTTTAAAACAAGATGAGCAAAAAAAATAAAACCAAGTTTATTTTCGTGACCGGCGGCGTTTGCTCCGGCCTGGGCAAAGGCACTTCTTCGGCGGCCATCGGCGCTCTGTTAAAGGCCTCGGGTTATTCGGTGTTTACCTTAAAGCTCGATCCTTATTTAAATGTTGATCCCGGCACTATGAGCCCGTACCAGCACGGCGAGGTTTTCGTTACCGACGACGGCACCGAAGCGGATTTGGATCTGGGGCATTATGAACGGTTTATCGACGTTAATTTATCCAAACTCTCCAATCTCACTACCGGCCGAGTTTATCAGAGTGTTTTAAACCGGGAAAGAGTGGGTGATTTCTTGGGCAAAACCATCCAGATCGTGCCGCATATTACCGATGCCATCAAGGATTATATTTTAAAAGTCGCGAATATCACTAAAGCCGATTTTTTAATGATTGAAATCGGCGGCACGGTGGGCGACATTGAAGGCGAACCCTATTTGGAAGCGGCCAGGCAGCTGCATAATGAAATGGGCAACGCAGGCGTAATGTTCATCCATGTAACCTTGGTGCCGTTTATTGCCGCTTCCGGCGAACTTAAAACCAAACCCACTCAGACGTCCGTGAGGGAATTGCAGCATCGGGGCATTAATCCCGACATCATTATCGCCCGCAACGACTATCAGCTTTCGGCCGGGGAAATAGGAAAAATCAGCTTGTTCTGCAATGTTAAAAAGGAAGCGGTCATCGACGGCCAAACTGTTAAGAGCATTTATGAGATTCCTTTAATGTATGAGTATAACAATCACATTACCAGGCAAATCGCCGAACATTTTAAATTGAATTACCGCCAGCCGAAATTAAAAGATTGGGATGCCTTGCTGAAAAAAATCAAAGACAGCAAAAAAACCCTGAAGATCGGCTTGGTGGGCAAGTATACCGAAAATAACGACGCTTATTTGAGCGTGACCGAGGCCTTAAAATCCGCTTGTTATCATCAAAACGCCAAGCTTAATCTGGAATGGATCGACGCGGCCAAACTGGAAAAGCACGATCAAAAAGAAGCGGCTAAAATGAAACAGATGGACGGTTTGCTGATTCCCGGCGGCTTCGGCAAAAGGGGAGCGGAGGGCAAAATTATGGCGGCCAAATATGCCCGGGAAAACAAGGTGCCGTATTTCGGCTTATGCCTGGGCGCCCAGATTATGACCATTGAGTTTGCCCGCAATGTTATGGGCATAGCCGGTGCCGACAGCGAAGAATTCAATCCAAAAGCCAAAGATTTGGTAGTTCACTTTTTACCCGGCCAATCCGAGCATCGGGCCAAAGGCGGGACTTTGCGTTTGGGCAGCTATCCCTGTATTTTAAAAAAGGGCACTTTGGCTTACCAGGCTTATAAAATCAACCGGATTGACGAAAGGCACCGGCACCGCTATGAATTCAATAATAAATACCGGGCGATGTTTGAAAAAGCCGGTTTGGTTATTTCCGGCGATTCGCCCAAACACGATTTAATGGAAATTGTGGAAATTAAGGGCCATCCATTTATGCTGGGCACGCAATTCCATCCGGAATTCAAATCCCGCCCGCTGCGGCCGCATCCTTTATTCAGGGAATTCATTAAAACTTGTTTGAATAAAAAGAAATAAAAAAATCGCTAATTTATTTTAGCGGTTCATGGCTCGGGGATAGGGAATCGAACCCCAATTGACGGGACCAAAACCCGCTGTCCTACCATTAGACGATCCCCGAATAATTATTCGGTATTATACCTTGTTTTTAATAAAAGTCAATAAAGAAAATAAAGTCCCATAATAAAGATTATCAGTTTATTTGGAAACAATCAGCGCCATTTTTCTGTTTAGGTCCATTTGTTTGGTGGCGTTAACCCAATCGGCGGAGGCTTTTTTTAAAATAGCGAAAGCATATTCGTTGCCGTTGCCGCTGTCGGTGCCCGGGTCGTTAACGATAAAAGTGTCGCCCCTATAACCCTTAATTACGATCATATGGTAAGTGGGGCCGTTGTTAAGGTATTGCGGGCTGCCCAAAAGCTTGGCGTTGATCGGCAGTAAAATCGGGTGTTTATTATTTAACTCCATTTTTAAATCCGTTTCGGTAAAGTTTTGAATCTGCGTGATTTTTAAGCCCAGAGCGCCCATGGCCATTTTACCGGTGGCTTCGGCTCCGGTGTTGGCGTTATAGCCCAAATTGGTCTGTTCCCACTTTTTTAAATTATTGATGGTTTCCTGGGCGATGCCGGTCGGCACTTTATCTTCAACAATACCGCTTAAAAAAGCATTGGCCATAACCAGGCTGGTTTCTTCGCAATCCTCGTTCCGGCTCCAGTTATCGGTGGGGGCCTGGGTGGTAAAAGGCACCCGCAACATAACCGCGGCCGGCAGATTTTTTAAAATTACGATTTTAAAGGCAAAAATTCCCAGGCCGATCAACAATACCAGCGCCAGCCCGGTGTAGAGCAGATTTAATTTTGGCAATAACTTTTTTAGCATTTGGCAATTTCAGCGGTTTTTTTATTTGGAGACCACGATCATGACTTTTTTTGATTGATCGATGGTATTGGCAGTATGGTCCCAGTCCGCGCCGGCATTATGCAGGGTGGAAAAAGTGTAATAGTAGTTCTCGCCGCGCTTGGTGCCGGAATCGTCGGTAATCAAGCCGGTGGCGGTGTAGCCGCGGATTACCAGCATATGGTAAATCGGCCCGGGCTGTTTGTAGTTGGGGTTGCCGATCACCTGGCCGTTAACCGGCAGAATTACCACATGGTGCAAATTGATCTGGTCCTTAATATCCTGCTCGGCGTAACCGTTAATGGCCGTGGCCTTTAAACCGTAAAAGCCCATAATCATTTGGGCGGTTTCTTGGGCGGTGGTATCCAGGTGGTAGCCAAAGTTTTGGTCTTGCCAGGCGGTTAAACCGCTGATTTCCGTTTCCACTCTGGCAGCGGGAATAACTTCTTCTTTATCCCCAATAAGATAGGCATTGGCCATAATGGCGCTGGCTTCCTCGCAGGCCTCGTTATGCAACAGGTCCCAGTTGCCGGTAGGCGCCTGGGCCGTAAAGGGGATGGGCAGGTTTAACGAGCCCGGCTCTTTGGTTGTTGCCGGCACGGTTCCGGGTTTGGCCGCTACCTTGCCGCTTTTGGTGGCAGGAATCGAGCCGTTAACTTGGTTGTTATAGTTTAAAGCGGGCGATTGTTTATCGTTAATATAAACCAAAACCGTGCCCGTAAAAACCGCCAGCGCAATCAGGAAAAAAATTATAAATTTTAATTTAGGCATAAGCATTTTATTAAATGGCCGCTGATTTATTAAGTATATGACTTATTGCCGATTCTGTATATGGCTTGATTACTGATGTTCAAGGTGCGATAATCCGTTGATGATATTATTAAAATGCTTTAGAAAGATGCATTGAGCAGCCTTATCAAACTTTTGGTGGAAAACAACTTTACCCCGGGCTTATTAAAAAATCCGCCATTCTTTTTTATTTGATGATTAAAAATCATCCTTTTCAGAATGGTAATAAACGGATTGCTATGACGACATTATTTTATTTTTTGTATAAAAATAAAAATTAGATTTATAATTAGTGCATATTAAAAATAAAGAATTAGTCAAAACCGTGAAAAGCCAATTGCCATTTCCCCGTTTTTCCTGTAAAATAATACCATTGGCTCTATGCTAACCGCCCCTACAACCAGATTAATCAATCAGCTTAAGGTCTCGGATCCCAAGGTTTTTTACAGCGGCGAGGAGCTTTCCCGCATCCAGGTGGACAGCTTTGTTTCCCGGATCGCTTTTATTTACGAAAAGGTTCGCAATGCCATTGATTATAAAGAGGATCATTTAATCCGCAAAGCCGCCATTTTGCGCATTTTGCAGCGCCGGCTGTTGATTAAGCTTTCGGTTGAAGATTTGGCTCTGTCTTTGGTTAAGGAATTAATCAGGGGCGGCTATTTGGAAAACAATTTGATTCCCTCGAGCCGTGTGGAAGAAGTTGATGCCATTATTGAAAAATATTTGGCTTTATTTAATTTAAGCAATATTGCCCATAATTCCAAAAAAGGCCGGCAATTGTTCAAGTGGCTGTTAAACTTGGCCGCTTGCGAAATGGAGGAATGCCTAATGCCCCCGGTAGCCAACCGCGCCTTGGTGGAGTTTATGTATAAGGTAATGCGGCCGGGCATTAACTTAACGGATAAAGCCTTAACCGATAAAGAAAAGGATCTGCATATTTATCTGGCCGTGTTCCGGGCCTTGGTTAAATCCGACGAGCCGATGATGGATTTTAAGCTCTTCCGCTATTATTATCCTAATTGGAAAACGGCCCAGCCCGCCGAAATTATGGCCGTGGCTAAAAAAATCAACAACCTGCGGGGCTTAATCGATAAGCAGAAAAAATATTATATTGCCGATAAATTGTATCGCTTGTTTAAAAAATTCACTTTCGTTTTCTTTGTTTTACGGGATATTATTCTGGAAGATCCGGACCAAGCCGAGCGGGTTTTTGCCAATAAGGAAGAGTTGGAATACCAGGTTAGGCAAACCTGCGCCAAATCCTACAAGCGGTCCCGGGCCAAATTGCGCCGCAGCATTGTGCGGGTGATTATTTATATTTTCATTACCAAAATGGCCTTGGCTTTCGTACTGGAATTTCCTTACGAATATTACGTGGTTAAGCACCTTAATTATCTGCCTTTGGCCATTAACGCCCTCTTTCCGCCGTTTTTAATGTTCTTGCTGGCCGTGTTTATCCGCGTGCCTTCCAAAAAAAATACCAACCGGGTGGTGGCCGTAGCCGATGAAGCGGTTTATAAGGAAGCCATTACCGAAGTACAAAGCGGCCTGGGGGCGGTGGTTAAGCGTTCCACCGTGGCTTTAACCGTTTTTTACATTTTTTATTGCATCCTGTTCTTTATTTCTTTCGGCGCCTTGATTTACGTTTTAAACCAGCTGCATTTTAATATTTTCAGCATGCTGATCTTTTTACTGTTTTTATCCTTGGTCAGCTTTTTCGGCATCAAATTAAGGATGAAGGTGCGGGAAATGACGGTTATCGAAGGCCGGGAAAATTTCTTCGTGTTTCTGCTTAATCTTTTTTCTTTGCCGTTTTTAAAGGCCGGCCATTGGATGTCGGAAAAGTTTGCCAAAATAAACATTTTCGTTTTTCTTTTGGATTTTATCATCGAAGCGCCCTTTAAGATTTTTCTGGAAGTTATTGAGGATTGGATCGGCTTCTTAAAGGAAAAACGGGAAGAAATGTACAGTAAAGAATAATTTTATGAAATTCAACGTTATTACCATCGGCGGGATTACCGAAGATATCATGTTCCATACCCAGGAACTGCAAATTTTAAATAACCCCAAAAAAACGGGGGCCCGAAAGCTTTTTGCCTTTGAAGTGGGGGATAAAATTATCAGCGATTGCCAGGTGCTTTATACCGGCGGCGGCGGGGGAGCCAATACCGCCGTTTCTTTGGCCCGCTTGGGCTTAAAAACCGCGCTTTGGGGCGCGGTGGGCGACGATTCTTCGGCCCAAAAATTGGCCAAGCATTTTGCCAAAAACAAAATCAATTTAAGCGGCTGGCAGGTTAACCGCCACGATTGGACCGGCCTGTCTTTTATCATTATTGCCGGCGATAAAAACGACCGGGTGATTTTTACCCATCGCGGCGCCAATGATCGGTTTAAGCTAAGCTTTAATGATTGCCTAAAATTCCAAGCCGACTGGTTTTATCTAACTTCCTTATCGGGCATTTATTGGCAGGCTAATTTGGCCGTGGTTTTTGCTGCGGCCGAAAAAAATAAAGTTAAGCTGGCTTGGAATCCGGGCAGCACCCAGCTGGATAAAGGTTATGCGTTTTTAAAAAAATATTTGAGCCGAACCGAAGTTTTAACTTTAAATAAGGAAGAAGCGGCCGCTTTGGTAAGAAGCGCCGGCAAAAGAGCCAAAGATATCAAGCAAATGCTGGAAGTTTTGGCATCTTTCGGGCCAAAAATCGTCGGCATTTCCAATGGCAATAAAGGCGCCCATGCTTACGCCACGGACCGATTCTATTTTGAGCCGGCCTGGCCGGTTAAGGCGATTAACACTACCGGCGCCGGCGATGCCTTTGGTTCTTCTTTAGTGGGCGGCCTGATGATTTATCGCGGCAATTTGGCTCGGGCTTTAAAGCTGGCTTTATTGAGAAGCGGCTGCGTGGTGGCCAAAATCGGGGCGCAAACCGGCTTGCTGACCTTGGCCGAAGTTAAGCAAAAACGGCGCATTTGATTTTAGCTTTAAATTTTTATATACTTCAACCATGAAGTTCGCAAAAAAATATTTTTGCCTCTTGGCGGCGCTAATTTTGGCCGGCGGTTTTTTGTTTAGCCCCGCTCGCGCTGCCAAATACGATTACGATTTGTCTTTAATCAGCGGCGATTTGGAGTTTTCCAAAGATGTTTTAATTTCCGGCGACACGGTTAGGATTTACGCCCGCATCCGCAATGTCGGCAACAAGGATATGACTGGCTCGGTTTCGTTTTTTAGGGGGGCGCAAGCCATCGGCGATTCCCGCACTATTTCGGTTAGGCCCGGCGGCTATGGCGATGTTTTTGTGGATTTTACCATTCCCCAAGATTCTTTTAATATTCAGGCAAAAATTCAGGCAACCGAGCCCGCGGACCAGAATCCCGCCAACGATAACGATCAAACCAAATTAATCGTGCCGGATCAGGATACCGACCACGACGGCATTGTGGACCGTTTGGATCCGGATATTGATAACGACGGCTTAACCAATGACCAGGAAAAAATTTTGGGCACCGACCCTTATAAGGCCGATACCGACGGCGACGGAAGCAACGATAAAGTTGACGCTTTCCCGTTGGATCCCAAGGAATGGCTGGATACCGACGCTGACGGCATTGGCAATAACGCCGATTTGGATGACGATAACGACGGTTTGTCTGATGTGCAGGAAAAAGCCCTGGGTACCGATCCTTTAAGAAAAGATACCGACGGCGACGGCGTGATTGATTCGCTGGACGCTTTTCCTTTGGACCCGGCCCGCTCCAAAGTGGCGCCGGCGCGCGATATTTTTCAGCCCGTGCCAACTTCAAAACCTGAAACTCCCGTTAATGCCGCTGCCACGGCAAAAAATACCTCGGCGGCTTCAAGTACCGATCAGATCAATGCCGATGCGCAAGCCTTGGCGGCTTTAACCAATTCCAATGAGGCGGCTAAAAAAATCGCCGATCAGCCCTTGGAAAAAATCGGCGCCGTGGTGGAAAAAGTTTCCGGCGCCTCGGGAGCGTTTTTCCGGCTGGATAATTTATTCCTTTGGCTGGCGCTGGGCATTGTTTTGGTGATCGGCGCCATCGTGCTGGTTATTTTAAAAATAAAGAAAGACCGCCAGTTACCGGTGGATGCCATCGCCAAGGAAGCGCCGCGCCAGGCCTATGTCCATCAGCCCGCCGCTTTCAAGGAAGCCGGCCAATTATTAAGAAGATCGGCGCCCAATGTGATAGATTTAAAGGATTTAATGAATAAAAAGAGATAAAAAAGCCTTGCCGACCCCCTCTTAATCTCCCCCCTTTATAAGGGGGAGAAATACGAGGTAATAATTTCCCCTCCTTTATAAGGAGGGGCGCAGGGGTGGTCGGCAAGGCTTTTTTATTGTCAAAAACAACAATCGCGTGTATGATAATTTCATGAATAAATACAAATGGCGTTTAAAAACGGCCCCGCCGGCCCAATTTTTTCAGCAGTTTCCCGAAATCAGCCCGGCCGTTTTAACCTTGCTTTACGACCGCGGTTTAACCGAACAAGCGCAGATTGAAGAGTTTTTATCGCCGGATTATTCCCATGATATCTGCGACCCTTATTTATTCAGCCAAATGAAAACTGCGGTAGAGCGGATTTACCAAGCCAAGGTTAAAAATGAACCAGTGGTGATTTTCGGCGATTACGATGCCGACGGCGTTTGCGGTTCCGCTATTTTGGCCCGGGTTTTTAAGGAGCTCGGCCTTAATTTTACAACCTATCTGCCGGACCGCGAAAAAGAAGGTTATGGCTTGAATATTAAAGCGGTTGAAGAAATCGCGCGAGGCGGAGCCAAATTGATTATTACCGTTGATTGCGGCATCAGTAATGCCGCCGAAGCGGCCCGAGTAAAAGAATTGGGTTTGGATCTGATTATTACCGATCATCATCATGTTCCCATAAATTCCCCCGAAGCCTTGGCCATTATTCATCCTGCTTGGGATAAAAATTATCCTTTTAAGTTTTTGGCCGGCGGCGGCGTGGCTTTTAAACTGGCCAGCGGATTGGTTAAGGATAGGCATTTTACTGCCGGGGAAAACCGCGAGGGCTTGGAAAAATGGCTCTTGGATTTGGCCGCCATCAGCACCGTGGCCGATATGGTGCCCTTAATCGGGGAAAACAGAACTTTAGTCAAATTCGGATTAGTAGTTTTGGCTAAAACCAAAAACTTAGGGCTTAAAAAATTAATGGAAGTGGCCGGCATTAATCCCGAAAAATTGGATACCTTTTCTTTGGGCTATCAGGTGGCGCCGCGGATCAATGCCGCCGGCCGCATGGACCACGCCAATACCGCTTACGAGCTGCTGACCACCGATAACGTGGAAGAAGCCATTACTTTGGCCCATCAATTGAATAAGCGCAATACCGAGCGCCAGCAATTAACCGAAAAATTGGTTACCGAAGCCAAGGCCCAGTTAAAAAGTTTAGCGCCTTTGCCGCTTTTGCTAATTGTCGGCGGCGAGAATTGGAATCCGGGCATTATCGGCTTGGTCGCTTCCAAATTAACCCAGGATTTTGCCCGGCCGGCGCTGGTTTACAGTTTCGACGGGATCCGTTACGTGGCTTCGGGCCGTTCCATTAAGGAATTCAATTTAATCGAGGCCTTGGATAAATTGTCCGATTATTTCATCAAATACGGCGGCCATGCCGGCGCGGCCGGCTTCAGCATTAGCCCTGAAAAATTCGAGGAATTCAAGCAAAAAATCATTGCTTTAGCCACAGAGCAACTTACCGGCCGGGAATTGATTCCCACTTTAACCATTGACCAGGAATTAACTTTGGCCCAGGTGGATTGGCCGACAGTGAACGCTTTGGAACAGTTCAGCCCTTACGGCGAAGGCAATTTAAAGCCCCGCTTTTTAATTAAGGATTTAACGGTGGTGCTGGCCGAAACAGTGGGGGAAACCGGCAGCCACCTGCGTTTAATGGTTAAACAGGGGCTTTTAACCAGGAAAATAATTTGTTTCGGCTTTGGCGAACTTTGCCCGCTGCTTGCGCCGGGCCAAAAAATTGACGCGGTTTGCGAGCTGGGCGTTAACCAGTGGAACGGCAATCAGGAATTGCAGCTTTCCTTAATCGATTTAAAAGGCCATGAAGAATAAAAGTTTGCAAATTTATACCGACGGCGGCGCCAGGGGCAATCCCGGACCGGCTGCTTGCGGCGTTGTTATCAAGGATGGCAGCGGCCAGCCGATTGCCAAGGCCAGCCGCTATTTGGGCGAAACCACCAATAATCAAGCGGAGTATCAGGGCGTGATTCTGGCTTTGGAAAAAATCGCCGCTTATGTTCCGGAAGAAATCGATTTTTATCTGGATAGCCAATTGGTGGTGAGCCAACTCTCTGGCAGCTTTAAAGTTAAGGACTTGGGTTTGCAAAGCTTATTTGTCAGGGTTTGGAATTTAAGCCACAAGTTCAAAAAAATCCGCTATCACCATATTCCCAGGGAAATGAATAAGGAAGCGGACCGCTTGGTTAACCTGGAATTGGATAAAAAAAGGTAAAATTATTTTATTGACAATTAAGCTTTAAAATTGTTATAATTTACAAGGTTATGCAAGAAAATTGGGGCATCATCGGGCATGAAGAAATCGTTAATTTTTTGGAACAGTCGCTCTACAAAAATCGGCTGGCCGGCACTTATTTATTCCACGGTTTGCCGCATTTGGGCAAAACCGCGGTCGCGGAAAAATTTGCCGAGAAATTATTGGGTTCCGCCTGGCCGACTACCGAATTGTACAAGCTGGAAATTTTGGAAGATAAAAAGGATATCGGCATCGAACAGGTCAGGGAATGGCGCCGCTCCTTGGGTTTTAAAGCCTTTACCGATCAGTATAAAGTGGGCATTATTTACGGCGCGGAAAAACTTAATCGCGAATCGGGCAACGCCCTGCTAAAAACCATCGAAGAACCTTCGCCCAAAACGGTTTTAATTCTGATCGTTTCCGATTCCCAAACTTTATTGCCGACCATTATTTCCCGCTGCCAAACCATTAAGTTTTTGCCCGTTGCCCAAAACACATTGCATCGGGGCTTGCTGGCCAAAGCGGAGTTGGATAAGAAAAAATTGAATTTAATCGAATCTTTAGCACAAGGACGGCCCGGTTTGGCCATTCAACTGGCGAAGAATGAAGATTTTTTTAATGAGTATGTCCAGGGCGAGGATTTGGCCGTTAAAGTTTTAGGCAGTCCGCTGGCAACGCGTTGGCAGCTGTTGGACGGATTGCTGGAACCGCTGGAAGAAGCGCGCGCCAAGGTCCAAGCGGCTTTAAATTTTTTAGCCCATTTGGAAAACGTTTTAAGAAGCAATTTATTGGCGCATTACTCGTCCGCGCCTGCGTCCGTCCGGCCGGCCTTAAATCCCGGCGGTTTAATCAAGCTTTTTTCCTTAATCAATCTGTCGCGCCGCTCCTTGGCCGGCAACGTTCAACCGCGTTTAGTTTTAGAAAATTTAATCATCAATATATGAAGAACAAATTTTTAATTCCCGCGCTGTTCAGCTTAATGGTTTTGGCTTTGTCCGGCTGCATTATCAACCTTAAAACCAGCAATGCTTCAGACGGCGGAATTTTTAAATCGGCCGATTTGGGCGACCATTGGGCCCAGATAACTTCCGTTTACCACGTCGGTGATGTAGCTTATTCCTTCGCTTCTTACGACGCTACCGCCTTGGTTATGGATCCTACCGACAATAAAGCCATCTATTTCGGCACCGCCGACCAGGGCCTGTTTTATACCTATAACGGCGGCACTGGCTGGCAGCAAACTTTAACCGGCTCGGGCCCGATTAATGCCCTGGCTGTTAGCCCCAAAGAGCGCTGCATTATTTACGCGGCCCTGGGCAATCGGCTTTACAAAACCGTGGATTGCAGCCGCCATTGGAGCTATCAGCTGATTGAAACCAGGGAAGACCCCAATAATCAAATTAACGCGGTGGCGGTTGACAGTTTTAATACCAATATTGTTTATGCCGGCACTTCCGGCCGGGGCCTGTTTAGGAGCGACGACAGCGGCTTTTCCTGGCACGCGGTTAAATTTTTCGACGATCGGATCCTGGATATTTTAATCAATCAAGCCGATTCGCGGATTATTTACGCGGCTACCGCTTTAAAAGGAATTTTTAAAACCACGGACGCCGGCGTTACCTGGCAGCCGCTGTTTTCCGACCAGCTGATCAAGGATAAAGAAAATCTTTTGGCTTACCGCGCTTTGATTTTGGATCCTACGGTGCCTGACGGCTTGCTTTATGCTTCCCAATACGGCTTTTTAATGAGAAGCAAGGACGGCGGCGCCAGCTGGCAGGATATTAAATTATTAACGCCGCCCAGCGCCACTTTGATTTATTCCCTGGCCATTAACCCCAAAGACGGCAATAATTTGTTTTACGGCACGGCCAAGGCCTTGTATCGCAGCGTGGATAACGGCGCTAATTGGATTACCCGGGTTTTGCCTACGGCCCGCGCCGCCAAATTTATCCTCCTGGATCCGCAGGCTGACAATACCTTGTATTTAGGGGTAAAAATAGTTCAATAATTAAAATTAAGGAATTATTTTATGAGTGATTTTATCGGAAATTTTAAAGCCAATTTTAACAAGCTGGTGGAGTATTTCCAAAAAGAGCTTAACGCCTTGCGCATCGGCCGGGCCACGCCTGCCTTGGTGGAAAACGTTTCGGTTTTGGCTTATGGCGCGCCAACGCCCTTAATCCATTTGGCCAGCATTGCCGCTTCCGACGCCAAAACCATTACCATCCAGCCTTGGGACAAGAATTTAATCAAGGATATCGAAAAGGCTTTGCAGCAGACCGATCTGGGCTCCAGCCCGATTGTTAAAGAGGGTTTGGTTATTATCAATATCCCGCCTTTAACCGAAGAGCTTAGGAAAGAGATCGTTAAAAAAGTCCGTCAAAAAGCGGAAGAAGCCAAGGTGGCCATCCGGGGCGCGCGGGAAAAAGTAAAAGAGCAGATTATCGCCATGGAAGCGAGCAAACAAATGTCCGAAGACGACAAATTCAAGCGTTTGGAAGAGCTGGATGTGCTGGTTAAGGATTACAACGAACAGGTCAGGGAAATCGCCGATAAAAAAGAAGACGAAATAATGAAAGTTTAACTGGTAATTTTAAATTATGTCAGTGACCATAATTGTTTTTATTTTAATTTTAAGCCTTTTGATTTTTGTCCACGAGTCGGGCCATTTTTTAACGGCCAGGCAGGCCGGCATTAAAGTGGAAGAATTCGGCTTCGGCTTTCCGCCGCGGATTTGGGGCAAAAAGAAAGGCGGCACCATTTATTCCTTAAATTGGATTCCTTTGGGCGGTTTTGTAAAAATCAAAGGTGAAAACGGCGAAGACCGGCAAGACCCGGACAGTTTCGGCCACCAAGGTTTTTGGGTTAAAAGCTTGGTTTTAGCCGCCGGCGTCTTAATGAACGTGGTCTTGGCTTTTATTTTGCTTTCTTTCGGTTTTATGTTCGGTTTGCCCCAGGCCTTGGATAATTCGGATCTTAATCAGCCCTATGTTAAAGACGTTAAAGTGCAAATTATCGCGGTGGTTAAAGATTCACCGGCCGAGCAAGCGGGCATTAAAGCCAACGACCAAATTGTCAGCCTTGGCAGGCAGGAAGTTAAAAACCAGGATCAAGTGTTAACTTACATTAAAGAGCATCAGTCTGAAGCGATTGCTTTGAGCGTTACGGAGGAAGGCCGATTAAAAGAGTTTTCGGTTAAGCCGGCTGAAGTTTCCGGTTACCCGGGCGGCAAGGCTCTGGGCCTGAATATCGTTCAAGTGGGTTTGGTCAAATACGGTTTTTGGGCCAGCTGGTATCACGGAGCCATCGTCACCGGGCTTTTGCTGGTTAAAATTATTTTGGCTTTTTACGGCCTGCTTAAAAATTTAATTATGGGCGCGGGCGTTGCTGCCGATTTATCCGGACCGGTGGGCGTTGCCGTTTTAACCGGCCAAGTTGTCGGCTTGGGCTTTGCTTACGTGATTCAGTTCGCGGCCATGCTTTCGCTTAATTTGGCCGTGATTAATTTTTTCCCGTTTCCGGCTTTGGACGGTGGCCGTTTTCTTTTCCTGGTGATTGAAAAAATAAGGCGCAAGCCCAATAACCAGAAAATTGAAAATTTAATCCATAATTTGGGGTTCAGCCTGCTAATGCTCTTGGTGGTTTTTATCACTTACCGCGATCTGCTCCATTACGGCGGCGGCATCATTACCGCCGTTAAGGGCTGGTTTTAAAATAATTTTTTCTGCCATGATTTTTCAAATTTCCAAAACCAGTATCGTTACCAATTTGCGGGATATTTTGCGCAAATGCGGTTACTTCGGCTTGGCCGATCGCTTTAGCGGGCAAATCAGTTATGTTAAGCGGCTTTCCCAAAGCCAGTATTATCCCAGATTCCATTTGTATTTTACCGAAACTGAAGATAATTTTAATTTCAAATTGCACTTGGACCAGAAAAAACCCAGTTACCAGGGCAGCACGGCCCATAGCGGAGAATATAATGATCCGATAGTGGCCGAAGAAACGGATCGGATTAAAAATATAATCAACAATCTATGAAACAATCAAAATTATTCGGTAAAACATTAAGGGAAGCGCCTAAAGATGAAGTTAGTGCCAATGCCATCTTGCTTTCCAGGGCCGGGTTTATCCATAAGTTAATGGCCGGAGTTTACAGTTATTTGCCGCTCGGGTTTCGGGTGCTTGATAAAATTAAAAATATCGTGCGGGAAGAAATGAACGCCCTGGGCGGGCAGGAAATTTTAATGCCGGCTTTAACCCCCAAAGAATTATGGCAGGAAACCGGCCGCTGGGAAAAATTAAAGGAAATCATGTTCCAGTTCGCCGGCGCCGGCGATCAGGCCGTGGGCTTGGCCGCCACTCACGAAGAAGTGTTGGTCAATATCGTCAGGCGTTATTTAAGCTCTTACCGCGATTTGCCCCTTTACCTTTACCAGATTCAGGATAAATTCAGAAACGAACCGCGGGCCAAATCAGGCTTGCTCCGTGGCAGGGAATTCAGCATGAAGGATTTATACAGCTTCCACGAGAACCAAGCGGATTTGGATAATTTTTACCAGCAGGCGATCGGCGCTTACCAAAAGGTTTTTGAGCGCTGCGGCTTGATTTCAATCGTTACTGAAGCATCGGGCGGCGCTTTTACCACCGAGTATTCCCACGAATTCCAGGTAGCCACGCCTTACGGCGAGGACGAAATTATGGTTTGCTCCGGCTGCGGTTTTGCCCAAAACAGGGAAATCTGCGCCTTTAACGATGGTGCCAAATGCCCGTCTTGCGCTAAGGCCAAATTGGCTCAAACCAAGTCCATCGAGGTGGGCAATATTTTCAAGCTGGGCACCATTTATTCCAAGCCCATGCAATTGACTTTTACCGGCGCTGATGGTAAAGAAAAGGAAGTAATCATGGGTTGTTACGGCTTAGGACCTTCCAGAGTTATGGGTTCGGTAGCGGAAGTGCATCACGATAAAGATGGCCTTATTTGGCCCAAGGAAATAACGCCTTTCCACGCTCATTTGTTGCTTTTGGATAACAAGCAGGCTGGTGCAGCTGATAAACTGTATCGGGAGCTAACATTTGCCTCCGCCAAAGGCGGATCGGCCTCTGGCCGAGGCTGGGAAATTCTTTTTGACGAACGCGTGGAATCAAGCGGCGCTAAGCTGAAAGATGCCGATTTAATAGGCATTAGTTTGCAGCTGATTATCGGCGCCAAATCGGCTGGAGCGGTGGAATACCGCTTCCGCGATAAAAGCGAGAATGGCAAAGTTAATTTCAGCGAAGTCGATCAATTATTAAAAAAGTTTTACCGATAATTTATGTTCAGCAGGCTATTTAATAGATTTTCCCAGGATATCGGCATTGATTTGGGCACTTCCAATACCTTGGTTTACGTTAAGGATAAAGGCATCGTCATTAACGAGCCGTCGGTGGTGGCGATCAATACCCGCAATAACCAGGTAATTTCCATCGGCGAAGAAGCCAAACAGATGGTGGGCAAAACGCCCGGCCATATTTTAATTTGCAAGCCTTTGGCCGGCGGAGTGATTTCCGATTTTGAAGTGACCGAAAAAATGCTCAGCCATTTTATCCGCAAGGTTCATCAGGAAAATTTCAGCTTTTCGCCTCGGCCGCGGGTAGTTATCGGCATTCCCTTGAATGTTACCGAAGTGGAGCGGAAAGCCGTGGAAGACGCCACTAAGTCGGCCGGCGCCCGGAAAGTTTTTTTAGTGGAACAGCCCTTGGCCGCGGCGATCGGCGCGCGCATTCCCATTCAGGAGCCCTCCGGCTTTATGATCGTGGATTTGGGCGGCGGCACCACCGAAGTGGCCGTAATTTCCTTGGGCGGCGTGGTTACTTTCAATTCCTTAACCGTTGCCGGCAACGAACTGGACGAAAACATCATCCAGTATGCCCGGGAAAATTTCAATCTGCTCTTGGGCCCCAAAACCGCCGAAGAAATCAAGATTAAAATCGCCACGGTTTTGCCGGGCGGCGACAAAGAAGAAGCCTTAATGCGCGGCCGCGATTTAATTACCGGTTTGCCCAAAGAAGTGCTGGTGAGCAGTTCGCAAATCAGGGAAGCGATTATCAGGTCGGTCAGGCAGATCGTGGAAGCCATCCGCGACACTTTGGAAAAAACTCCGCCCGAACTGGTGGCCGATATTTACCAGCGCGGTTTGCTGTTATCCGGCGGCGGCGCCGCTTTAAAAGGCCTGGACGCTTTAATTTCGCAGGAAACCCGGATTCCCGTCCATTTAATCGACGATCCCTTAACGGCCGTGGCCCGCGGCACCGGCATTATTCTGGAAGATTTGGAAAATTTAAAAGAAGTGCTGTTGCCGTCTTCGGAAACTTAAAAAAAGTATGACCAAAAACAAAAGAAATCGCTTGGTAACGGTGGTCGTAGTAGCAATACTACTGATTTTTTTTCATTATGCCGGCATTACCGGCTGGCTGGGGCAGCGTTTAACGCCGCTGGGCGGCACCACCTACCGGTGGGGAAAAGCTTTAGCCGGTTTTTTCAATTATCAGGAGCTGGTTAAAGAAAATGGCTTGTTAAAAGAAGAGGCGGCTAAGTTAAGCATCGATTATTTAAAGTTGGCGGCAATAAGCGCCGAAAACGATTATTTAAAAAAAGAATTGGCTTTTGTTTCCACTAGCCGTTATCAATATCAATTGGCTAACGTGGTCGGCCGGCTGCCTTTAAACGAGCAGATTTTAATCATTGATCAGGGGAGTAGCGCCGGCTTAGCCGTGGGCCAGCCGGTTACGGTTAACCAGGGAGTAATCGTCGGCCGGCTGATTAAAGTGGAAGAAACGCGTTCTTCCCTTCAGCTCTTAACCGATACCAACAGCCAGCTGGCGGTAACGGCAGGTGATTTTAAGGGCACCAACGGCTTGTTAAAAGGCCAGGCCGGTAACAGTTTGCTCTTGGATTTAATTCCCCAGGATCAGGAATTAAAAATCGATGATTTGGTTATTACTTCCGGCTTGGAAGAAAAAATTCCGCGCGGGCTGCTGGTAGGCAGAATCAGCCAAATTAACCAGCTGGTCGGCCAGATTTTCAAGCAAGCCCGGGTCAACCCTTTATTCAATTATCAAAATTTGCAAATAGTCGATGTTATTAAGTGATTTCAAGAAAAACCTGATTTTAGGCGTAGCCATTGTTTTGGGCAGCTTGGTTTTATTTTTGGTCCAGCAATTTTTTTTGGGCCTGACGGGCTTGGTTAATTTGCCGCTGGTAGCGGTAATTTTTTTCAGCTTAAAAAAATCGCCTTTGGCTTGGCCGTTGGCCGCTTTTAACGGCTGGCTGCTGGACGCGGTTTTAGGCACGGCTTTTTTTCATTTAGTCGTTTTTTTAAGCCTGGTTTTGTTAATCAGTTATTTTACCCAAACCGTGGCGCTGGAAAATTATTTCGCCCGCTGGCTATTGATTAGCGGCAGTTTAGCGGTCGGTTTGCTGGTCGGTTATCTGATAATTTTTTTAACTTCGGCCGTGGGTTTGAATTTTTACCGATTTCTGTTTTCTTTGTCGGCGGCCGGCCTGATCGGCTATTTGGCCGTTAATTCCCTGATTATTTTTTTCTCCATGTTAATCGCGAATCAATTAACCCATCAGACCTATGCGCGGTTCTCGTGACCCTTTTATTATTCCCGGAGCGGCGCCGGATAAGCGGCAAGGCACGATTACCGATCAGTCTTTTGCCAGCGAAGTCAGCGAGGCCTTTTTAGTCGGGGAAAATACCCTATGGCTGGGCCGCCTCTTTTCACCGGTAAAACTTAGGGCCTTATTGGCGATTGTGGTATTATTTTTTTTAATTCTGGGCGGCCGCCTGTTTTATCTGCAGGTTTTAGCCGGCTCCCACTTCAGGGGCTTGGCGGAAAATAACCGCTTAAAGGTGGAAATTTTACCGGCGGCCCGCGGCATTATTTTTGATCGCTTCAGCGTACCTTTAGTGGCCAATATTCCCACTTTTTCCCTGTTTTTCCAGCCCATGGTTTATCAGTCCCATTTAACCGCGGCGCAAAAAGAGGCCTTGCAGGCGTTTTTGTTGAGCGACCTTAATTTAAGCACTTCTTCGGTGGCCGCCTTGGTTAAAACCGAGAGCTATTTGCCCGTTCCACTTAAAGAAAATTTAAGTTATGAAGAAGCGCTTAAAACCATGTTGAAAATCAAGGAATTCAGCCCCTTAAAAATCATCATCGATCCCAAGCGGCAATACCGGGCCAACACCGCTTTGGGCAATTTACTGGGCTATGCCAGCCGAATTACCCCAGCGGAAAAAGATAAATACCTGGCTTTAAATTATCAGTTAACGGATCGGGTGGGCCGGGTCGGTTTGGAAGAATATTACCAGGACAAGCTGCACGGCCAAGACGGCCAGAAACAGATCGAGGTTGACGCTTTCGGCAGGGAAAATAAGATTGTGGCCGAGCAGCCGCCGGAGAACGGCCAGAATTTGATTTTAAGCATTGATGCCGGTTTGCAGGAAAAAATTTACCAAACCTTAAAAAGCCAAGTGCCGGGCAGAGCCGGCGCGGTAGTGGCCATGGACCCCCGAAACGGGCACGTGCGGGCTTTGGTTTCCTGGCCGACTTTTGACGGCAATCTTTTCAGCCAGGGCATTTCTATGGATAATTATCAGTCCTTGTTAGCCGACCCTCTAAAGCCGTTATACAACCGGGCGATTGCCGGCGAGTATCCTTCCGGCTCCACCATTAAATTGATCATGTCCTTGGCCGGCTTGGAAGAAAGCGTTATTAATCAAAACACGCAAGTTAACAGCGTGGGCGGCGTTTGGTATGATAAGTGGTTTTTTCCCGATTGGAAAGCCGGCGGCCATGGCTTAACCAACGTGATTAAGGCCTTGTCCGAATCTGTCAACACTTTTTTTTATTATCTGGCTTTGGATAATCTGGACGGCCATCATGGTTTGGGTTTGGACAGAATGGTCAGTTATTTTACGCGTTTCGGCTTGGGCAAGGTTTTAGGCATCGATCTGGGTGGCGAACGGTCCGGCTTTGTGCCTACCAAGCAGTGGAAAGAACAAACTAAAGGCGAGGCATGGTATCCCGGCGATACTTTGCATTTGGCTATCGGCCAGGGCGATTTATTGGTGACGCCGCTGCAGGTAGCGTTTTATACCGGCGTGATCGCCAATGGCGGAACATTGTATCAGCCGCAATTGGTGGAAAAAATCATTAATCCTAAAACCAGCACCGAAACGGCGATTGAACCTTGTGTTTTAGCTAAAGGCTTGGGCAGCCGCGATAATTTAGCTATCGTGGCCAGCGGTTTGCGCGCCGCCGTTACAAGCGGCAGCGCCAGAGGCTTAAACTTAGTGGGCGCGGCCGTAGCCGCCAAAACCGGCACGGCACAGGCCAATAGTAATCAGCAGCCCCATGCTTGGGCCACCGCCTTTTTGCCCTATGATAATCCGGAGTTGGTTTTAACGGTTTTAGTGGAAAACGGCGGCGAAGGTTCGGGGGTGGCCATTCCCGTGGCCAGGGATGTTTTAACTTGGTATGTGCAAAACCGGCTTAAATAATGGGCTAGCTCGCCGAAGCCGTAGGCGTAGGCGAGTTGACATAACCTTAATAATTCTTTACGATAAAACCCTATGAGTGATTATATTATTTTAACTCTTGAAGGCAAGAAAAAACTGGAAGAGGAGCTGAAAGAGCTTAAAACAGTTAAACGCAAGGAAATTACCGAAAAAATCGAACTGGCTAAAGAACACGGCGATTTAAGCGAAAACGCCGAATACCACGAGGCCAGGGAAGAGCAGGCCTTTGCCGAAGGCCGGATTTTGGAAATTGAACATATCCTTAAAAACGGCGTGCTGGCCGAAAGCAATAAAAACGGCAAGGTGCAGGTCGGTTCCAAAGTCAGCTTGGAAGTCGGCGGCAAAATTTTGAAATTTACCATTGTGGGTTCGCACGAAGGCGATCCCAGTTTAGGATTTTTATCCTGCGATTCGCCCATCGGCCAAGCTATTTTGGGCAAAGCGGCAGGAGAAACCGTAACGGTGGAAACGCCCAGGGGCGATTTATTTTATAAAATCAAAACAATCAGCTAAGGGATTTTTTATGTTTACTAAAAAGATCGGCATTGATTTGGGCACCACTTATACCTTGGTTCATGTCCCCAAGCGGGGAATTATCATCAATGAGCCCTCGGTGGTGGCGATTTCGGTAATCGATAAAAAGGTTTTGGCCGTGGGCGAAGAAGCCAAGGATATGCTAGGCCGCACGCCAGATACCATTATTGCCCAGCGCCCTTTGCGCGACGGCGTGATTGCCGATTACAAAACCACCGAAAGCATGCTCCGGTATTTTATCAATAAAGCCATCGGCGGCGTTAAATTGTTTCGGCCAGAGGTCATGATTGCCGTGCCCGCCGGCATTACTTCCACCGAAAAAAGGGCGGTCATCGACGCCACGGTGGCGGCCGGCGCCAAAGCCGCTTATATCATTAAAGAGCCGATTGCCGCGGCCATCGGCGCCAATATTCCCATTGGTTCGGCTTCCGGCCACATGATCGTGGATATGGGCGGCGGCACTTCGGAAATCGCCGTTATTTCTTTGGGCGGCATTGTGGCCAATACTTCCATCAGGATCGGCGGCACCAAGTTCGACGCGGCCATCGGAGAATTTATCAGGAAAAAATACGGGCTGGCCATCGGCGAAAGCACGGCCGAAGACGTAAAAATCAAGATTGGTTCGGCTATGTATTTGGAAGACGAGGAGCGTTTAAAAATGAATATCCGGGGCCGGGACATGATTTCCGGTTTGCCTAGAACCATTGAAGTTAACTCCGATGACGTAACAGAAGCTTTGCAAAACGAGCTCCAGGGCATTATCGCGGCCGTTAAATCGGTTTTATTCAAAACGCCGCCGGAGCTTTCGGCCGACGTGATGGATAAAGGCATGGTTTTAACCGGCGGCAGCGCGCTTTTGCGGAATATGGCCACCTTGCTTTCCCAAGCCACCGGCGTGCCGGCTTATGTGGCCGACGATGCTTTATTGTGCGTGGCCAAAGGCACGGGCGTGGCTTTGGATAATTTGGAATCTTACAAGCGGAGCATTTTATTTACCAAATAAGAAAATGATTATCGGCATTGACGCTTCCCGGGCCAATCGGGAAGAAAGAACCGGCGTAGAGTGGTATTCTTATAATTTAATCAAAGAACTGTATCAAACGGCAACCGCTGATCAGTTTTTTTTGTATCTCGATAAACCCTTAACAGGCGATTTAAAGCCGTTGCCGATTAATTTCAAGGAAAAAGTTTTAAACTGGCCGGTTAACAGATTTTGGACTTTAGGGCGTTTAACTTTGGAAATGATCGCTGCCAAACCGGATGTTTTATTCGTGCCGGCCCATACTTTTCCTTTAATCGGAGCCAAGCGGAATATTATCACCTGGCACGATGTTGGCTACGAACGTTATCCGGAAACTTATACCAAGTGGGAATTGGCTTCATTAAAACAGGGCGCCAGGCGCGCCTTAAAAATGGCCGATAAAATTATCACGATTTCCCATTACACCAAGGCGGAAATGGTAAAAATCTACGGAGTCGATCCCGATAAAATAACAGTGATTTATCCGGGCTGTAATTTTAGCCGCTGGCAGCAGCGCCCGGAAAACGAAGTTAAGAATTTTTTAACCGAGCATAATTTAACCTTGCCTTATTTTATTTATTTGGGCCGTTTAACTTTAAGAAAAAATATCATCGGCTTAATTAAGATTTATAATCGTTTTAGGGAAAAATGCAAAACGCCCCATAATTTATTGTTAGTGGGCGCCAGCAGCGGCCCGCAGGAAGAAATTGACAAGGAAATTTATAATTCGCCTTACCGTGAAGAAATAAAAAAAATCGGCTGGCTTAGCTCCGAGCAGTTGGCATTGTTGCTTTGCGGGGCCCAAGGTTTGGTATCCGCTTCTTTTTACGAGGGCTTCGGTTTGCCGGTTATTGAGGCGATGGCTTCGGGCGTGCCGGTTATCGTTAGTAATAGCGGCTCCTTGCCGGAAATAGTGGGTGAGGCCGGTTTATTGATCAGTGCTCATGAAGTTGATGAGTTTGCCTGCCAAATGCTGGCGGTTTTGGAAAACAGGGAGTTGCGTGCCAGTTTAATTGCCAAGGGTTTAGTAAGAGCCAAAGAATTCAGCTGGCAGCGCTGTGTTAAAGAAACTTCGGCGGTTTTAAAAGGTTAAATTTAAAGAATATTTTATAATAATTTTATGAAATTAATAACTTTAAATATTTGGGGCGGGTCAGTTTATAAACCTTTATTAAGATTTATTAAAGATAAGTCAAAAAGTATTGATATTTTTTGTTTTCAAGAAGTTTTTAGTACCACTTCCAAAAAGAAAAAAAGTGGACAAATTAGAGCCGATATTTTTCAAGCATTGCAAAAATCTTTACCTAACCACATTGGATATTTTGCGCCATCTATTAAGGGATGTGATATGGATGGCTCGGTGAATTTTAATTTATCTTTTGGTTTAGCTATTTTTATTAAAAAAAATATTAAGGTTAATAAAATTGGTGAAATCTTCGTGCATAAGCACAGAAACGCTCCGGTTAACTTTTTAGGTAATATGGCTAGGAATTTATTGTATGTTGTAGTTGAAAATATGGGTCAAGAATATTTAATCGCCAATATGCATGGACTTTGGAACCATGGCCCTAAAACCGATACATCTGATAGGATTAAGCAATCGCAAAAAGCTAGAAAATTATTGGATAAATTTTTCGGGAAAAAATTAATTTGCGGAGATTTTAATTTACTACCCAATACAAGAAGCGTCGCTATTTTGGATAAAGGTATGGTGAATTTAGTTAAAAAGTATAAAGTTAAATCCACTCGTAATCGTTTGTATCGGCATTTTAAAGACCATCCTTTATTTGCCGATTATATTATTGTTTCTCCTGAAATTAAAGTTAAAGATTTTAAAGTTTTAAAAAATTTAGTTTCCGATCACTCGGCTTTATTTACTGAATTTAATTAATAAAAAAACAGCCAATTTATCATTGGTTGTTTTTTTACCCATTCAAATCAATAAGCCGAATTTTGTCTCCCTGCACCACTCACTTCGTTCGGGTGCAGGACAAGCTAAATTTTTAGATAGGTATTAAATACTAAAATGAGCCTGCCCTGAACTCGAGCAAAGCGAGTAGTTCAGGGGGATGATCATCTATCTAGATCCGCAAATTGCTCTGCGGATTCATGCCTTCAACCCGCCCTGTACCGTATGGTTCAGGGCCTACTTGAAGTTGCACCGGATAGAGTTTACCTCTTTTCCCTTGTCGCCAAGGGAACGGATCCGCTTATTGGCGTATCTTTTCACCTGCAATTCACGACCGGTATACCCATGCCATGAATAAGAATACTTTCTGTTGCACTTGTCCTGTTGCCTAAATTACTTTAGGCAACGGTTGGCGTTACCAATTATCCTCCGTAAAGGTACGGAAACCTTGGTGTTCGGACTTTCCTCTCCGCCGAAGCCCTATAAGGGCGAAGGTGGAGCGATCATCTAGATTTGAATGAGCAAAAATAGGATAACATAAAAGAAGCATAAAGTCAAGTTTTGTTTTTCTAACAAATTTGCATATATTGGCCTTATTTTGGTATGATATTAACATGAAAAAGCTCGAGTTAACTTTTGCCGCTTTATTGGTGCCTTTGGATTATCTGGCCTTGCTGGCTGCCGGCACCGCGGCTTATTTTTTGCGTTTCCAATCCTTTTTAACCGATCTTAGGCCGGTGGTTTTTACCATGCCGTATGCCGATTTTTTCAAGGTGATTGCCGCGGTCGCGGCCGTTTGGCTCTTGGTTTTCGCCTTAAACGGCTTGTATTCCATCAAGCGCCAGGGCTTTTGGAATTATTTTTCCAAAATTTTCGTGGCTTCCAGCGCCGCCACCTTGGTCATCGTGGTCGCTTTTTTCTTCAACTTCCAATTGTTTTCTTCCAGATTGATTATTTTAACCGGCTGGGCTTTGGCCATAATTTTTGTAACTTTGGAAAGATTGATCATCCACTACATTAAAAAGATTTTTTATAAGAAGGGCTTAGGCGTTAGGCGGGTGGTAATTATCGGCAGCGGCAAAAGCGCGGCCGATATTATGGCCGAATTTAAAGCCAAACCGTCTTTCGGTTTTTTAGTGGTTAAAGTTTTGCCGAATTTTACGGAAATATCGGAAGAGGAATTAACCGAAGAACTTTCCAGTCGGGGGATTGACGACGTGATTTTAGCCGATCCGGAAATCACCGTGGCCGACAAGAACCGTTTGGTTAATTTTTGCCTGGCCAACCATTTAAATTATAAATATGCCGCTTCGTTGCTGGAAACCAAATTGATCAATTTTTCCTTAAGCACCATTGCCGGCCTGCCTTTTATTGAAGTTAAGCAAACCCGTTTGGACGGCTGGGGCAGGATTATCAAGCGGGTTTTTGATTTGTTTTTGTCTTTATTGTTTATCATTGTTTTATCGCCGATTTTAATTATCGTCGGTTTGATTGTGGTTTTAACTTCTGCCGGTCCGATGGTGGTAAAATTAGTCCGCATAGGCAACCAAGGCCAGATTTTCAATTTATATAAATTCCGTTCCATGGTAAAAAACGCCCATTTGTTAAAACCGTCTTTAAGCCAGTATAACCAGCGCGCCGACGGTCCCTTGTTTAAAATGGCCAATGATCCGCGTTTAACGCATTTTGGCAAATTTATCAGGCGCTGGAGCTTGGACGAATTACCCCAGTTGTTTAATGTTTTATCGGGCAGGATGAGCTTGGTAGGCCCTAGGCCCCATGAGCCGGAAGAAGTAGCCCGTTTTCAAACGCGAGAAAAAAAATTATTGGCCATTAAGCCGGGCATTACCGGCATGGCCCAAGTTTCCGGCCGCAGCGATTTATTGTGGCAAGACGAAGTAAAGTTGGATACTTATTACGTGGAAAATTGGAGTTTGGATTTGGATATCCAAATCCTGCTTAAAACGCCCAAAGCGGTCATTGGCCGCCGACAAACCGTATGAAAATAGCTTTAACTCACGACCATCTTTTCCAAGTCGGCGGGGCCGAAAAAGTGCTGTTGGAATTGCATCGGATTTTTCCGGACAGCCCGGTTTACACCCTGATCCATAATCCGGAAAACGCCGAGCTGTTTAAGGGCTTGGACATTAGAACTTCCATGCTGGAAAAATTGCCCGGCGGTAAAAAGCATTTTAAATGGTACTTGAGCTTAATGCCCATTGCCTGGGAGCAGTTTGATTTTTCCGACTATGATATCGTTATTTCTTCCTCGTCCGCTTTTTCCAAGGGCATTTTAACCCCGCCCAATACTTTGCATTTATGCTATTGCCATTCGCCGGTCAGGTATTTATGGTCCGATGCCCATCGCTACGTGGAAGAGTTGAATCAGCCCAAAATCATTAAAAAAATTCTGCCGCTGATTTTAAATCGCCTAAGAACTTGGGATTATTCGGCCGCCCAGCGGGTGGATAAGTTTATCGCCAATTCGGAATTCGTGGCCAAGCGGATAAAAAAATATTACCAGCGCTCTTCTGCTGTAATTTATCCGCCGGTTGATACCAAACAGTTTAAAATTAGTCCGAAGCTGGATAATTATTACGTTTTGCTTACTCGTTTGCGTCCGTATAAGCGGGTGGATATCGCCATTAAGGCCTTTAATCAATTACACTTGCCTTTAAAAATTATCGGCGGCGGGGAAGAAATTGCTCGTTTGAAAAAAATCGCTAAAAGCAATATTGAGTTCTTGGGTGAAGTAAACGATATTAGGCGTAACGAAATTTTAGCCCGGGCTCTGGCTTTTATTAATCCCCAGGAAGAAGATTTCGGCATTGCGCCAATTGAGGCCATGGCCAGCGGCCGGCCGGTAATCGCTTATAAATCCGGCGGGGCTTTGGAAACGGTCATCGATGGCTTTAACGGCAGATTTTTTGAAGAGCAAAGCTGGGAGGCCTTGGCCGATGCCGTGATTAAGTTCCAGGCCGAGAAGGATAATTATGATCCGTATAAAATAAAGGACTATGCCGAAAAATTTTCCACCGAGCGCTTTGACCGGGAAATTAAGGATTTTGTGGCCAAAAGCTGGCAGGAGTTTTCCGGTAAAATTTTACATTTTTAAGTGAATCGGCTATACTAACTTAGCTTAATCATTAACAAAATTACGCATATGTTAAAGATAACATTAGGGCCAGGTTGCGGCGGTTGCTAACCGTCCGCTAACCAGCATTTATTATTAAAATCAACTCTTTTATGCACTGCGCCAAATGCCAAATGCCTCTGGAAGACAATAATGCCTGCTCCTGCAACGAAATTTTATGCCAATATTGCTGCGAATGCGACGAGGGTTGCAGCTGCGGTTGCAAGGGCTAATAATAAATGATGTTGAAGAAAAGGTCTTGCAAACTTTTACCCCCACCCAACCTCCCCCTAATCTAGGGGGAGGAGAATATTTCCCCCTCCTAGATTAGGAGGGGTTAGGGGAGGTAAGTTGGCAAGGCTTTTTCATTTTTGCCAATTGCGGCGATTTTCTTTATAATAGGCGTATATGAAAATCGGCGTTGATCTTAGGGCGGTATCCGGCAAGCAATTAACCGGGGTGGGTACTTACACCCTGGCCGTGTTGGAAGAGCTGTTAAGGCAGGATAAGCAAAACCATTATAAGCTGTTTTGTAATTCTTTAGCGGATTTGCCTCAAGCTGTTTTGGATCGGTTTAAAAATAGCAACGCGGAAATTTATTCCTTTCATTATCCCAGTAAGCTGTTTAACGGCGCTTTAACTTTTTTTAGACGGCCTTGCCTGGATAAGCTAATCAAGGGTGCGGATCTGTTCTGGTTTCCCAATTTAAGTTTTTGGTCGGTTAGCCAGAGCTGCCGAACAATTGTTACGGTTCATGATTTGTCCTTTAAAAAAATCCCTTGGGCTTACAGCGCCAAGATGCGCCTCTGGCATCAGCTAGTTAAGCCGCGGCAAAAATTGGCGAGCGCTGCCAAAATTATCGCGGTTTCTAATAATACCAAAAGGGATTTAATGGATTTGTACAATTTGCCGAAAGAAAAAATAGAAGCGGTTTATCCCGGTTTGCCTGAGGCCGAACAATCTTCGGCGAATTTTCAGGCGATTAAAAATAAATACAATTTGCCGGAAAAATTCATTTTGTATCTTGGCACATTGGAACCGCGCAAAAATATCGAGGGCATAATTGCCGCTTACGAATTATTGAATCGGCCTGACGTTGATTTAGTTATTGCAGGCGGTAAGGGTTGGCTGTACCGGCAAATTTATCGGTTGGCGGCAAAATCGCCTTTAAAAAAACAAATTCATTTTATAAATTACATTCAGCCTGAAGATAGATTTAGCTTGTATCGCTTGGCTGCCGCCTTGGTTTGGCCGTCATTTTACGAGGGCTTCGGCTTGCCGCCCTTGGAAGCCATGGCCAGCGGAGTGCCAGTAATTACTTCCGCCAACAGTTCTTTGCCGGAAGTGGTGGGTCAAGCCGCTTTATTGGTCGATCCTTACAATATTGCCGAAATCAAAGAAGCAATGAATCAAGCAATTAATAACCCCTTATTAAGGGCGGCTTTAATAAAAAAAGGACAAGAACAGGTTAAAAAATACAGCTGGCAGCAAACCGCTAAACAAATGTTAAAAATATTTGAACAATATGAAAATCGGCATTGACGCGCGCCTTTACGGCACCAAATACCAGGGCTTGGGGCGCTATGTTAAAAAACTGGTGGACGGCTTGGCCGAGAGCGATCAAGAAAACAGCTACACGGTTTTTTTAACGCCGGATAATTTTGACGATTTTAAAACCGCCAATCTCAAGTTTAAAAAAGTCCTCTTGCCGGCCCGCTGGTACAGCTTTAAAGAACAATGGTTGGCGCCTAAAATAATCAATAAAGAACGCTTGGATTTAATGCATTTTCCGCATTTTAACGCGCCTTATTTTTATGCGGGCCGCTTTATTATTACTTTGCACGATCTTATTATCAATCATTTTCCCGATTCCCGGGCTACTACCTTGCCCAAGTGGCTGTATCAGTTTAAGCTTTGGGCTTACCGAATATCGCTTAAAAGAACCGTTAATAAAGCGGAAAAAATCATCGTGCCTTCACAGTTTGTTAAAGATGATGTGGTTAAGCATTATCCGGCAGCGGCGGCCAAAGTTAAGGTTATTTATGAGGGTTATTTTTTGGATGAAGACCAACAAGCGGTAAATATCGATCGTTTTAAAATAACCAAGCCGTTTTTGCTTTATGTGGGCAGCGCCTATCCGCATAAAAATTTAAGGAAACTGATCGCTGTTTTTAAACAGTTGAACCGCCAAAAAAATTACCAATTGGTTTTGGTCGGCCGGCATGATTATTTTTATCGGCGTTTGCAACAAGAAGCAGGAGATGATCCCGATATTATTTTTACCGGTTATCTGGCTGATAGCGAACTGGCTGCTTTATATGGGCAGGCCCGCCTTTATGTTTTTCCTTCCAGCTATGAGGGCTTTGGCTTGCCGCCTCTGGAGGCCCAGGCTCATGGTTTGCCCGTAGCTTCGGCTAATTCCAGCTGTTTGCCGGAAGTATTAGGCCAGGCGGCAATTTATTTTGATCCTAAAAATGAAACCGAAATGCTGGCAGCGATTAAAAAAGTTTTAAATGATGAAAAATTGCGCTCCCAACTTAGCTTGTTGGGCCAAAAAAATATCGCCAGGTTTAGTTGGGAAACCATGGTTAAGCAAACTCAAGCCCTCTATCTATCGTAACCGTTTAAATTGTGTTATAATTTAAGCAATAATCTTCGGGTAACTTTCGTTGTTGATAAGTTAATTTTTTGGAATGGCAGAAAGAAAACAAAAAAGGATTGCTGTAAACAAAAAACCGGCCGCCAGGCAGCTGAAAAGCCAAAAAAATAAGGATTTAAATAAAAATCACGGCCAATTTGACGTTGACCATTTTTTAATTGATGAACAAATTTATTATTCAAGCGAAATACAAAAAGCCCTAGCAGATCAAGAGCAGGCGGCCCGGCCGGTTTTATCGGATTTGGACAAATTAATCTTGGGTCAAGTTACGCATTGGCCCAAGGTTAATAAAAAAAGCAACGGTTTGAATGTTTTAATTAACGGAGCCGGCAAAATTTCCGCTTTCAGTAAAAAAGGCCAGTCGGTTAATTCGTCTTATACCGTGGATTTGCGGGCTAAACAAACCTTTACCATTCCGGCGGAAATTAAAAAAAATAATTCGGATCTGCCTGCGCCCAGTTTAATTAGGCCGGCGCTTTTTAAAGACGGCTGGCATAAAATAAAACAATTGTTTATAACCTATCATAGCCCGCGTTTCTCGCCGATTAAAAAAACAGCTGAGCCCAAAGTTGCTTATCTGGCCCATTTAAAAACCGCTTTAAATTTCGCCTTGATCGCTTTGCTGTTTATTATCCCCATTCGGGGCATTATTATTTACCAGCAAATCAAAGAAACGAAAATCAAGGTTTTAGGCGTGACCGAAGAGGCGGTGAGCAA
The DNA here is from genome assembly GCA_026396575.1 of Candidatus Komeilibacteria bacterium. Classification (GTDB taxonomy): domain Bacteria; phylum Patescibacteriota; class Patescibacteriia; order UBA1558; family UBA10009; genus JAPLWM01. The sequence goes on from JAPLWM010000007.1 coordinate 75,201, forward strand.
TTTAAAGCAAGGCGTGTCGGAGGCCGGTTCCACCAACTGGCTCGCAGCCGTGGCCAGCTTTTCGGCCAGCAGCGATTATTTTAGCCAAGCGCAAAGCGACCTGTCCGCTTATAACCAATCCTTAGTGGGTTTTTTTGAAAGCTTGCCCTTAACTTCCAAGCAAATTAAGGATGGCAAGGCCTTGCTGGAATCGGGCCAGCTAATGTCGCAGGCAGCTGCCAAATTGGCTTTAATTATCAATTCGATCAACCAAAAAACCAGCTTGGGCGAAACCGTTTCCGGTTCCTTGGCCGAAATTCAGTCCAATGTTCACGAGGTTATTGCCGATTTAACCAGCGCGCTTAATAATTTGGCCGAGGTTAAGCCCGGTATTTTACCGGCATCATATCAGCCGAGTTTTACAGAAATTCAGAAAAATTTGCCGCTCTTGCTGGCCAATTTGCATCAGACCGACAAATTATTAACTTTCAGCGGCGACCTCTTGGGCTTTAACGGTTCCAAGCGTTATCTTTTTAATTATCAGAATGATGGAGAAATGAGAGCTACTGGCGGATTTATAGGCAGCTATGCCTTGGTGGATATCAGTAAGGGAAAAATTACCAATTTGGAAGTGCCCCCAGGGGGCTATTACGATTTAAAAGCCGGTTTTTTGGAAAAAGTCATTTCGCCCGTTCCCTTGCATTTATTAGGCACGCCCTGGATGATTTGGGATGCCAATTGGTGGCCGGATTATCCGGCTTCCATGGCCAAGCTGTTGTGGTTTTACGAAAAATCCGGCGGCCCGAGCGTGGACGGCGTGCTGACTTTTAATGCCAGCCTGCTGCCGGAACTGTTAAAGATTACGGGCAATATTTCTTTGCCCCAGTATAATCAGCTGCTCACGCCGGACAACGTGATTCCGGCCTTGCAGCACGAAACCGAATTCGGCGACAGCAAAAAAGCCAATCAGCCCAAAAAGATCATCGGCGATTTAATGGCCAAGGTTTTGGAGCGCTTGATGTCGGTGGCCCCGGATCAGCTGATGCCTTTGGTTGGCGCTTTAAAAAACAGCTTGGCCGTTAAGGATATCCAGCTGTATTTTACCAATGAGGGGCAGCAGCAACAGGCCCATGATTTCGGCTGGACCGGCGAGATAGCCCAAACCGACAAGGATTATTTAATGGTGATTAGGTCCAATGTGGCTGGCGGTAAAACCGACAGAGTGATCAAGCAGGAGGTTACGCATTACGCTTATTTGCAGGCCGATAATTCACTGGTGGATACGGTGGCCATTAAATTAACCCACCAAGGCGATCCCAACGACGTTTTTGAGCGGGTCTTGAATAAATCGTATATCCGCGCCTATGTGCCCCAGGGCAGCGAGTTGTTGGAGGCTTCGGGTTACGATACCATTAACCCGGCTTTGTTTAAAGAAGTTTATCCGGGCTATTCGCCGGATAAGGATTTATTAGCGATCAGCGGAGCTGTGCAAACCGATGCCAAAACGGGCACCGGCATTAATAATGAATTCGGCAAAACGGTTTTTGGCAACTGGCTGACTTTGGCTCCCGGGGAAAGCAAAACTTTAACCTTTTCCTATCATTTGCCTTTTAAATTAACGTTTAGCGCAGGTTATTTAAGCCGGCTCTTAACCCTGCTGGGGCTTAAAGAAGCGGTTAACGATCCCACTTATAGTTTGTTGGTGCAAAGCCAGTCCGGCGTAAAGGGCGCCACCTTTAGCGGCAATTTGTATTTGCCGGAAAACCGAAGCGTTGTTTGGTCCAATTCCAGCACCAATAAAGAATTAACGGTTAAGGGAAGAAATGTAAATTTTAAGGAAGATTTAAGCGGGGATTTTAAGATCGGCGTTTTAATCCGCTGATAAGATTTTAAATAAAACGGAGCTTGAAAAAAACTTTGATTTATTGTATAATTTAAACAATCCAACAACGGATTGTTTATTTTTTTTAATATCTAATATGCTTAAAATAGTTTGGAATAAATTGGTTACTACCGTCAGCGGCGGGGCGATTTTAATTTCCTTTTTCAGTATTTTAAGCAATCTGCTCGGCTTAATCAGGGATCGGACCTTGGCCGGTTATTTCGGCGCCGGTCCCATTTTGGACAGTTATTATGCCGCTTTCAAATTGCCGGATTTGATTTTTAACACTTTGGTTTTGGGCGCTTTGGCCTCGGCTTTTATTCCGGTTTTTACCCGCGTTTGGCTGGAAAATAAAGAACGTGCTTACCGTTTGGCTAACACGATTTTAAATTATCTTTTAATCACCTTAATTGTTTTGGCGGCGATCATGTTTTTTGTGGCGCCCATGTGCACCCGTTTAATCGTGCCCGGTTTTAACGGCAGCGAGCTGGCCCAAACCATCGCCTTAACCAGGATTATGCTGCTTTCCATCGTCTTTTTCGGCGCCAGCAACGTGGTCGGCGGCATCTTGAATTCCTTAAAAAAATTCCTGACTTTTTCCTTGGCGCCGGTTTTTTACAATCTGGGCATTATTTTCGGCATCCTGGTTTTTTATCCCATCTGGGGAATCAAAGGTTTGGCTTGGGGCGTGGTTTTCGGTTCGGCTTTGCATCTTCTTATCCAGCTGCCGGAAGTTTTAAGAGCCGGCTGGCGCTGGCAATGGTTTTGGGGAATAAGCCTGGAAGTTAAGCGGGTTTTTAAATTAATGGTGCCGCGGACCGTGGGCTTGGCCGCTAATCAGTTTAATTTATTGGTCATTACCGTGATCGCTTCCACTTTAATGCCCGGCAGTTTGGCGATTTTTACCTTGGCCAATAATCTGCAGACTTTTCCCAGCTCCATTTTCGGCATTTCTTTGGCCATTGCCGTTTTTCCGCTTTTTTCCGAAGTGCTGGCGAAAAAACAGCACGGCCGTTTTGTCCAGATTTTTTCTATTAATTTCCGCCGGATTCTGTTTTTAATCATTCCGCTGTCCGTTTTAATGCTGCTCCTTAGGGCCCAATTGGTCAGGGTAATTTTGGGCAGCGGCCATTTTGATTGGCAGGATACCTATTATACGGCGCAAACCCTGGGCTGGTTCGTGGTTTCCTTGTTCGCCCAAAGTTTGATTCCCATGCTGGCCAGAACTTTTTACGCGTTGGAAGACACCAAAACGCCGGTGATTATCAGCCTGGTTACCATTGTCGTAAATATTCTGGGTTCAATTGTTTTAGGCAAGCGTTTTGGCGTGCAAGGTTTAGCTTTGGCCTTTTCTATCGCTTCCATTTTAGACATGATTTTATTGTTGATGGTTTTAAGGTTGCGCCTCGGGTATTTGGACGATAAAAAAATCATCTGGTCAACTTTTAAAATCAGCGTTAATTCGCTTTTGGCCGGCGGGGTGGTTTATATCATGTTGCGTTTTATGGCGGGCCTGGTAAACATGCAAACTTTTATCGGCATTTTTTTGCAAGGATTGGCAGCCGGAACCGTCGGCTTGATTTTCTATCTAGCCATCTGCCTCTTAACCAACTGCCAGGAAATTGATATTGTTAAAAATTGGCTGAAAGGCTTAAGGCCGCTGTTAAAATAATATATCAAATGAACCAAATTCGTAATTTTTGCATTATCGCCCATATTGATCACGGCAAATCCACTTTGGCCGATCGTTTTTTGGAAATCACCAAAACCGTGGAAGTGCGCAAAATGAAGGAACAGCTGCTTGATAGCATGGATCTGGAGCGCGAGCGGGGCATTACCATTAAGCTGCAGCCGGTGCGGATGGACTGGCAGGGTTATATTTTAAATTTAATCGATACGCCGGGCCATGCCGATTTTACCTATGAAGTTTCTCGGTCCTTGGCGGCCGTGGAATCCGCCATTTTATTGGTGGACGCCACCCAAGGTGTGGAAGCCCAAACCGTAGCCAATCTGTATTTGGCTTTGGAACAGAATCTAGTGATTATTCCGGTGATTAATAAAATAGATTTGCCGGCGGCTCGCACTGCCGAAGTGCGCAAGGAAATCGTTAATCTGCTGGGCTGCGCCAGCGAGGATATTATCGAGGTTTCTGCCAAAACCGGCAAAAACGTTGATTTGGTTTTGCAGGCGGTTATCGAGCGTACGCCCGCCCCCAAAGGCGAAAACAAAAATAATGTTCAGGCACTTATTTTTGATTCCAAGTTCGACGATTACAAAGGCGTGGTGGCTTATGTCCGCTTAACCGACGGCCAGTTTAAAGCCGGGGACAAGGTGGTGTTTTTAGCCACCGATACGGAAAGCGAAGTTTTGGAAGTGGGCTACTTTAAGCCGGATTTTAAAAAAGCTGAAAAGTTGTCGTCCGGTGAAATCGGTTATTTGGTTACCGGCTTGAAGGATTTAAGCAAGGTAAAAGTGGGCGACACCGTTACTTTAGCCGCTGCTCCGGCGCCCTCCTTGCCCGGCTATAAAGAAGTTAAGCCCATGGTTTTTGCCGGCGTTTTCTGTAAAGAAGGCGACGATTATCCCCATCTTCGGGAAGGCATTGAAAAACTAAAATTAAACGATTCCGCCCTTTTTTACGAGCCGGAAAATTCGCCGGCTTTGGGCATCGGTTTCAGGTGCGGTTTTTTGGGCTTGTTGCATTTGGAAATTTTTCAGGAACGCCTTAAAAGGGAATACGGCCTGCATTTGGTAATTACCACCCCGTCGGTGGCTTATAAAATAAAAACCTCAAACGGCAAAGAAATTACCATTCATAGCCCCCAGGAATTGCCGGACCAGGGCCAAATTGCCGAAATTTACGAACCCTACGTAAAAATAGACATTATCAGCCCGTCCGAATATTTAGGCAATATTATGAAGCTGGTCCAGGAAAACCGCGGCGAATATTTAACTACCGAATATTTGGACGAAAACCGGGTAATTTTGCATTACCAGATTCCGCTGGCCGCCATTTTGGTGGATTTTTACGATAATTTAAAAAGCGCTTCTTCGGGCTACGCTTCTTTAAATTACGAATTTTTTGAATACCGTTTGGCCGATGTGATAAAATTGGATATTTTGGTAGCCGACGATAAAGTGGAAGCGCTCTCCACTATTGTTTACCGCGATGACGCTTTCCGGGTGGGCAAAAAAATAGTCAATGCTTTAAAAGAAGTTCTGCCCAAGCAGATGTTTGTGGTAAAAATCCAGGCGGCCATCGGCGGAAAAATAATCGCCGCCGAGCGCATCAGCGCCATGAAAAAAGACGTTATTGCCAAGCTCTACGGCGGCGATGTAACCCGCAAACGCAAATTGTTGGAAAAACAGAAGAAAGGCAAAAAGAAAATGCTGGCCATGGGCACGGGCAAGGTGGATATTCCCCAGGAAGCGTTTATGGCCGTGCTAAAAAGATAATTAAAGTTGACTTAAAGTTAATCTTTTAGTAAACTTTATTTATTAACAATTAAACTGTATTTTTATGGAAAAAATTATTGGTCTAAAGGAATTAAGGCAGAATATGCCGAGCTTTGCCCAAAAAGTGCAAAAAGGCCAGTCGTTTATCGTGGTTAAGCAATCCAAGCCTTTGTTTAAAATTACTCCTTTGACATATCTGGACAACGAGGTTGAGCAATCCCAGCAAAGCGCTTTTTTACAAACCGGCGCGATTGACTCCCACCGCACTTTAAAACCGCTGTCTAAAGAAGAGCATGATTATTACATGGGCTTATGAAACAAGGAGAAATTTGGCTGGTTAAATACGATCCCAGCGTTGGGCATGAATTTAAAAAAAATCGGCCCGCGGTAATTTTAAGTTCCACTGATATTTTAAACTATTCCGGCTTAGTCACGGTTATGGCCATTACCAGCAATCTTAGCGATTGCTTAAGCAATGATATAGAGGTGATTAAGGATAAAACAAATAATCTTTACGCCGATTCCGTTATTAAAGTTTATCATCTTTCTTCATTTGATAAGCAAAGATTCATTAAAAAAATAGGAGGAGCGAATATAGCGGTTTTAGCTAAAATAAAGAGCTATCTTAAAAAACATTTTAATATTTAGCCGGTATGATTAATAAACATAAAACCGGCTTTTTAAATTTTTCATGAATAAATTTGATTATCAATTATTAAAACCTCATAAAATAAAGCCAAATAATCCTCGGTTTAAATGGCTGGAAAAAGATTATCCTGGCTTTTTGCATACCATTTTTATGCAGGGCATCCATGCCGGAGTTTATGAAATGAATAAGCTTTACCCTTTTGGTTTTAAAGTCGGCTATTGTTTTAATAGCCAAAATAAGCAGGGTAATTTAGAATTGGATTGGCTTTGGGATTTAAGGGATTTAACTAGGGTCAGGAATATTTTTATCAGCCAGGCTAAGAAAAATTTAAATTTTTTCAATAAAATTTACCAGCACTGGCAAAAGGATTCCGCCTTTAATTTTAAAGTTTATCAACAGGCGGAAAAAATCGATTTTTCTTCATTGGACGATAAAGATTTATATCATTGGTACGAAAAACTGTATTTAGCCAATATTAAGCAGGGCCGAACCGGTTATTTGGCCGATTGTTTTTTAACAGTCGGTTCGGAGGATTGGTTAAGTAATTTTATTAAAGGCCGTTTGCCTAAAAAATTTAATTTGCCAAAGACCATTACTATTCTTACTGCTCCAACTATCGCTTCTTATACCAATAAAGAGGCGATTGATTTATTTTGGTTAACAAAATTGATTACAGGTAATTGGTCCGCCTTGAGCCAGTTTTTAAATTATCTTAAAAAGAATAAAAAGGCATGGTCGGCTTTAACTAAACACGCTGCCAAATATTATTGGATTGGGAATAATTATTTTGCCAGAATTTTAAAACCGGAGGATTTTGCTAAAAAATTATATCAACAGCTTTTAATAAATCAACAAAATCTTGCAGCGGTTTTATCTCTAAATTACAAAAATAAAAAGAAGCTGCTTAAAAAAATTAATGATCCTTGGTTAACCAAGGTAATTAAAATGTCTGAGTTAATGGGACATATGCAGGATTACCGTAAATGCGCTTTGGTAAGATTCAGCCATTTTTTGGCTATTATTTTTATTGAAATGGCTAAGCGGACTAATTTAAAATTAAATGATTATTATAATTTGGTTTTTCCGGAAGTTAAGGAAATATTTTTAAATAAAAAGATTAATCGGCAAAAAATAACAGCTAGAATTAAAGAGAATTTTACTTACGGCAATCCTAAAGGTTTTGTTGTTTACGAAGGCGATTATTTAAAAAAGTTTGTAAATAAAAAAGATTTCTTCCCCGATTTAAATAACTTTGTTAAAATAAGGGGGGTGTCGGCTTGCGCCGGCTTGGTAAAAGGCAGGGTTAAAATAGTTAAGGATGCCCATAAAATTTCCAGTTTAGGAAAAAATACGGTTTTGGTTACCAATAATACTACTCCGGAGTTTGTGCCTCTTATGAAGCAGGCGATAGCCATTGTTACTGAACAAGGCGGCATTACTTGCCACGCCGCTATTGTTTCGCGGGAATTGGGCGTTCCTTGCATTATCGGCACCAAAATCGCCACTCAAGTATTTAAAGACGGCGACCTAGTTGAGGTTGACGCGAATAGGGGAATAGTTAGAAAACTAAAAAGCTGATGTTTATCAGCTTTTTAAAAAACCAAAATTAAGGTAAAATTAATTGAAGAGCGAGCTGATGCTCCAAAAAATCATGGAGATTACCATGAACACACTTAGAATTATCCACACTATTTTTACCCGTTTGCGATTCATATGCCTTATTTTACCAGAATTTTAAAAGAAAAGGAAGAGCTGGAGCGTTTAATCCGTTTCTCGCCGGCGGTTTTTTTCAAGCCGGCCGCGGCGGCCTTATTCTTTTTTTTATTGCCTTTCTTTTTGATGTTCCTGCTGTTTAGATGGGAATTATATGGCTTAATTTTATTTTTTATCCTGTTAATTATCGGCCTGTGGCTGCTGGTCCGCTTGATTGTTATGTGGCATTATAATGTTTTTTTAATCACCAACCAAAGATTGATTTTATACCGGCAAAAGGGCTTATTCGATCGGCGGGTCAGTGAAACCGATTATGAAAAAATCCAGGACGTTTCCTGGCGCATCAAGGGCTTTTGGCAGACGGTTTTACGCTACGGTTCGGTGCGCCTTCAGCTGATTGGCAGCGAATCGCCGATTATTGTTAGTAAAATACCCAAACCCCAGCAAGTCCAGCAGCTTTTGCTCTCCATTAAGAAAAACCGCCCGGCAGCCTAAAAGGGAGATTTTTGCCGTTTAGGCCGATTTGTGGTATAATTTTTTGTAACTATGTGGGGCAACAAAAATTTAGGCAGGCGTTTTTTATCTTCCAAAATTCTTTTAATTGCCAGTTTGTTTGTTTTAATCTTTTTTTCCGTTAATTTGGCCAAGGAAATCATCAATCGCCGCGATTTGCAGCAGGAAATCAATAAATACTTGGTCCAGCTGGATGATTTAAACAAAAGCAACCAGGATTTAAGCGGTTCGATTGAGTATTTTAAAACCATGGCTTTCGTGGAAAACGAAGCGCGGACCAAGCTTAATTTAAAAAAGCCCGGCGAACAGATTATTATCGTGCCGGAAGAAAAAACCCCGGGCCAAGCAGCGGCCAATACTTCATTGGTTAATGGTTTAGCCGATCAAACGGCCAGCCAGCCTAATTATTTAAATTGGTGGAATTATTTTTTTAACCAAAATTTGTGATGGTTATCAATTCAATGCCGTCTAAAAAATTCACAGCCGCCGCGGCTAAAGTTAAAACAGCCAAGGTAATTCCCGAAGCGCTTTTAAAAACCAAAGAACCGAAATCAACCAAAGCGGCTCCGGCCGTTAAATTAAGTTTGTCAGCCAAAAAGAAAATCGAAAAACAGTATCAGAATGAAATTAAGGAAGTTTTGGGTTTGCCGGTAAAAGACGATTCGGCTGAAAAAGTTCAGGAAAAAAGCGCGCCAAAGTTATCAGCCATTCCGGCGCCGCCGGTTGTGGCGACGGCCAAAACCGCAGCCGCTAAAAATTCTCCCGTTAAAGCCGTTGAGCCGGAAAATTTAAGCGAGGCGGAATTGGCTAAAATCAGGGCAGCGGTTTTGGCGGAAATTAAATCGCCGGTTTTACCGGTCATTGAGGAAAAAGTTGAACCGCTGCCGGTTGCGGCCGAACCGGTAAAAAAACAGCCCGCAGGCGAAACAGAACAAGCGGTCGCCATTATTATCGGGCCAAAGGGCGTTAAGCATCATTTATTAAGAATCGTCAGGATAATTTTTTTAACCGCGGTTTTTTTGTTGTTTTTATCCGCTGCCGGCATTTATTTGGGTGGCTGGGATCAATCGGCCGTAAAAAAAGTGGCCGAATTTATTCCTTATCCGGTGCTTAAGGTTAACAATCGGTTGATTGCCGCTAAAATCTACTTTGCCGATTTAAGCGCTTTAAAAAAATATCTTAACCGCGCCCAGATCACGGCCGGCGAGGCGGACATAAAATCGCAGGTCATTAAAAGCCTGATTGCCAAGGAAGTCATCGCCCAATTGGCCGCCCGGCAGGGTTTAAGCGTTACCGCTCCAGAATTGCAGCAACAGCTGGATTTAATAGTCGCCAGCGCCGCTTCCAAAGCGGAAATAGAAAAATTGGTCAAGGATTTATATGATTGGGATTTAAGCGAATACGGCGAAAAAATCATCAAGCCGCTGCTGCTGGCTAAAAAAGTGGAAGGGCAATTTAATCAGTCGCCCGCTAATTCGGCCATTAAAAAACAAATGGCAGATTATCTGGCCGAACTTAACCAGGATCCGACCAAATTTGAGGCCATTGCCGGCGCGGTTAATCAGGATAGTACCAAATATGTGGCCGGCGATTTGGGCTGGTTTGCCCTGGGCACGCTGGCGCCGGAGCTGGAAGCGGCCCTGTTAAACTTGCAGCCGGGCCAGTTCAGCGCGGTGGTGGAGAGCGCCGACGGCTATCATATTATTAAACTGATTGAAAAATTGTCGGACGATAAAACCGGGCAAACCACTTTTCATGCCGCTCAGATCTTTTTGCAGCGTCCGTCTTTTGCCGATTATTTAAACGAACAAATTAAAAAAGCCAAGGTTTTGACTTTTATAAAAATTTAATTGTCCGCCTCCGCTAAAGCTGCGGCGAACTAGCCTTTTGCCAGCTTATCAGCTGGCACGTCTGGCAAAGCCAGCCGTAGTCCCGCTTTGCGGGACGAAGGCTGGAGCCAACGGTCGGATTTGAACCGACGACCTCTGCTTTACGAAAGCATTGCTCTACCAGCTGAGCTACGTTGGCTAAAATATTGGAGCGGATGACGGGAATCGAACCCGCGTTGCTTGCTTGGGAAGCAGGTGTACTACCACTGTACTACATCCGCATCTATCCTTGCTTGCCCGCCGTAACGCGAAGCGCTTAGGCGGGGGAAGGACACGTTCTACCGCTAAACTTATACCTGCTTATCTTATCAGCTTTACATTATAATACAAATTTTAAAATATGCAATTAAGAGGATTACTTCTTTTTTTGTTAATCGGCTTGATTTTTTTGCCGGGCCTGGCTTTGGCCGAAAGCCAGCATTACAGCGCCGCGGATCTAACTAATGAAGTTATTTTCCGAAGCCAGGACAAGGTTTTCAGTTTAACCGTGCCGGCGGCGGGTTACAGTTATTTGGATGTTTATCTTTACCCGGCGGATAATTCCGTTTTACCTGGCAATTTAACGGGCAGCGTTTATTCCTATTATCTTAATGCGCCGGAAATAACCGATGATCAGTCCTTTAAAATAAGTTTGGCTTTGGATAAAAGTAACAATGCCGGCAAAATTGTTTATTATCTAGACTCTAAAACCAATCAGTGGCAATTTGCTCCGCTAGTGGAACAAACGGACAGTGAAATTATTATTGAACTTAAAGGCAAAAACAATCAGCTTATTTTAGCCGATGCCAGTGCGGTGACCAATCCTTGGCAGGGCCAAGCAACGGTTGCTTCAAACGATAATTTATTAAGCGTGGCTTTGCCCGAATCTTTAACCGGCCAAAGCGGCACCATTGCCATTCAACCTAAAGCTTTCCTGGGCACGACTTCGGCTAAGAAGCGGCTTTCCAATATTTACCAGCTGGACCTAAAATCATCTGCCGATACGGATTTAAACGAAGCTTTAAAGCAAGGCAAGGCAGCGGCTTGCCAGCCGATTTTAAAACAATCAATTGCCAGCACTAAAAAAAACAGCGTCAGCGAAGTTAAAAATCTGCAGAAATTCCTCAAAGACACGGCCGAGTTTTCCAGTGTTCAAATTACCGGCAAATATGATAAAATAACAGCACAGGCGGTAGCCAGGCTTCAGGAAAAATACGCTAAGGAAATTTTAAAGCCCTTGGGGCTAACCAAGGGCAGCGGCGAGGTCTATCAGGCCACTTTAAAAAAGATTAACCAGCTTTATTGCCAGGATTTGGCCGCCAAACGCTCTTTTATAGAATTGTCCTTTAAATACGATTCTTTGGATAATCGGTCCAAAGCGGTGTATTATTGGGACGCCAGTTCAACCGCTTGGCTGCCCTTGCCTTCATTTGACGATTACCGGGAACAAACGGTTACGGCTTTAACCAAATCACCTTCTTCAACTTTCGCTTTATTTGAAGAAGAAAACCAGTGGTCGGGCCAAGCCAGCTGGTATGCCTTTAAAAACGGCTTATTTGCCGCCAGCCGCGACTGGCCCAAAGGCACTCGGCTTAAGGTTACCAATCAGAGTACTGGCTTAAATCGGGGCAAAACCGCCATCGTGACCGTTAATGATTACGGCCCGGAGCTTTGGACCAAACGGATTATTGATTTGGATAAATTCGCTTTTGAACAGATCGGCAATTTATCAGGCGGCATTATGCCGGTAAAAATTGAAGCAGTTAAATAAACCATGATTAAATTCACCAACGTTTCCAAATACTATAAGCCCAATGTGGTTGCTTTAAAAACCGTTAATTTGGATATTGCTTCGGGCGAATTCGTTTCCATTGTCGGCCAATCCGGCACCGGCAAAACCACTTTGATCCGTTTGATGATTGCCGAAGAAAAGCCGTCCGAAGGCCAAATTATTATCGGCGGCTGGGATATTACCGATATTAAAGAAAGGGAAGTGCCGTATTTAAGGCGCCAGATCGGGGTGGTTTTCCAGGATTATAAATTATTGCAGAAAAAAAACGTTTTCGAAAATATCGCTTTTGCTTTGCAAACCTGCGCCGTGCCTTTGGCCAATATCCGCCGGATTGTGCCGCAGGTGATTAAAATCGTGGGCCTGGAAGGCAAGGAAGAGCGCTATCCTTTCCAGCTTTCGGGCGGGGAGCAGCAGCGCGTGGTTATTGCCCGCTCGCTGGTTCATAAGCCCAAGCTCTTGGTGGCCGACGAGCCCACCGGCAATCTGGATTCCATCAATACCCGCGAAATCATCGATTTATTGAAAAAAATCAACGAGCTGGGCACCACCGTAATTTTGGTCACCCACGACCGGGATGTGGTTAACAGCTTAAAGAAACGGGTCATTACCATCGACGAAGGCCAAATTATCGGCGACCAATCCAAAGGCAGATACGTTTTATAAGTTTAAAATATAATTTATGTTTTTTATTGAATTTTCCCGGGTAGTGAAATTCGCCTTGCAGAGTATTTTGAGGAATTTTTGGCTGTCCTTGGTAACCGTTTCCATTATCACCCTGGCTCTTTTTTCCGTCAGCTTTTTGTTTATTTTCAATTTAATGTCCGCCCATACTTTGGCGGTGGTGGAAGGCAAAACCAATGTTTACATCGATTTAACCGCTTCGGCCACGCCCGAGCAGGCCCAGCTTTTAGTGGCCGAACTGCAAAAATTGCCGGCTATTAAGGAAGCGGAGTTTATTACGCCGGAAAAAACTTTGGAGGATTTTAAGGCGCGCCACCAGGATAACAAGCTGATTTTGCAATCCCTGGCTTCTTTGGAACAAAATCCTTTCCGCGGCAGCTTGCGGATCAATGTTTACAATATTTCGGATTTTCCGGTAATTTTAAGCGAGCTGTCCAAAAAGGATTATGGCCAGTATTTGGAAATTGAAGACCAGGAGTTTACCGATGCCAAGCTCTTAATCCAGGGCATCGGCGATTATTCCCAAAAAATTCAGCGCGGCGGCTTAATTATCAGCTTATTTTTCATCATTATTTCCTTGTTGGTGGTCTTTAACACCATTCAGGTGGGCATTTACACCCATCGGGAGGAGATCGGCATTATGAAGCTGGTCGGCGCTTCCAACAGTTTTGTCCGCTCGCCGTTTTTAATCGAAGGCATTGTTTACAGCATTTTGGCCGTGGCCATTTTAATGGCCGTGTTATACCCTTTATTGGCCTTTATCCAGCCCTATATTGACGGGTTTTTCAAAGAATATTCCACCAGCCTGATTACTCTGTTAAACCAGAATTTTTTCAGGGTTTTTGGCATTCAATTTTTAATTGCCGTGGTGATTACGGTGTTAAGCGGATTTTTCGCGGTTAGGCGATATATTAAAGTATAATCCGTGAATCAAAAAAAGGCCTTGCCTAATTATCATGTAATTTAAAATGTAGGGGCACAACATGTTGTGCCCCTACATCGTTTTACAATAATTATTACCAGGCAAGGCCTTTTTTAATTTGAACGTGTTATTCCTTCCACGCTGACGAATTTGGCCGGTTTCAAGTTGCCGTCAAAGCGCCTGATTTTTTTGGTGGAAAATTTAACTTTGCCCGGGATCAAGGCGAATAAAGTGTCGTCGCCGCCCTTTTTAACGCCTGTGCCAGGCCTGAACTTGCTGCCCCGCTGCCTGACCAAAACCATGCCGGATTTAACGATTTGTCCGGCGTGCCTTTTAACGCCCAAGCGCTTGGAAACCGAATCCCGGCCTAAACTTGTAGAACCGCCTGATTTCTTATGAGCCATAGATTTAATGGATTAATTGAGTAATTGATTAATAGGATAATTGATTTTCGTTTTATTGTCAAGTTTTAAAGATAAAAAAAGCTGCCAGAGGTTCACAGGGTGAACTTAGCAGCTTGGAAAGGGAAGTTTGGTAGCGAGGTATTTATAGACACTGAGAGGCCCAGTGCTCTTCCGGATCAGGTCTTTCCGCAAGACCCGACTTTTCTATTTTGTCCATGTCTTTTTCGGACAATGGACGCTCTGCGGCTTCAGCTCTATCTTCGCGCGCATAATCAAAAAAGTCATCTATTTCTGTCTCCCGGCATTTCCAGCAGATCGGCCGGCATTCATCACGTTTGAGATGCCAGAGAATCCTCCGGCCCAGTTGCGAGTCGATTGGAATGTCTTCGTGGGTCTCAAGATCGTGGATCGAATCGACCTTGATAAACACGACTCTGTCGGTGACTTTCTTGCCGGGATACTCGTCTGATCCCAGCTCTTCGTTGTACTTACCGCAGCGGTGGCAATGGCGTCGAACCTCCTGCCATTCGTAATCGAGGTAAACTCGATATGAGGCGTTGTTTAGTTCAACCTCAAAATTCGAGTTGTTGATACCTATTCCCATGGGAACTCCTTTGTTATATTGAATTGATGAAATATGTTCAAATTCAAGAAAACATACCATAATTTGATTTTTTTGTCAAGTTTAGCTATACTTACCAAATAATTATTAAAACATTTGTTATGTTAATCGGCCATTTGCCTGCTGGTTATTTCTTAACCAGATATTTGATAAAAAAAAATAAATTGCCTTTAAATATCTGGTGGCTGGGCTTAGGGCTGATAGCTTCAATTTTGCCCGATTTTGACATTGCCTACATCGTTTTCCATGATACCACCGTTTCCAGCCACCGCAATTATTTTACCGATTATCCGTTTTTTTACCTGCTGGCCTTTTTAATGGCGCTGCTGGTTTATTTTTTTAATAAAAAGAAATGGCTGATTAAAGGAATTTATCTGATTTTTGCCAATGTGCTGTTGCATTTTTTATTGGATACGCCGTTTGTGGGCATAAAATGGCTTTGGCCGGTTTATAACAAATTTATCGGCATTTATAACGCGGGCTTTACCGGCGGTTTTTTGGTAGGCAATTATTTTACCCACTGGTATTGGTATTTGGAAATCGCTTTATGGCTGGCGGCCATTACGGCGGTAATAATTTCTTATAAAAAAGGCGAGTTGAAAAATTAAATTTTTCCACTTGACCAGGTTTAAACAAGTGATATTATAAATATTCCAGAGTCGATTCATTAATAATTAAAAAGTATGCCTAGAAAAGCGAACTTTTCCCCAGACGCGCCATTTACCGTTAAAATGGCGGACATTTATTTTACCGCCATTAAAGCCGATTCCGACGGTTTAAGAGCGGAATTTAACGATTTAAGGTCGGAAATTAATCAGAAATTTGCTAAGCAGGATGGTACTTTGGAAACTATCCTAAGTATTATTAAGCACATTGATTTGGAAAGAAAAGATATTAAAGCTATGCTTTGGGAGCATGATACCAGATTACTGAAGTTAGAAAGAGAAAGAGCTTAATTTAAAGAAACCGCCTAACTAGGGGCGGTTTTTTGATTTTACCTGGGTATTTGTTATACTATTAAAATATGCTTTACCAGGATAAAATTTACGGCCCAATAGAAATAACCGAACCGGTGATTTTGGAGCTTTTGGCTACGCCGCAAATGCAACGCTTGAAAAAGATCCACCAGCAGGGCAATTATTTCATTCCTTTTCCGGAATTCAATTTGACCCGTTTTGACCATTCTTTAGGGGTAATGCTTCTCTTAAAGCGTTTTAAAGCTCCGTTCGCGGAGCAAGTTGCCGGCTTGCTCCACGATTTATCGCATGGCCCTTTTTCCCACGTGATCGACCATCTTTACAATAAAACCGCCAATCAAGACCATCAGGATTCCATTCATCTTGAATATTTCGGCCAGGAAATAAAAAATATTTTAACCAAGTATGATTTAAATTATCAAAAAACAGCCAATTTGGAAAAATGGCCGTTGTTGGATAATGAGTTGCCGGATATTTGCGCCGACCGTTTGGATTACACTTTAAGGGATGGTGAGTGCGTTGGCCGGATTATCCAAGCCGAGGTTGAAGGAATTTTGTCGGATTTGATTATTGAACAAGGCAGGTTTGTTTTTCGCTCTTTAGCTGCGGCTTTAAAATTTGCCAATCTTTCTTATTATCTGTGCCGCTATGTTTGGCATGTTGAATGGGGCGAGGCTTTATTCCAGATGATGGCCGAAGTTTTAAAACTGGCGCTGGAAGATAATTTAATTAATGAACAAGATTTGCAAAGCGGCGATGATGACAGTGTTTTAGCAAAACTACAAGCTTCAACCAATCCTAAATTGGCGCAAAAATTGGCTGAGATTAAAAATTTAAGAAAAGAAAAAGTGGTGGAAGATAAAGTTAATTACCGTTACCGTTTAGCCACTAAGAACCGGGTAATTAATCCTTTGGTAAAAATTAATGGAGCAATGGTTAGGGTTTCTGAGGTTGATCAGGATTTTAAAAATAAATATGAAAGCGAAAAAATCAGAGTTAAGCAGATTTTTTTGAAAGTTTTGGAATAATATGAAAAATAAAGGCGAAAAAGTTATCGTGGCTTTATCGGGCGGAGTGGATTCTTCCGTAACCTGCGCGCTTTTACTGCATCAGGGCTATGAAGTAGAAGCGGTTTTTATGAAAAATTGGACGCCGCGCTCTAGCGCCGAGGGCGCCTTAATATGCCCGCTTGGCTCGGATGAAAAAGACGCGCGCTTGGTGGCCTCACAGCTGGGCATTAAATTATCGGTAGTCAGTTTTGAAAAAGAATACCGCAGCCAGGTGGTGGAATATTTATTCAAGGAATACAAGGAAGGCCGAACGCCCAATCCGGATATTTTATGCAACAGCAAAATAAAGTTTAAGGCCTTTTTGGATTACGCCTTAAAGCGGGGAGCGGATTATGTGGCTACCGGACATTATGTAAGAAATCAAAAAATCAAAAAATCAAAAAATCAGTACCAGCTATTGAAAGGTTTGGACAACAATAAGGATCAGTCGTATTTTTTGTATCAGATAATGCAAGAGCAGCTGAAGCGTTGTTTGTTTCCTATTGGCGAATACGAAAAGCCGGAAGTGAGGAAGCTGGCCAAAAAATTCGGTTTGGCAACGGCAGCCAAGCCGGATTCCATGGGCATTTGTTTTGTGGGCGAAGTGGCGATGAAGGAATTTTTACAGCAAAGAATTAAACCAAAAACCGGCGAGATTATAACAATTGACGGAAAGAAGATCGGCGAGCATGAAGGCGTTTGGTATTACACCATCGGCCAAAGACGGGGGATTGGCGTGGGCGGTGGTATGCCCTACTATGTGATGGCCAAGGATTTAAAGCACAATCGCTTGATTGTGGCCCGGGGCGATTCCGACGAGGCCTTGTTTAAAAAAGAAATGATTATCGGTGAAGTTCATTGGATTTCCGGAGTTCAGCCGAAATTTCCGTTAAAATGCCGGGCTAAAATAAGGTACAGGCAGGCGGAGCAGGAATGCATCATTACCAAGCAAAAAGTAGTGTTTAAAGAAAAGCAGCGAGCCATAACCCCGGGCCAATTTGCGGTTTTTTATAAAGGCGAACAAATTTTGGGCGGCGCTAAAATTATCAGTTGATTTTAAGCCGTTTTTATGGTTAGATATAAATATGAGAGCCGGTGAAATACGTAAAAAATATTTGGAATTCTTCAAGGAAAAAGGGCACGCCGTTATTCCCTCGGCTTCTTTAATTCCGGAAAACGACCCTTCGGTATTGTTTACCACGGCCGGCATGCACCCCTTGGTGCCGTTTTTATTGGGCGAAAAACATCCTGCCGGCAAGCGTTTGGTTAGCGTGCAAAAATGTTTAAGAACCGGCGATATCGATGAAGTGGGCGATAATTGCCACCTAACCTTCTTTGAAATGCTGGGCAATTGGAGTTTGGGCGATTATTGGAAAGAAGAGGCGATTAAGTGGTCTTGGGAATTTTTAACTGATGCTAAATGGCTGGGCTTAAATCCTAAAAAATTGGCTGTTACTGTTTTTGCCGGCGATGAAGATTGCCCTTTTGATGAAGAATCATATAACCTTTGGCGCGCGCTCGGTATGCCGGAGGCAAGAATCGCCCGTTTAGATAAAGATGAAAATTGGTGGCCGGCCGGCGGAAACAATCCCGGTCCGCAAGGCCCGGATACTGAAATATTTTATTGGACCGCGCTAAGCGCGGCTCCGGCCCGTTTTGATCCCAAGGACGCCAATTGGGTGGAAATTTGGAATAATGTTTTTATGCAGTATAACCGCACTGCTATGCGCAACTATGAACCGTTAAAACAAAAAAACGTTGATACGGGCTTTGGCTTGGAAAGAACCGCCGCCGCTTTGCAGGGCAAAGATTCCATTTATGAAATCGAACTATTGGCGCCGCTGATGGATTATTTAAAATCGGTGGCCAAGAATTATAACGAGCGTTCGGCCCGGATTATCGTTGACCATTTAAGAGCCGCCATTTTTATTTTGGCCGACCATTCCGGCATTATTCCTTCTAATCTTAAACAGGGTTATGTTTTGCGGAAGTTAATCAGGCGGGCGATCCGCTTGGCTAAAAAAATCAATATTCCCTTGGCCGTAAACTTAAGCGATAAAATCGCGGAAATGGTTATTGATCAGCTTAAAGACGCTTATCCGGAATTGTTAAAAAATAAGAAAAAAATTTTAACGGAATTGGATAAGGAAGAAAAAAGTTTTGAAAAAACTTTGGAAAACGGCTTAAAGCAGTTTTCCAAAATGGCCATTGATAAAAAAATTTCCGGAGCCGAAGCTTTTGAGCTTTACGCCACTTATGGTTTTCCTTTGGAAATAATCCAGGAACTGGCCGAAGAAAAAGGCGCCAGAGTTGATGAGCGGGAATTTGATTTGGAAATGGCCAAACACCAGGAGCTTTCCCGCACCGCCTCTAGCGGCATGTTTAAAGGCGGTTTGGCCAATCATTCGGAGCAGGCGGTTAAATACCATACCGCTACCCATTTATTGCATCAGGCCCTGCGGGATGTTTTGGGCGGTGCGGTGGAGCAAAAGGGCAGTAATATAAACGAAGAGCGTTTGCGGTTTGATTTTTCCCATGCGCAAAAAATGACCGATGAAGAAATTAAAAAAGTTGAAGATATTGTTAATGAAAAAATCAAGAAAGGTTTGCCGGTAGTTTGCGAAGAAACCACTGTTAGCCGGGCCAAAGAGCGGGGAGCAATTGGCTTATTTGGCGATAAATACGGCGAAAAGGTAAAAGTTTATTCCATGGGTAACTATTCCAAGGAAATCTGTGGCGGGCCGCACGTGGAGCATTTGGGCGTTTTAGGGCATTTTAGAATCATTAAAGAAGAGGCCTCTTCCAGCGGCATTAGGCGGATTAAGGCGGTTTTGGAATAAATCCTTGACATATTCCGCCATTAGTGTAAAATTATACCTGCGTTAGAGTTTTTACAAAATATCCAATATTTTCCCTAATTTTAGCGGGATATTCCCTTAAATTCCGAGTTCCAGTTAAAACATCGGCAGGAAGTTAAGAGAATTCCTTTTTTGTTTATCTTTTAAACCATGGAGGATCAATCAAAACCCAATAAAAAGGGATTCATCGAGGTCATCGGCATTATTGAAGAATTATTGCCGGCCGCTACCTTTAAAGTCCGCCTGGAAAACGGCCACCAGCTTTTAGCCCATCTTTCAGGCAAAATGAGAATGTTCAATATCCGCTTAATTCCCGGCGACCGGGTAAAAGTGGAAATTACCCCTTACGATTTAACCAAGGGCAGAATTACTTACAGAATGTAAATTCAATTAATATGAAAGTTAGAGCTTCAGTTAAAAAAATCTGCAAAGATTGCATTATTACCCGCCGCAAAGGCCGGGTGGTTTGCCTTTGCGCCAACCCCAAGCACAAGCAGCGCCAGGGTTAATTTAAATTTTTTATCTTATGTTAATTAGAATTGCCAGCGTAACTTTACCCGCCCAGAAACGATTGGAAATCGGCTTAATGGCCATTTACGGCATTGGTTTGCCCAGGGCCCATAAAATTCTCAAGGAATTAAAAATGGACGGCGATGTGCGCATTAAGGATTTAACCGAAAAAGACGCCAACCGTTTGCGGGAATATATCGAGAAAACCTATAAAATCGAAGGTGAATTAAAAAGGGAAGTTTTAACCAACATCAAAAGGTTGAAAGAAATCAAATGCTACCGCGGCACCAGGCACCAAAAAGGTTTGCCGGTAAGAGGCCAGCGCACCAAAACCAATTCCCGCACCGTTAGGGGCAATACCCGCAAAACCATGGGCAGTGGCCGCAAACCGACGGCGCAAAAAACTTAACCAATGAATCAAAAAATCAAGAAATCAATTAATCAAGAAATACATGGCAGAAGATAAATCAGCAGTAAAAAGAATCAAGAAAAAGAAAATCAAGCGCACACTTAAGCGTGGCCAGGCCCATGTTCAGGCCAGTTATAATAATACCATTGTGACCATTACCGATTCTAACGGCAACGCCATTGCGGCCGCTTCTGCCGGCCAGTGCGGTTTTAAAGGCCCTAAAAAAGCCACTCCTTACGCTGCCGGCGTGGTGGTTAAGAATTTAATGGAAAAATTGCGCGAAACCGGTTTGGAACAGGTTGATGTTTTTATCAAGGGCGTGGGTTCGGGCAGGGAAGGCGCCATCAGGGCGCTGCATGCCAACGGCTTGGAAGTTATGTCCATTAAGGATATGACTCCCATTCCCCACAACGGCTGCCGTCCGCCTAAAGTAAGGAGAGTTTAAGTTAAATTTTGATTTCAACATATGGGAAGAAATTTAGATCCAAAATGCAAGCAGGAACGCCGGGAAGGCATGAAGCTTTTTTTGAAAGGCGAAAAAAGCATGTCGCCCAAGAATCCGTTGATTAAGCGCCCTTATCCGCCGGGCATGCACGGTCCGGCCGGCATGAAAGGCAAAAGAATGTCCGGTTATGGCACCCGTTTGCGCGAAAAGCAGCGCGCCAAGAAAATTTACCGCTTAATGGAAAAAGATTTCCATAAATATTATGTTTTAGCCGGCAAGGCGCAGGGCGATACTTCGGAAAATTTGTTAAGATTTTTGGAACTTAGATTGGATAATGTTATTTACCGCTTGGGTTTGGCCGATAGCCGCGATAGCGCCAGGCAGCTGGTTAACCACGGTCAATTTTTGGTTAACAATAAAAGAGTCACAATTCCCAGCTACCAGGTTAAAAGCGGCGATCTTATTACTTTAAAAAAATCAGTGGTAGCCAAGCCCTACTGGGTGGCCCGTTCGGAAAAACTGGCCAAGGTGGAAACACCGGGCTGGCTGGCTTTAAACGCTGCCGCCGTGGAAGGCAAGGTTATCAGCTTGCCATCAAAACAGGAACTGGTGGCGCCGTTTGACCCAACCTTGATTATTGAGTTTTATTCTCGTTAATTTTTAATTTTTTAAACAGGAGGATGTTATGAGCATTGCTTTACCAACAACTTTCAACCTTAAGGAAGCCAAAGATAATCGGGCCACGGTAATTATCGAGCCCTGCTATCCGGGTTACGGCGTAACCTTGGGTAACGCCCTCCGCCGGGTTTTGCTTTCTTCCATTAACGGCGCGGCCATTGTGGCTTTTAAGGTTAAAGGCACCCAGCACGAATTTTCGGCCTTGCCCCATATTAAAGAGGACGTGGTGGAAATAATGCTTAATCTTAAAAAACTCCGCTTAAAGGTATTTTCCAATGAGCCGATTATTTTGAACTTAAACGTTAAAGGTGAAAAGGTGGTTATTGCCGGCGATATTCAAAAAAACGCCCAGGTGGAAATTGCCAACCCCAATGCCGTGATTGCCACTTTAACCGATAAAAATGCCGTTTTGGAAATGGAATTAATCGCGCAAGCGGGCATGGGTTACGTAACGGTGGAAGAGCGGGCCAAAGAAAAAGTGGATTTAGGCACCATTATGATTGATGCCCTGTATTCGCCGGTGGTTAAAGTTGGTTTTGAAATTGAAAACGTCCGCGTGGGCCAGCGCACCGATTTTGACCGCCTAATTTTAAAAATAGAAACCGACGGCACTATTTCTCCATCCGTTGCCATTGCCCAAGCCGCCGAAATTTTAAACAGCCATTTTCAGTTTATTTTAAACGCCGGACAAGGCGAAGCGGGAGTTGCTCCCAAGGCTGGAGCAGCGGAAGAAGTTTCCGTTGTTGAACCGAAAGCTTCCAAAAAGAAAGAAAAAGAAACGGCCGACTCATCCTCCAAAGCTTTAGCGAAGGAGGAAGAAAAACCCAAAGCGGTTAAGCGCGGCCGGCCCAAAAAAAGTTAATTTTTCATAATTATGAGGCATAGAAAGAAAAAAGTTACCCTAGACAGGAAAAAGGCGCCGCGCAAGGCCCTGCTTGGCAATTTAATCTGCCAGGTGGTTTTGTATGAAAAAATCAAAACCACCGAGGCCAAAGCCAAGGCCGTTAAGCCCATGGTGGAAAGATTAATTACCCGCGGCAAAGTTAACACTTTAGCCAATCGCCGGGTGGTTATGTCCAGGCTGCCAATTAAAAGCGCGGCCAAGAAAATTTTTGAAGTTTTATCGCCCCGCTATTTGGAAAGGCCGGGCGGTTATTTGCGGATTATCAAATTAGGCGCTCGGCAAGGCGACGGAGCTAAAATAGTTTTATTGGAATTTGTTTAAATTTATGAATTCAGCAATCATCAGAGAAAAACATATCTTAGACGCTGCCGGCAAAGTGCCGGGCCGTTTTGCCACCGAAGTTGCCATTTTACTGATGGGCAAACACAAGGTCAGCTACCGGCCGCATATTGATGCCGGCGATTTTGTGGAAGTAAACAATATTTCCCAGCTTAAGTTTACCGGCAAAAAACTGATTCAGGATGTGCGCTATACCCATTCCATGTACCGGGGCGGCTTAAAAATCGCGCCTTTAGCCAAGTTGTTCAAAGAAACTCCGGACAAGCTTTTTAAAAAAATGGTCAGCAAAATGCTGCCCAAAAATAAATTAAGAAAAGAAATGATTAAGCGTTTGACTATTAAATAATCCTATGCCCAGAACCACTACCACTCATCCTGCCCCAGCCCATAAAGCCGCTCCTCATAAAGCTCCGGTTAAGGCCAAAGCGCCGGTAAAAGCTCCGGTTGTTGTTAAAGAGCCCAAAACCGAACCAACAGCGGAAATTAAACCGGAAATTAAAATTAAACCGGCCTTGGGACACGCCAAGCTGACTTATTTATTTGCCGCCGGCAAGCGCAAAACGGCTGTGGCCAGAACCCGCCTTAATTTTAAAAGCGAAAAAACCGGCATAGAAATCAACGGCAAAACCTATCAGGAATATTTTCCTTACTTTGAATCACAGCAATTGGTGGAACAGCCGTTGAAAAAATTGAATTTACTGGGCAAATATTTTATTTCCATCAAGGTGGCCGGCGGCGGCAAGCATTCCCAAGCCGAAGCCGTGCGCCACGGCATTTCCAGAGTGCTGTTAAAGCTTGATGAAACTTTTAGGAAAACTTTAAGAGGCGAAGGCCTGTTAACCAGGGATTCCCGCAAAAAAGAGCGCAAGAAGCCGGGTTTAAAACGAGCCAGGCGCGCGCCGCAATGGCAGAAGCGTTAAAATATTATTTTACGCATATCAATGTAGGGGCACAAAATTTTGTGCCCCTACATTTAATTTACCATAATTTTTTTAAACGGCGCGCGCCTAACCTTCTATCTCCATGAACGCTTTTTTAATTTCAGCCAGATTATTCAACCTGACCAATTTTTCCCTGTAATCAGTGGCATTGGGTAGGCCCTTAACGTACCACAACAGCTGTTTGCGCAGTTCAATTAAACCGTGTTCGCCTTTTATTTCAAAAGCCAGCTGGGCGTGTTCCAGCGCGATTTTTCGCCTTTGCGGCCAGCTTAAATCTTTATATTTGCCAGTTTTTAAGTATTCTTTGATTTGCTTGAAAATCCACGGGCAGCCGTAAACGCCGTGGCCGATGCCCAAGCCGTCGGCATTGGTTAATTCCAAAACTTCCTTGGCTTTTTCCGAAGAATTAATTCCGCCATTGGCCAGCAGGATGCCTTTAAAATGGTTTCTCATGCTTTTAATATATTCGTAATCCACTTCTTCCACCCAGGGCGCTTCAAAAGATCGCCCGTGCACCATAACGGCGCTAACGGGCAGATCTTTAATTTTATCCAGCAGTTCCCAGCTGTAATGCACCTTGGCTTTATCGCTGGATTTGATTTGCGTTCTGGTTTTAAGCGAAACGGGCAAACCGCCAGCGCCTTCTATAACGGCCTGGACGATTTGATAGGATTTTTCCAAATCCCTAAGCAAGGCTGCGCCGCTGCCGTGACCAGCCACTTTTTTTGCCGGACAGCCGAAATTAATGTCTAGGCCATCAGGCTGAATTTCTTCAGCCCCTACTTTGGCCGCTTTGTAAAAAAGTTCAGGATCATTGCCGCCTAATTGCAAAACCACCGGCCGTTCTTGATCCGATATTTTTGCCAGGTCCATAACTTGTTTGCCTTTGCGTGACAGGGCCTGGACCATGATCATTTCGGTATAAACCACGTCCGCGCCCAGGTTATGGCAAATGGTTCTAAACGGCAAATCCGTTACCCCGCACATCGGGGCCAGGGCCAGAATAGGTTTTTTAAGTTTTAGCCAAAAGTTTTCCATATTTTGGTATTATCCCTGATTCTGGGGAAAAATTCAAGAACTTTGCCAAAAATCCCTTATTTTGTTATAATTATTGCGATTTTTATGGAATATCAGCAAGCAAAAATCGCACGTAATACGAGCTATTTTACCAGCGCTTTGGTTATCCAAAAGCTCATTTCTTTTATTTATTTTTCGTATATTGCTGTTAAAATCGGGGCTAACAGTTTGGGCAGTTATACCTTTGCCCTGTATTTCACCACCATCTTTGCGGTTTTAATCGATATCGGCTTATCCAATGTTTTGGTCAGAGAAGTGGCCAAGTTCAGGGAAAAGAGCCAGCAGTATTTATCGGCGGTTATGTCGGTTAAAGTGCCGTTGGCAATTTTAGTCTACGCGGCGGCCGCCCTTACCATTAATTTTTTAAATAATCCCACTTTGGTTAAGCAATTGGTTTATTTATCGGGCGTTATCATGGTGCTGGATTCTTTTACCTTAACTTTTTATGCCTTTCTGCGGGGGCATCAGAATTTAAAGTTCGAGTCCATCGGCACTATTATTTTTCAGCTGATTGTTTTTATTTCCGGCATCATTATCGTTAATTTAACGCATGATTTGCGGGTTTTAATTCTGGCCATACTGCTCGCCAGCTTTTTCAATTTCAGCTATTCGGCAATTTTATTAAAGGTTAAATTGGGTTTAAAATTCTTAGCCAAAGTTGATAAAAGCATTGTTAAAGCGTTGCTGCTTTTTACCATTCCTTTTGCCTTAGCCGCCATTTTTACCAGGGTTTACGGCTATATTGATACGGTTTTATTAAATCAGCTGATCGGCGCCAGCGCGGTTGGCTATTACAGCATTCCTTATAAAATAACTTTTTCTTTTCAGTTTATTCCCATGGCCCTGGTAGCTTCGCTGTATCCGGCGTTTTCTTCCTACTTCGTGCAAAGCAAGGAATTGCTGGAAAAAACTTTTGCCAAAGCCATGGTTTTTTTAGGCATCATTGCCGTACCTATCAGCTTAGGAGTAATCGCTTTGGCCAGGCCGCTGATGATCAGGATTTATACCAGCCAGTACGAGCCTTCCATCTTGCCGTTGCAGATTTTAATCGTTACTTTGGTTTTTTTGTTTTTAAACTTTCCTTTGGGTTCGCTCTTAAACGCCTGCAATCGCCAAACCCGCAACACCGTCCATATCGGCATTGTCATGGTGGTTAATATTATTTTGAATTTTCTGTTGATTCCGCGCTTCAGCTATATCGGCGCGGCCATTGCTTCCAGCTTAAGCACTCTTTTAATGTTCGGTTTGCAGCTGTATGTGGTTAAACAGATTATTCCGGTAAATTTTAAATATTTAGCCGCTCGCTTTGGCGCTATTTTTATTTCCAGTTTAGCAATGTATTTTATTTTGATTTGGCTGCTAGCTTTCCTTAATTTTATAGTTTTAGTGCCAATCGGCGCTGTTATTTATTTGGCGGCGTTATATTTATTAAAAGGTTTTAATAAAGAAGATTTAACGATGATTAAGCAGAGTTTTAAACGATCATGAAGATTTTACTGGTAACTATGGAATATCCGCCGTTTAAGGGCGGCGTGGGCAATTATTATTTTAATTTGGTTAAAAATCTAACCGGGCACCAGGTTAAGGTTTTTCAAGCCGGACCCGCCTCTTTTTACAAATTTTTCTGGCCAAAGTGGCTAAAATTGTATTTTGAAATTAAAAAAAATGTAAAAAAAGATAAGCCGGATTTAATCTGGGTCGGCCAAGTGTTGCCGGTGGGCGAAGCCGCTTACTTGATTAAGAAATTTTACAACATCCATTATTTTGCTTCCACCCATGGTTTGGATATCATGCTGCCGCAACAGCAGTTAAGAAAGGAAAAAGCTATGAGGCAGGTTTTGGACAATGCCGAGTTTATTACCGCCAACAGCAATTTTACCAAAAAAGAGCTGTTAAATTTGGGTTATGCCGAAGATAAAGTGGAAGTGGTTTATCCCTGTTCTAATATTTTAATGAATCGAGAAATCAATGAAGCAAAAAAACAAATTATCAGAAATAAATTAAATTTAAATAATAAAAAGGTTTTATTAACGGTAGGGCGATTGGTGGAACGAAAAGGGCAGGGGACGGTTATTGGGACCCTGCCAAAATTGTTGGAAAAATTTCCTGATTTGGTTTATGTTATGGTCGGTGACGGTCCGGACAACGCAAAGCTTAAAGCTCTTGTTTTCAAATTGGGCTTGGCGGATAAAGTATTTTTCTTGGAAAATATCTCCAACGAAGAGCTCCCCGCTTATTACCAAGTTGCCGATTTATTCGTGATGCCCGCTAAAAATCTGGCTGGCGACGTTGAGGGCTTTGGCATTGTTTATCTGGAAGCCGCCGCTTGCGGCTTGCCCGCCGTGGCCGGCAAAAGCGGCGGAGTTATGGAAGCGGTGGTAGACGGCCAAACCGGTTTATTGGTTGATCCGGATAATCAGGAGGAATTGGCGGAAAAAATCAGCGAGTTATTGATTAACCGAGAGTTATATAAAAAATTGGCCAACAATGCCCGCAGCCGAGTTGAACGGGATTTTATTTGGGCCAAGCAAGCCGATAAATTAATTTCCAAGTTAAACTTATGGCGGAAAACAAAAAAATAAAAATCGTCATGTTCAATATGTCCAGCTACTGCGAGTGGGAACGGGACGTACAAAACCGCAATTGGCATATTTTAAGGCACCTCTTGCAAACCGAAGAGGTGGAAAAAATCATTGCCGTGGATTATCCGCCCCGCACTTTTAAACGGGCGATAAAAACTTTATGGCAGCAGCTTGGCGTTTATCGAGGCAAAACTAAGATTTTTAAATCTTTGTTTTCCAGCGCCTTTACCATTGATGAAAAATTAGTTGTTTACAGTTCTCTTTGGCCGTATTTCTCCCAAAAAAGGTTTTATCAGCAGCTGAATGAATTATTAGCCGAGCTTGATTTTGACGATTATCTGCTTTGGTCTTATTATCCTTTGGAAATCGGTTATTTTAACCGGCTCAAACCGGCTTTAAAAATTTTTGATGCCGTGGATAATTGGGCCCTACATCCTTCTTATCGGCGCGTGGCCGCCAAGTTAAAGGACAATTACAAATTAATCGACGAGCAGGCGGATGTTATTTTTACCGTGGCCGAAGAGCTGAAAAGCTTGTTTGCCCACCAGGAAAAGGTCCATTTTTTGCCCAACGGCGTGGAGTTAAAGCATTACCAAAAAGAATACAACATCATTAACCGCGATATCGGGGATTTGCCCCAGCCGATTATCGGTTATTTGGGAGTGATCCAGGATCGGCTGGATCTGGCTTTATTGGAATATTTGGCCCAAAACAATCCGGAAAAAACCTTTGTTTTAGCCGGGCCGGTTTGGTATAAATCAATTGAAGCGCGGTTTAAGAAATATGCCAACGTGCATTTTTTGGGCCGTAAAAGCTACGACGAAGCCCCGATGTATCTGCGGCAGTTTGCCGTAGGCCTGGTGCCGCATAAAATTGACAATTTCATTAAAACCACCAATCCCATGAAAATTTATGAATATCTGGCTTGCGGCAAGCCGGTGGTTTCCACCCAAAGTTCGGGCTTGGCCGATTTGGATAAGTTTGTTTATTCAGCCAATAGTTACGAGGAGTTTAATCAACAATTAAATTTGGCTTTAACCGAAGACAAGCCCAAGCTTAAGGAATTGCGTTTGGCCGCGGTAAGCGAACACAGCTGGCTGAAGCGGATCAAACAGATGCTGGCTATTGTTTATCAAAAAATCTGATGGACTTATCAATCATTATCGTTTCCTGGCGGGTTAAGGAATTGCTGGAAGCATGCTTGTTTTCCATTGTACAACAAAATTTTAATTTCAATTACGAAGTTCTTGTAGTGGATAATAATTCCGGCGACGGTACGGTGGAAATGGTGCGCCATAATTTTCCGCAGGTTAATTTAATCGCTTCCCAGGTTAATTTGGGCTTTGCCAAAGCCAATAATTTGGCACTGGCGCAAAGCCGCGGTAAATTTTTACTGCTGTTAAATCCGGATACTAAACTGATAGACGATTCTTTAAAAGACGCCCTGGAGCTAATGAAGCAAAAACCGGAGATCGGCGTTTTAGGCGCCAAGCTGTTAAATTACAATTTAACCGTTCAGCCGTCGGTTAGGCGCTTTCCTACATTAGCCGACCATTTGTTAATGCTGTTTAAGCTGCATCATTTATTCCCCTTAAAGCGTTATTTGGCTTTGGATTTTGATTATGCCAAAACCCAGGCCGTGGATCAGGTGATGGGCGCTTTTTTCCTGTTTTCCCGCTCTTTAATGGAGCAAATCGGCAAGTTGGATGAAAAGTACTATATTTGGTTTGAAGAGGTGGATTATTGCCGGCGGGCTAAAGCTGCTGGTTTTAAAGTGGTTTATTTTCCCCAAACCAAAATTATCCATTATAGCGGAGCCAGTTTTAAGCAGGTTTGGAATTTTAAGCGGCAGCTTATTTTTTCCCGCAGCCGTTTGCGCTATTTAAGAAAACACCAGAGCTTGGTGGCTTATCTCCTGATTTTATTATTAACCCCCGTCAGTTGGCTGTTATCCTTAATTTTCCATAAAAATGTTTAATAATTTATTCGGTAAAACATTCAGGATAACTTTTTTATCGATCTTTATTGCCGAAGTCATTTCTTTTTTGGTTCAGGGCGTTGTTCAGTTGAATAATTTATTTTTTTTGTTAATCGCCGGCGCGGTTTTGATTTTAAGCCTGTTTAAATTGGAATACGGCTTGTATGCCTTATGGGCTGAACTCTTAATTTCTTCCAAGGGTTATTTGTTTTATTTTACTTTAGCCGGCCAGCGGATTTCTTTAAGGATCGGCTTGTTTGTTGTTATTTTATCGGTTTGGCTGTGGCGGTTTGTTTTTAAAAAAGACAGAAAATTTTTTATCGGCAACCAATGGCTTAACGGCTATTTGTTTTTGGCAGCGGTTATTATTTTGGGCCTAACCGCGGGTTTGCTTAATAACCGCTTAAGCAATGTTTTTTTGGATGCCAATGCCTGGCTGTTTTTTTTAATGGCGCCAGTTTGGTTCAGCGCTCTGGCGAGTGAAAAAATTATTAGAAATATTTTAGCCATTTTATTGTCCGCCGCCGGTTATTTGTCGGTGCAGACCTTGGCCTTGGCGGCTCTTTTTTCCCGCCAGCTGCCGCCTGTTTCAGCCCCGCTTTATCAATGGATTAGAAGCAGCGGCTTGGGCGAAATTACTCCATTGGGCGACGGTTTTTATCGTATTTTTTTTCAATCCCAGATTTATTTGCTGGTGGCTTTGTTTTTAACTTTGGCTTTATTGATTTTAACCAAGCCTAAAAAAGGGGAGAGAGTTTGGTTAAGCGCCGTGGCGGCTTTGTCCAGCACCGCCTTGCTGGCTTCGTTATCCCGCAGCTTTTGGCTGGGGTTGATAGCCGGCATTTTATTTTTATTAATCATGGGCGCGATAAAATTCAAATTGTCTTTTAAATATTTAACCGGGATTATTTTAATTTTAATTTCGGCCTTTGTTTTGGAATTGGGATTTTTATCGCTCCTGGCCGGCAATTATTATCCTAAGGTTTTATTCGGGCGCTTAACTAATCCAACGGAAGAGGCGGCCGGTTCCAGCCGTTTGCAGCAGTTTAAGCCGTTAATTAAAAGTATTTCCCAGCATTGGTTATTGGGAGCTGGTTTTGGCAAAACCGTAACTTACATCAGCAATGATCCGCGGGTCAGGGAAAAATCCCCCAGCGGGCTTTATACCGCCTATGCTTTTGAATTGGGCTATTTGGACATTTGGCTTAAACTGGGGGTTTTGGGCCTGCTTGCTTATTTGTATTTAATCGCTAAAATAGTTCAAGCCAGCTTAAAACTGGGGGTTTTAGGCATAAGCCTGATTTTAGGCCTGATTGCCATAGCCGTGACCAGCGTTTTCAGCCCGTATCTTAACCATCCTCTGGGCATCGGTTTTATTATTCTAAGCACGGCGATTATTAATTATCTGCCAAAGAATGAGCAATAAATTAGCCATCAGCTTGGTTACCAACAATGCGGAAAAGTATCTGCCTTTTTGTTTAACCTCTGTTTTTAACCAGACCTATAAGGATTTCACTTTATTGATTATAGACAACGGTTCCAGCGACCGGACCGTAAAATATTTGCAGGAAAACTATCCCCAGCTTAAAATGGTGGCTCATCAGGAAAATCTGGGCTTTGCCCAGGCCCATAATCAGGCCATTTCCTGGAGCGAGAGCGAGTATTTAATGATGTTGAACCAGGATATAATTTTAGAGCCCGATTATTTGGAGCAGGCCGTTAAGTATTTGGATAACCAGCCGGCGGCGGCGGTCGCCAGCGGCAAAATTTTAATTTGGGATTTTGCGGATAATCAGCGGACCAAGATCATTGATTCGCTGGGGCTTAAAGTTTTTAAAAACCATCGGGTAGTTAATATCAAAGAAGGGGAAACGGATTTGGGCGAAGATAACGAGATTAAGGAAATTTTCGGCGTTTCCGGCGCCGCTCCTATTTTTAGGCGCAGTTCTTTGGAGCGGGTAAAAATCAAACTGTCTTCTTTTAAGCACGAGGAATATTTGGACGAAGATTTCTTTTCTTACAAGGAGGATGTGGATTTGGCCTGGCGTTTGCGTTTGGCTGGATATCAGGCGGTTTATTTGCCGAAGTGCGTGGCTTATCATGACCGCAGCGTTAGGCGGGTAAAAGATTTAAGCGATAGCGCCGCCCGGGTTTATCGCCAGGAAAAAAACAAGCTGGTTAAGGTTTATTCCTATAAAAATCATTTCCTGCTGCTGTTTAAAAATGAATTTTTTAAGAACTTGATCAAATATTTTCCGCCTCTGGCCTGGTATGAATTTAAAAAATTCGCTTTTATCTTGTTGGTTGAACCGACCAGTTGGCAATCTTTTAAAATGATTAAACAACAATGGCGGAAAAATTGGCTGAAGCGCAAATATATCATTAAAAATATCAGAAAAATAACAGCCGAGGAATTGGCCAAGTGGTACGAATAATATGGATTTATCAATTATTATTTTAAATTATCGGCAAAAGGGCTTGGTTAAATATTGCCTTAAAAATTTATTGTCCTTAGATTTGCCCATGAGTTGCGAAATTATCGTGGTGGATAACGCTTCTGGCGATGGTTTAGCGGAAATGCTGGCTGCTGAATTTATGGGCGTAAAATTCGTAGCGGCCCCATTAAATCGCGGTTATGGCGCCGGCAACAACTTGGGCATTAAAAAATCATCGGGCAAATATGTTTTAATTTTAAATCCCGATGTCCGCTTAAACGCCGAAGCGATTAGCGGGCTGTATGAATTTTTAGAGGCCCGGGCCCAGGCGGGATTAGTCGGCCCGAAAATTTTAAACCCCGACGGCAGCTTGCAATACACTTGTTCGCGCTTTCCCGATTGGCATTTGCCTTTTTATCGCCGGACGTTTTTAGGCAAAAGCGCCGCCGGCCAAAAGTGGAACGAGCATTATTTAATGATGGATTGGGATCATTTAACGGAGAAATCAGTTGATTGGCTATTCGGGGCCTGTTTAATGGCTCGCCGGGAAGCAATTGATCAGGTGGGTTTGTTCGATGAACAATATTTTTTATATATGGAGGATTTGGACTGGTGCCGCCGTTTTTGGGAAAACAGCCGGGAAGTTTGGTATCTGCCACAAGCCGAGGTAATCCATTATCATCAGCGCGCTTCGGCCGAAGTTAATGTTTTCTGGTCTTTATTTTCCCGCACGCCCCGCAGCCATTTGTTAAGCTGGCTAAAGTATTATTTTAAGTTTAAAAACAAAAAATTGCCCAGGTAAACGAGGGCAGGCGATTTTCTTGTCAAAAACCGATTTTTTGGATATAATAAGCCCATTATGACACAAAAAACTTCAGCGCCAATCAATCCCTCGGATGAGTATAAAATCCGTTTGGAGCGGTTGAATCAAATTAAAAAAGCGGGCATTGACCCCTATTTAAAAACGGCCATCCGCAGCCATGAAATTAAGGTTCTTTTGGCCGATTTTGATAAAATTAAAAATTCCGTAATCATTGCTGGGCGCTTGCGTTCGGTGCGGCTGCACGGCGGTTCCTGCTTTGCCAATTTGGCAGACGAATCCGGCAAAATCCAGCTGTATTTTAAAAAAGACCAAGTCGGCGAAGCTTACCGGTTTTTTACCGATCAGATAGATATCGGCGATTTTTTGGAAGTTAGCGGCACTTTATTTAGCACCCATAAAGGCGAAAAAACGGTTTTAGTGGAAAGCTTTAAACTGTTAACCAAATCCCTGTTGCCCTTGCCGGAAAAATGGCACGGCTTAACCGACGTGGAAACCAGGTTTAGGCAGCGTTATTTGGATTTAATCGCTAATCCCAAAGTCAAGGAAATTTTTCTCAAGCGTTCGCGGATTATCCAGTTTATCCGGGATTACTTATTAAAGTTGGGTTTTACCGAAGTGGAAACGCCCATTTTACAAGCCGTGGCCTCGGGCGCCATTGCCCAGCCGTTTAAAACTCGGCATAACGCGCTTAAAGCCGATTTGTACCTAAGAATCGCTCCGGAAATTTATTTAAAGGAATTGATCGTCGGCGGCTTTGAAAAGGTTTTTGAAATTGCCCGCTGTTTTAGAAACGAAGGCATCGATTACGCCCATAATCCGGAATTTACCCAAGTGGAGTTTTACTGGGCTTATAAGGATTACGAGGATTTAATGGAGTTTATGGAAAAGTTCATGGCCGATCTGGTTAAAGCGGTAAACGGCTCAACGGTTGTAGAGTACGACGGCAAGCAAATTGATTTTGCCGGCCCTTATCCCAGAGTGGATTTTAAACAGGCCCTGTTGGAAGAAATCAAAGTGGATTTGGATGAAATAAACAATAAGGAGCTTTTTAAAAAAGCCCATGAGTTAGGCCTGAAGCCGGAAAAAAGCTGGGGCCGCGGCAAATTGGCCGACGAGCTGTATAAAAAATTCGTCCGGCCTAAGCTGATCAATCCAACTTATATCATTAATCATCCGATCGAGCTTTCGCCTTTGGCCAAAAAAATCGCTGACCGTCCCAATTACGTGGAAAGATTCCAACTGATCATTGGCGGCCGGATAGAATTAGCCAACGCTTTTACCGAACTCAACGATCCCTTGGACCAGGAAGAAAGGTTTAAGTTTCAGCAGGAATTGGCGCGCCAGGGCGATGCCGAAGCCATGGGCAAGGATGACGAATTCGTGGAGGCCTTAAAATACGGTTTGCCGCCCACCGCCGGTTTGGGCCTGGGCATCGATCGCTTGGTTAACGTTTTAACCAATACCCATAATATCAAAGAGGTTATTTTATTTCCCACGCTGCGGCCGGAAAAATATTGAAGAAATTTTAAAATATCTTATATAAAAATATGCTGGACATCAATAAAATAAGAGAACATCAAGAAGAAGTTAGGCAAGCTTTATTAAAGCGCCTTAATCAAAAAGATTTTGATTTGGCTAAAATTATTGAATTGGACGATGCCAGGCGCGCTTTAATTAAAGAAGCCGATGAACTTAAAAGCCAAAGAAATAACACTTCCAAAACCAAGCCCGCTCCGGAAGTTATCGCCAGCATGAAAAAAGTGGGCGAGAAAATAAAGCATTTGGACCAGGAAATTAAGGAGACGGAAAATTTGCTTAATGAAAAATTAGCGGCTTTGCCAAATTTGCCGGCTGATGATGTAAAATCCGGCAACAAGGAAAATAACGAAGTTTTAAAAATATGCGGCAAAAAACCGATTTTTAAATTTCAGCCCAAGGATCATATTGAGCTGGCTACTGCTTTAAAGCTGGTGGATTACGAGAGGGGTGTTAAAATGTCCGGTTCGGGCTTTTGGGCCTATACCGGCAAAGGCGCTTTGTTGGAATGGGCATTATTGAATTATTTTATAGATTTCCATAAAAAAAATAGTTATACTTTTTTAATCCCGCCGTTTTTATTAACCGAACAATCGGCTTATACTTCCGGCCATTTGCCCAAGTTTAAAGACGATTTATATTGGACGTCCGCCTCCGCTGGCGCTACGGCGGACAGGCAGGACAAGTTGTGTTTAAATGCCACTAGCGAGATGATGTTATTGAATTACCATCGGGACGAGATTTTAACCGAAACGGAATTGCCCAAAAAATATTTTGCCTATTCGCCTTGCTTTAGAAGGGAAGCGGGCGCTTACCGCACCGAAGAACGGGGCATGGTTAGGGGCCATCAATTCAACAAAGTGGAAATGTTCGCTTTTGCCAAGCCGGAAGATTCCTGGAAAATTTTCAAGGAATTGCTTAAAAACGCCGAAAAATTATTGGACGGCCTGGGCTTGCATTTTCAAACGGTTAAACTGGCGGCCGGCGATGCTTCGGCGGCTATGGCCAAAACGGTGGATTTGGAAGTCTGGCTGCCCAGCATGAAGATGTATAAGGAAGTTTCCAGCGTTTCCAGCGCTTTGGATTACCAGGCCAGAAGAGGCAATATCCGCTATAAAACTGCCGGCGGTAAAAATGAATTTATGCACACGCTTAACGGTTCCGGCTTGGCTACCAGCCGCTTATTGCCCGCTATTTTGGAGCAGAATCAGCAACCCGACGGTTCGGTTAAGATACCCAGGATCTTAAGGAAATATTTGGATTTTAAGGTGATTAAATAACACGATTAAGAGGCGGTTATTTTATAAGCGACTGATTAGGCGAGGTAATATGAAAATTTATTTTCATATTACCGAGACGAGGAGCTTATATTAGCACGGGGAAATATATGGAGATTAAAAACACGGTTATTGATAATCTCTCCATCCGCTATTTGGAGATTAATAATAATGCCAGCCGGCATTTGCTTTTTTTACCCGGCTGGGGCGGCAGTTTGGAAACCTGGCAGGAATTTTTAACCAAGTTCATCGGCGCGCCGATTGATGTTTTAGCTTTGGATTTGCCCGGCTTTGGCCAAAGCGCCAAGCCTGCTGCTGCCTGGGATTTGGAAAATTATACTAAATTTTTAAAAAATGCGGTTGATTATTTTAAATTGGATCATTTTTATTTGTTCGGCCATTCTTTCGGCGGCCAGGTAGCCGTTAATTTTGCCTACCATTACCCCGACCGTTTAATCGGTCTGTTTTTATCCGGCGCGGCCGCCTTAAGGCCCAAGGCGCCGGCTTTAAAACGCTTGATTATTTTGGCGGCCAAATTCTTTAAAAATATTTTGCCGCCGCCGATAAAAACCATGATTTATCGCGCTTTGGGTTCGGATTACGGCAAGCTGGATGATCCAATAATGAAACGAATTTTTCAAAATGTAATTAAGCACGACCTGAGGCACCTCTTAAAATATTTGCGGGTGAAAACGATAATTATTTGGGGCCGGCAGGATAATTTTACGCCGCTCTGGCAGGGACAATTGATCCACGGTTTAATTGGCAATTCCCAGCTGGTTGTTCTGGAGAATATCGGCCATAGCCCGCAACTGCAAAGCCCGGACGAACTTTATCAAATAATCAGCAATAATCTTTAACGGCCATGGCGATAAATTACAGCCAAATTTTTCTGTGGCTTTTGTTTTTAACTGTCATCGTCAAGCACGGTTTATTTTGGACGGCCGTTTGGCAGATTAAGGAATATCGCCTGGATCGGTTGCGGGATTATTTAAGCACTCCGGAAGGCAAAAAAGCCGTTTTTAATTTCGGCGCGCTGATGGAATTCGCCGCCTTGGTTTTGATTTTAACTTTAATTAACAGGACGGGCTGGTTATTGCTAGTTACGATAGTTTTTTTAGCGGAAGCGGTTTTGGCTATTCAACATTTAAAGAAGCGAACTTTTATCAAACCCTCTTTTACCGCCAAAGCCGGTTTAATTTCCGCTGGGACGGCAATTTTGGCCTTAGCCATGGCTCTGCTGGTTTTTTATAATCGGCCTGTTTTATTTTATCCGGGTTTATTGGTTATCGCTTTGGTTGCCGGCGCTTTGGTTGCCGGGATTATTTTATTGTTTTATCCCTTGTCTTTTTTCTTAAAACAAAGAATTATCGCGGTTGCCAAAAATAAAATAGCCCTGGCCAAAAATCTTAAAGTTATAGGCATTACCGGCAGCTATGGTAAAACCAGCGTTAAAGAGCTTACTTATCAGGTATTGGCACGCCATTTTCAAACAGCCAAAACCGAAAAAAACAATAATACGGAAATCGGCGTGGCCCAAACCGTTAACCGGCTGAATTTGGCGGAAACCGAACTTTTTATTGCGGAAATGGGAGCTTATAAAATCGGGGAGATCAAGCGGCTCTGCGATCTGGTAAAACCCAGCATCGGCATTTTAACCGGCATTGATAACCAGCACGGCGCTTTATTCGGCGGTTTGGATAACATTATTAAAGCCAAAGCGGAAATTATCCTAGCTTTGCCAATTGGCGGAACCGCCATACTTAATTATGAAAATAAATTCATCAGGCAATTGGTTTTACCCGCCAATCTTAAAAAAATCAGCTATGGTTTTGCCGCTGCGGATTTGATTGCTTCCAAAATAACTTTTAACGGGCAGCGGCAATCGTTTAACGTTACGTACCGAAATCAAAACGCGGAGTTTTCCACCGAATTAATCGGCCGGCATAATATTTTGAATTTGCTGGCGGCCATGGCCGCGGCTTTGGCTTTGGGTTTAACTTTGGCGGAAATCAAAGCAGACGTGTCCAAGGTAACGATGGTCGATCAAACTTTGAAATTAATCAATCGCGGCCAGCTGATTTTATTGGACGACAGCTACAACGCCAATTTTACCGGGGTGTTGGCGGCTCTGGAAACATTGGGGCAATTCAAGCAGGCTAAAATGGTGGTTTTGGACGATATCTTGGAATTGGGCCGAGAAACCAAAAAAATCCATCAGGCCGTGGCCGAGGCCGTGGCCGAGTGCGCTGCGGCCAAAATCATTTTAACGGGCAAAAATTACAGCCGGCTGCTGGCCGGCTGTTTAAAGGCATTAAACGTTCCGGAAACAAAAATTTTAATTAAGCCCGCAGAAATTAGCAGTTATTTAAAATCGTTAAACGGAGAAAATGTTATTTTATTTGAAGGCCGCCGTTCCGGAAATTATTTAAAACTGTTTTTATGAAACTGATCAGCGCCTCATTTTTCAGCACCCTCTCGGCCAGGCAGACCAAAGCCGCTTTAAAATATTTTTTGCCTTGGTTTTGGTTTAAAATAAGAAAAGGCGGATCGGTTCTAGAATTAGAAAAAACTTTTTCTAAAATTATCGGCGCCAAGTACGCTAAAAGTTTTTACAATGCCCGCAGCGCTATTTTTCAGGGGCTGGCCGCCTGCGGGATAGGGGAGGGCGACGAAGTTATTGTCCAGGCTTATACCTGCGTTTCGGTAGCCAATGCCATTATGGCCTTGGGCGCGCGGCCGATTTATGCGGATATCAAGCCAGCGGACTTGAATATTGACCCTAAAAAAATTGCAGCGGCCATTACCCCTAAAACCAAAGCCATTATGGTTCAGCACACTTTTGGCACACCGGCCGATTTGGGGTCAATTTTGGCTCTGGCTAGTGCCAAAGGGTTGATTTTGGTGGAAGATTGCGCCCATGCTTTAGGCGCTCGTTATCAAAGGCAAAATGTAGGGACTTTCGGTAAATTTTCGGTATTCAGCTTTGGCCGGGATAAAGTGATTTCCGGGGTAAACGGGGGAATGCTGGCAACTAACGATTCGGAGTTATTCAATAAGCTGCCAAAAAATCTGCCGCTGCCTCCAGTAGGCGTTATTTTGCAGAATTTGCTTTATCCGCTAATTGCCCAAATCAGCCGAGGAACTTATTATTTCGTCGGGCTGGGCAAGTTAATCATTGCCGCTGCCAAAACGCTTAAATTAATTCCCAAAATTACTTCTGCAGCGGAAAATAAATGCCAAGATCATAAAATTTTAAATTACGCTTTGCCCAATTGTTTGGCCGATTTGATTATTGAGGAATTGGTAAAGTTGCCGGCTATTAACAGCCATCGCCAAAAAATAGCCGCTTATTACCAACGGGCCTTAATCAATAAACAGGCTGATTATTTATACCCAAACGATCATCAAAAGGAAAACATTTATTTGCGTTTGGTTGTTTTAACTTCCAACAGGAAATCGTTGTCTGATTATTTAAAGCGCCAAAGCGTAATTTTGGGCAATTGGTACGATGCCGCCATTGCCCCGCATCAGGTTAATTTCAATGATTGCGCTTACCAATTAGGCAGCTGCCCCATAGCCGAAGATATTGCTCAAAAAACTTTAAATTTACCCAATCATGCCGGCATTGATTTTTCGCAAGCCAAAAAAGTAGCTGATTTAATTAACCAATGGCAGGAATGAGCATTATTTTTAAAGAAATTACCGATCAGGCGGAGTGGGATGATTTTGTTTTTGCCAGGCAATTTTACAGTTTTTTACAAAGTTTTAACTGGGCGCAGTTTCAGGAATTAAACGGCGCGGTGGTTTTTAAACTCGGCGGATATTTAAATGATAAATTAGTCGGCTTGGCTTTGGTTATTAAAGTTTCGGCCAAGAGGGGAACCTTCCTGCTTTGCCCGCACGGCCCGCTGGTTGAAGACGATTATCAAACGGAGTTTTTCCGTGAGTTAACCGGTTATTTGAAAATCTTAGCTAAAAAGGAGCAGGCGGATTTTATCCGTTTAAGCCCTGTTTTGGAAAATACCAAAGCCAATGCGAAAATGCTGGAAGGCATTGGTTATCGATTTGCGCCAATGCACGTTCATGCCGAAACCACTTGGCTCTTGAATTTAAGTCAGCCGGAAGATAAGTTAATGGCGGATTTACGGAAAACCACGCGTTATTTAATTAAGCGGGCCGAAAACGAAGGCGTAGAAATTACAGCCGACCAATCAAACGAAGCGATCGAACGATTTATAGCCACGCACCGCGCCCACGCCCAAAAAACGCATTATGAGCCGTTTTCCGCGGCTTATATCAGAAATTTGTTCAAGGTTTTTAAATCAAATGAAATCAGCTTGAAATTTGCCGTTTATCAGGGCCAGGCCGAGGCCGCTTCCATTATCGTTTATTTCGGTAAAACCGCGGTTTATTATCTGGCCGCCACCAATACTTTGCATCCGCAGTTTTCACCATCGTACTTATTGCAATGGCGTTCTATTTTAGAAGCCAAGCAGCGCGGCTGTGTTTTATATAATTTTTGGGGCGTTTCGCCGGATAACAATCCGCGCCACCCCATTGCCGGAGTCAGCCGGTTTAAAATGGGCTTTAGCGGCTACAAGCTGGATTTACTGCATGCCTACGATTTGCCGATAACGGGCAAATATTGGTTGAATTGGCTGGTAGAAAGCGGACGCCGCATAGCGCGCCATTATTATTTTTTAAAACCGCTTGAATAAATATGCTGCGTAAATTTTTCCATTCCGGTTATCAAAGAAGGCGGCATTTTCAGGCCGCGGCTTTGCCCAAGAGTAAAAGAACCCACGAATACGGCAGGGAAGAGGCTGCCGGTTTGCGTAAAAAAGTTTATCGGATTTTAAGCTGCCTGTTGGTTTTTTATTTAATTTATTTATTCGGTTGGTCTTCGGCTTTAAGGATTACCGCCCTTAATTTAAGCGGTTCGGCAGGGGAGACCCAGTCCGGGGATATAGAAAAAACCATTTGGCAGGCCATGAATCAGCGTCGCTGGCTGATCTTTCCCGGCAATAATTATTTTTTCGCCGATTTAAAAAATATTCAGCGCCAGTTTCAGCAAGCCAATATTTTAGCGGAACTTTCCTTAACCAAAAAATTTCCCCATACTTTAAACGTCGGCTTAGCCACGCGGCTGGGCAAATTAATCTGGGTCTCGGGCGGACAGTTTTATATTTTGGAATTGGACGGCAAAATTACCAGCCAATTGATGATTAAAGAGCTGGTTAATGTAAAAATGCCCGTGGTTTACGATTTAGCCGATACGCGCGTTGTTTTAGGACAGGATTTTGTTAATCCGCGCACAGTGGCCTTAATTGCCGATTTATACACCAATTTTGGCAAATATGACCTGCCGGACGCGGATTTGGACTATTTTAAGGTTGACGGCCCGCAGGCCAACTATGTTAAAATCGTGACCAAGCAGGGTTTTGAAATCCACGTTAATTATTTGGACAGTTCGGCTGATCAGTTTGCCAAGCTGAAAAAATCATTATTAGCCGGCATCATTGATTTAACCAAGGTCAATTATATCAATTTAAGGGTAGCCGGCCAGGTTATTTATAAGTAAGCCGGTGAAAGCCTGTATTTAAGTGTCGTCTAAGATATATTGTGCGACTCATCAAACTGGGTAAAATCCGGGGGTAAAAGGGTTAAAAACGTCAGTTAATGCCCTGCCCTGCCAAATTAAACCGTTAACTATTAATTTTAGATAGATGGGCAAACAAATCGTTCTCCTGCTGCTGGCTCTGGTGATTCTTTTTGTTTTCATGCAGAATCATGCCAACGTTTGGCTGTACATTATTGTTTTGGTGGCTACCCTGGGTTTTTGGAATTTATTGGAGGATTAGCTCGTTGCATATCTTGGCTTAACAAAAAATAGGGCGCTCTCTTCCCTATTTTTATATTGAACGGATTTTAAGTGTCGCAAAATATTATGGCAAGTAGCTCAGCGGATCAACCGGAATGCCGTTTAAGCGGACTTCAAAATGCAGATGCGGGCCGCTGGTTAAGGAACCGGAACCGACCGAGCCGGGCATGCCGCCGGAGAGCGCAATCACCTCTCCTTGCACCACGAAATCGTCTTCTTTAACGTAGGGCTTGGAAATATGGCCGTAAACCGTGGCTAGGCCGTCGCTGTGGACGATTAAAATATAAGCGTAGCTTTTGCTGCCGTCGAATTTTACCGTGGCCACGTAACCGCTTCTGGCTGCCCTAATGGGCGTGCCTTGCGGGGTGCGGCCGATATCAATAGCCGGGTGTTCAAAAATATAGCGGTAGGGATAATCCGGATCATGGAAATAAGCGCTGACTACCCGGGAAGCCACCGGCCAGATAAAATCCTTGTCGTTAGGTAAAATGCCGTTGGTTTGTTTTAAATGCTCCCTGGCTTTAATTTCCAGGCTTTGGATGTCGGAATTGATTTGCGCCTGTTCGGCTTTAACCTCGGCCAAAAGTTTTTGGAACTGGGCTTCCTGCCCTTTAGTATTGGCCAGCAGCTGATTTTTGGCGTTTTTATCCATTTCCAATCGCTCTTTTTTGCCCAGCAACTGTTCGTGCAGATCGCTTAATTGGGTTTTTCTTTGGGCCAAACTGTCTTTTTGGCTATTGAGCTGGGTTTTTAAATCGTTTAAGGTTGTTAATTTTTCACTCAAGCCCTGCTCCAAAACCTGCAGTTCGTTGACTTCCTTGAAAAAGCCGCCCAAGTTGCCCTGCAAGACCACGATTTCCAAATAGCTTTTTTTGCGCTCCTGCAAATAGATAGTCCTGATTACGTCGCCCATTTGGCCTTTTTGCCCGGCGATTTCCTTTTCTTTAAGGTTGATTTCCAGGCCCAAGTCGGCGATTTCCAAATCGGTCTTTTTTATCTCCAAATCCAGGGTTTGCGCTTCCACCCCCACTTTTTGAACGTTGCTGTCCAGCAAATCCATTTGGTTTTTTAAATTGCTGATTTCCTGGCGCTTGATGCTGATGCTGGCTTCGTAGGCCTGATGCTGTTTTTCCAGTTCCGTCATTTGGTCCTGGTATTTTTGGATTTCGTCTTTTAATTTTTGGATTTCCGGATCGGCGCTGTCGCTGATGGCGCTGTCAGCGGTGCCAGCAGCCGGTGCCACGGTTTGGCTGAAGGAATTTTGGGGCAATAAAAAATTGGCCGAAATAAACAACGCCAAAACAATAATCGCCGATTTTCGTTTTTTTATTTTCATTTTAATTTTAATTTTTCTATGGCGTTTTGAATTCTTTTTAAACTTTTTTCTTTTCCTAAAACCCACATAATTTCTTCCGGGGCCGGGCTTTTTTCCAAGCCGGAAACAGCTACCCGAACCGGCCAGAAAACATCGCCGTTGGTTAAGTTGTTATCCCCCACTGCCTTAGCCAGAGCCTGGCTCATTTTTTCTTTTTGCCAATCGTTTTCTTTTTGCAAAATTTCCAACGCCAGTTCTAAACCCTTAACAGTTGTTTCTTTATTTGATTTTTTAAAAATTAGGATTTTAGGATTGTAAGCAGGCAGTTCCAGAAACATTTTAACCTTTTCCCCTATTTCCGAAAGATTATTCAAACGCTCTTTTTCAACTTTTAAAATTTTCAATAAAAGGCCCTGCTCAACATTATTAGGCAGGAATTCCCTGCACTTATTAAGCAGTTCTTTTTCCGATAATTGCTTAATATAATAAGCATTGAACCAATTCAGTTTTTCAATGTCAAAAATGGCGCCGGCTTTTTGAGTTTTATTTAAATCAAAAGCCTTAACCAATTCTGGCAAAGAGAAAATTTCTTTATTATCGCTTGGATGCCAGCCCAGCAAAGCCACGTAGTTTATTATGGCTTGGGGCAAATAGCCCTTGGCCAAATAATCTTCAACCGCCACATCGCCTTGGCGCTTGGATAATTTTGATTTGTCGGCATTCAATAATAACGGCAAATGGGAAAATTGAGGCAATGGCCAGCCAAAGGCCTCATACAATAAAATATGCTTGGGCGTTGAAGGCAGCCACTCCTCTCCCCTGATCACGTGGGTAATGCCCATTAAATGATCGTCTACCACGTTGGCCAAATGATACGTGGGAAAGCCGTCGGATTTTATTAAAACCTGATCATCGATTTCCGCGGTCTTGAATTTTATTTCCCCGCGGATTAAATCGTTAAACACCACTTCTTTATTCTCCGGCACTTTCAATCTGATAACAAAATTTTCATTGGCTTTGGATTTTAGATTTTTCTCCCGGCAACAGCCGTCGTATCTTGGCGCTTCTTTGCGCGCTTCCTGCTCCTGCTTTAATTTTTCCAAGCGTTCGGGCGAACAGGTGCAATAATAGGCCTGGCCTGCCAAAACCAGTTTTTGGGCATGGTTTTGGTAGATTTTAAGCCGTTTTGACTGAAAATACGGCCCGTTTTGGCCCTTATCCGCGATTTTGGCTATAAAGCCCTGTTTAGGGCCTTCGTCCCAGTTTAAGCCCATTTTTTGCAAGGTTGCCATTAGGGCTTCCGCGGCGCCTTTAACCTCTCTTTTTTGGTCGGTATCTTCAATGCGCAAAACAAACCGGCCTTTATTTTGTTTGGCATAAAGGTAATTGTACAGGGCGGTTCTTAAGCCGCCGATATGCAAATATCCTGTCGGTGATGGCGCAAAACGGGTTTTAATTTTTTGGTTCATGTTTATATTTTACCGTATAATAAATA
Organism: Candidatus Komeilibacteria bacterium; assembly: GCA_026396575.1. Lineage (GTDB taxonomy): Bacteria > Patescibacteriota > Patescibacteriia > UBA1558 > UBA10009 > JAPLWM01. The sequence goes on from JAPLWM010000007.1 coordinate 119,194, forward strand.
AATTTAACAGTTGCATTTAAAATCCTAATAAACCGCCAGGGCTGGTTAAATAAGCGCCAGAGCCATTCCAGGTTTAAATCCCTAAAAATTAGAGGAGCTCTCCTTACTTTACTGGAAATAAAGTCAAAGGCGCCGCCAACGCCCATAGCCAATTTAACGCTACTTAGTTGAAGTAGGATTTGCTGGATAAAAAAGTCCTGTTTAGGTGCGCCAAAGGCCACGAATAATATATCCGGTTGAACTTGATTGATTTTATCGGTTTGCAGTTTAAAGTCGGAACTTTGCTTGGCAGATTTAAGTTTAAAGCTGGGGCCGGAATCATAGCCGACGATTTGCAAATCAGGATATTTATTTTTTAAAATTTCGGCGGTTTCTTCGGCAATCCCCTCTGCCGCGCCCAGTAAGTATATTTTTAAATTGTTTTTTATCGCTAGTTCACAGATTTTTTCCATTAAATCCACGCCGGTAATCCGTTCCGGCAAAACCTCGCGGCAGTATTCGGGGTGGATCATTAAGCTGAACAGGCTGGCCACCGCCTGGGCAATGGAAACAATAATTGAATCGCTGGGTAAGGATAAAAACTTAGCAGCCCAAAGCAAGCCAATGCCGTCGGGCACTACCAAAGAAGCGTTGTTGATTAAATTTTTGTATTCTCGGTTTTTAGAAGCTTCCAAAATAATTTCCGGATTGGCGGTAATAATCTGCAGTGGTGTTTTGGCCAAAATAAAAGATTCAACTTTTTCCAAAACTTGATTTTGGGTTAGCGTGTCGATTTTTATGCCAAGAATGTCGGTTTTCATTTTAATTTGAATTCTTCCAAAATTTTATAACTGGGACCGGCGGGCATTAATTTGCTTTCAAATAATTGAATGGCGGCTGCCATAAACGATTCTTCAAATGTTAATTTGAAGATTTTTTCTTTTTCCCTGGCCGTTAAATCATCCTTTACCCTGCCTAAGGTAATGTGGGGCGTGTATTTTCTTTCTTCCACCGGAATAAAATCAAGCCCGATCCAGCCCCGGGAAATTTTTTTAACCAAGCCCTCCAAGTTGGAACTGATTACCTTTAAAGCCAAAACGCGGGGCTGTTCCAAATTGGGGAAAACCAAACTATCTTTTATTTGCACCGTAAAGCTTTTAAAATCAACGATATTCTGCCTAAGGTTTTGGCTAACTTTGGCAATTTGCTCGTCGGTTAAATCGTCCAAAAATTTGATGGCAATATGGGCATTTTCTTGCTCTACCAATTTTAGCGGCAATTTATTCAGTTTATTGGATAACTTAAAATCCTCTATTTTGGCTTTTAAGTTGTCGGGCAAATCAATGCCTAAAAAAACTCGCGGCATAATTAATGTTTGGCGGCGGTTTTGGCCAGTTCGTTAATTTCTTCAGCCGTCAGGCCAACGTCGCGGTAAGTTAAATTGCCTTTTTCCAGGCAATGCTCCAGTTTTTCAATTTCCATTTTACAGCCGGGCCGGCCATGAAGTTTTTGGGCGTAACGCCAATGGAATAACGCTTGTTCTTTGGCTATTTCCGCTATCGGTATAAGCAGGTCTTCATCAACTAGCTCGTGATTTTTTAAATGCGTAAGTAATAGCAAAAAAGTGGAAAAAGCGCTATTGCTGTCGCCATCATCAATACTTTTTTGCAAGCGCGGCAGATATTCGTTATTGATTTTTTCTATAGCTTGCAATTTATCCGATTCAGCCGAGCCGCTTCTTTGCTCAAAGGTCATATTAAATGAGTTAATTATTATGATTATTTTACCATTTTCCATAGAATTTTTCAATATTAGGGTAATAAACAAAGTAATTGAAAAAGTTTCTAAAAAATGCTAGAATAAACCCATGAATTTGAAAAAAAATATAATCATTTTGGCGCTATTTTCCTTATTTATCAATCCCGAGGCGATTTTGGCGCAAGGGTTGGTGTCTTTTTACGAAACCAATGATAAATTCAACCCCAATTACCTGATTTCGGATATTGATTTAACCGATTACAACGCTTTAACCTTGGAGCAGATCAAACAGTTTGTTATTGCCAAAGGCGGCACTTTAGCCATTTATATTGATCCGGCGGCCAATCTGCCGGCTTATTGGATAATTTGGCAAACGTCGCAGGAGTTTAAAATCAATCCCAAGTTTATTTTGGCCATGCTGCAAAAAGAGCAGGGCCTGGTAACCGATCCTGCTCCCACGCCGAACCAGTACGATTGGGCGGTCGGCTACAGCTGTTACGGCGGCCTTTGTCTGGAAATTTATCGCGGCTTTGCCAAACAGGTCAGGGCCATGGCCGATAAATTCATCAACGGTTATCTGGCCGATTTGAACGCTTTGGGCAAATACAAGGATAATTATTTCTGCACTTTTACCAAGTGGTGCGTTAACGATTTAAAAATCAGCCAGGATGCCCAAACCATAGTGCCGCAAAACAAAGCCACCGCCGCCTTATACACTTATAACCCTTATCGCGGCGGCACGCTGACGGATAACGGCAAAGTGGGCGCCAATTATAATTTTTGGAAAATCTGGAACAGCTGGTTCGCGGCCCTGGTTTTGCGGCCCAGCGGCAGCTTGTTGAAAGCCGCGGGCGACGCCAAAGTTTATCTGATTGCCGGCGATACCAAACGGCCTTTTGCCAATTTCAGCGCTTTTATCACCCGCTATAATCCGGCCGATATTTTAACCGTGGCTCAAGCCGAACTTGACCAGTATCAAGCGGGGCGCGAAATAAAATTCGCCCAATATTCCCTGCTTAAAGACGAAGCCGGTTCCGTTTTTTTAGCGGTTGACGACAGTTTAAGAAAAATCGATTCTCCAGAAGTTTTCCGCACTTTGGGTTTTAATCCGGAAGAAGTTGGCCAGGTTACCGGCGCGGATTTGGCCGGTATATCTTTTGGTCCGGTTATTACTTTAGCCGCCAGCTATCCGACCGGCGCTTTAATCCAGGATGCTTCAAATGGCGGCGTTTATTACGTGCAAAGCGGCATAAAATATCCGATTTTTGCCAAGGAAATTATCAAGGTAAATTATCCGGGCCGGAAGATTATTTCCGTTCATCCCAAAGAATTGGACAAATATCCCAAAGGCGACGCTATTTTGTTTAAGGACGGCACTTTGGTTAAAGCCAAAGATAATCCCCAGGTTTACGTAGTGGCAGCGCGCAAAAAATTGCCGATTGCCGACGAGGCCTCTTTTATTTCCCGCGGCTATGATTGGTCTAAAATCGTGGAAACTTCGGCAGCCGCTGTGGAAATTCTGCCCACCGGCGAAACTTTGCAGGTTTTGGACCTGTCTTTGTTAAAAATTAACATCCCCACTTCCACGCCCATCTTTATGCCAACTTATACGCCCACTTCAACCGCCACTTCTACTCCGATTAATTAGAAATTTAAAATTAAGTTATATGCCCATTGTTTTCGCGGCGCTTTGCCCCCATCCCCCGCTGTTAATCCCGGCTATCGGCAAAGAAAATTTGGCCAAATTGCAAAAAACCCGCATAGCCATGGAAAAATTGGAAGAAGATTTTTATCACTCCAAGCCGGAAACGGTTATTGTTATTTCGCCGCACGGCGATTTAATGGCCAAAGCTTTTACCATTAACCACGCACCGGTTTTAAAAGCCGACTTTGCCGATTTCGGCGATTTGGCCACCACTTTGGAATTTAAAAACGATTTGGGCTTGAGCTACCGAATTCGGGAAAAAACGGAAACCAAACTTCCCTTGATTTTAACCACCAGCGCCAAGCTGGACCACGGCTCGAGCGTGCCTTTGTATTATTTAACCCAGCATCTTAAAGATTTAAAAGTTATTCCGCTGGGCTATTCGCTGCTGTCGCGGGCCGTCCATTTTTCTTTGGGCGCTTATATCCGTTCGGTTTTAAACCAAACCAACAAAAGAGTGGCTATTATCGCTTCCGGAGATTTGTCGCACCGCTTAACGGTTGATTCGCCGGCCGGCTATTCCTCGGCCGGGCAGGAATTTGATCAGAAATTAATCGGCTTGCTGGCCGATAAAAAAATCAAGGAGATTCTTAAAATTAAAAAACCCTTGATCAAAGAAGCCGGCGAATGCGGCTACCGATCGCTCTTGATTTTATTGGGCGCCTTGGCGGAAATTAATTTTAAAACCGAGATTTTAAGCTATGAAGGCCCGTTCGGCGTAGGCTATTTGGTGGCCAATTTTACGATTCGCTGATCTTTTTATACTGGTCGATCAGCTTAAAAAAATAGCGCCATTTTTCTCCGCTTTTGCAAAGTTCCTGGGTATCCGAGAAGCAGCCCAAAATATAACTTTGAGGCAAATCGCGGCAAACTTTAAAAATCGCGCTTTTTTTGTAAGGCGGAATGGCCAATTGCTTAATAATCCGCAAGGCCATATCCTGCCAGGGATAGACAGGCGGCTTTGGGCCGGCTTGGCGGCGATTATTGAAGATTTCCTTAATGTTTTTAAAGCCCTCGCTCATAAAATTTTGTAGATTTCGTATTTTATAGTAGAATTATAGCATATGTTAGAAATTATTAAATATCCCCGCTTAATCTTAAGAACCAAGGTGAAAAAGGTTAAAAATATCCTTAATGCCGAGGTTCAAAAATTCATCGGAGAATTAATAAAAACCATGGTGGCAGCCGACGGTTTGGGTTTGGCGGCCAATCAGGTTGATAAAAATTTAAGAATGCTGGCGATTAACCATAAAGACGGGCCTAAGGTTTTTATTAATCCGGTTATTTATTGGAAATCATGGAAAAAAAACGAAGCCGAGGAGGGCTGCCTTTCTTTTCCCGGAGTTTACGGTTTGGTTTGGCGCAGCAAAAAAATACGGCTGTTTTACCGCGACGGCCAAAATCGTTTACGGCATCTGGCTGCCGATGAATTATTAGCCCGGGTGCTGCAGCACGAAACCGACCATTTAAACGGCGTTTTATTTATTGATAAAGCAACCAAGTATACTCGCGGCGAAAACCAAGTTAAAGATTGGCAAAATCAGGCAACCAATGAAAACATATAAACCTTCAATTATTTTTTTCGGTACTCCCGATTTTGCCGTACCAACTTTACAGGCCCTTATTAGAGAGGACTATGATGTTATTTTAGTTGTTACCCAAGCCGCCAAGCCGGTTGGCCGAAAACAGATTTTAACCTCGACGCCGGTTAAAATTGAGGCGAAAAAGTTAAGCTTGCCCGTTGGCACCGATTTGGCAGAACTTAAAAAATATCACGCCGATTTGGGCGTGGTGGCGGCTTACGGCGAGCTGATTCCCAAAAAAATTTTGGATTTATTTCCGCTAGGCGTTTTAAATATTCATCCTTCGCTGTTGCCGAAATACCGCGGCCCCTCTCCCATTCAAACCGCTATTTTAAACGGCGATAAAGAAACCGGCATAACCATTATTAAATTGGATGCCAAAATGGACCATGGGGAAAAGCTTAAAGCTCAAAGCTTAAAGCTCAAAGCCGATGACGGTTATAAAAGTTTATCGGAAAGTTTGGCGCTTTTGGGCGCTAAAATGCTAGTGGAGATATTACCGGATTATTTAAATGATAAAATAAAGTTATTACCGCAAGACGACAGTCAAGCGACATTTACCAAAATTATCAGTAAGGAAGACGGGAAAATTAATTGGCAAAAAAGCGCGGAACAAATTGAACGGCAAATCAGGGCTTATGCGCCGTGGCCCGGTTGTTATGCGGAATTTATGGTTAACGGCAAGAAAATCAATGTTAAAATCGTATTCGCGCGGGTTTGTGATAACGTAACGACGCACAATTGTGCGTCGTTACACGGCGATAATCAAGAAAATATTGGTAAATTTACGAGTAAAGATAATTTTTTATATATTCGGTGCGGCCACGGCGCGTTATTGGTGGAAACATTACAGCCGGAAGGCAAGAAAGAAATGTCGGCCAGGGAATTCATTAACGGGTATTTGCGGTAAACAAAAAAGGTCTTTTATTTTTTCGCCGTCACCCAAAAACCCAAACGGTATTTGCCGCCCAGCATCAGCCGGGTTTGGGCGTCGGTCGCAGGAATGGAGCCGAAAAATACCATGGTAAGCGGAAATAAAATCCATTCCAAAAAAGTTAAAGGTATTTTTAGCCAATTTTTTGTTTTAGGCCTTTCCGGCATCAGATAAGTGCTTAAGAAAGCGTTTAAAATTAAACCCAATAAGGAGTAGGTCATGATTTTTTCCAAAATTAAAGGAGCGTTTTGGGCAATGGCCGTGGCTTGAATGCTCTTACCCGCTAGCATTAGGGGCAGGCGGCCCATAATGGTAATTAAAATAGGAGCGGTGGCCCAGGACCACATGCCTTCCAGCTGGTTAAAGAAATGCTTGAATTTAATAGTGAAAGGCATTTTAGGATGATTTTTAAAATGTTTGGCCATGTAAGAAATATGTTCCACGCCCCATGCCCAGCGCTGCATCTGTTTGTATTGGTCTTTCATGGCTTGCCAAAAATTGCCGGTGGAAACCGTATTCATGGAAACTGGAATGTACAGCGGCTCCACCTGGTAATCGCCGTCATAGCGGAAAAGGCACTGTAAAAAAATCCGCGAATCTTCGGAAATAATGTCTTTTTCCCAAAAGCCCACGTCCACCAAAGCCCTAAAACTCATGGAATGGGAAGAAAACGTAAAGAGCCGGTCAGAGCGGGCTAAATCGGTAAACAGCCAAAAAGTGGTGGAGTTGGCCACGACTCTGGTTAAAGGATCGGATTCCCAAATATTGTTATGGTAGAGGGCAATGGGCTGATAGCTGACCCGGGTGGGTTTGGGGTGAGTTAAATATTTATAAGTTAAATAGGCGAAATATTGGAAATGCGGATGGGTATCCACGTCAAAAGAAGAAACAATCACGTTATCGTAAGGAATTTTTAATTCATCAATCAGTTTTTGAGCCAAATGCCCGGCATAATTGATATTGGAGCCCTTACCCGGCACTTCGCCCGGCAGATCATTGGGATGGACGGTAATCAGCAGTTTTAAAAATTTATCCCGGTATTGCTTGGAAATTGTTTCGGCAATGGCCGAAAAGTTGGCTTGGTCCCGCTCTTCGCCGGCTAAAACCAGGATGAATTTTTTAGGATCGTAATTGGTATCCAATAAAGAAGCGAAAGTTTTGCTGATAACTTCGTAGGGCTCTTTGTAAGTGGGCAGAAAAATCAAATGGTAATAATCCTGCCAGTTTTTTTCGGTCAAGGCTTTAATTTTAACCAGCCAGTTGATTTTTACTTCGCGCCTGAAGCGGGACCAGGCGGTTAGCTGGTTGATGATCAAGTAAATAACTTTCATCAGCCACAAGAAGTCGAAGATGATGATAAAGTAAATGGCCCAAATCGGCAGCCAGATGGAAAAAACCACGGCTAAAATAAAAGTCAACCAGGTTAAAGCGCCCGGCACAATTTCCCAAAATCTTCTTCTAAATGTAGCAATAATTTTCATCCGTGTAATCAATATTAATCCGTGTAATCCGTTTAGTATTCGAAAACATTGATTTTTTTAATGGCTTCCTTGGCCAGAGCCATGCGCGCATCGTTCCGGGCGTACATGGTAAAAAGCCGCTCGCCCTTGGCGACGCTGTTGCCGATTTCCTTGTTTAAGTAGATGCCGCCCAGCTTATCGGCGGGGGCGCCTAAAATCCGGCAGATATCGTTGACTTTTTTATTGTTAATCATGGTAATTTTACCGCCTCTATCGCTGTCAACATAAAATTTAATCGCCCCCAAGGTTACCGTTTCCGAATCAATGTCGGCTTTGCCGCCCTGTGCCTTGATGATTTCCGCCATTTTTTTCCAAGCCGCGCCGCTTACCAGCTGATCAGTTGCGATTTTCTTGCCCCAGCCTTTGCGCGCCCGCCCGGCCAGCTCTAAAAGTTCGCCGGCCATCATCAGGCCTTTATCTTCCAAATCCAGCGGCCGGTTGGCTTTTTGCTGCAGCACCCTTAAAACATCGCGGGCTTCCAGAGCCGGACCAATGCCCTTGCCCACCGGATCCGAGCTGGCGGTGATAATCACTTTGATTTTTATGCCGTATTTTTTGGCAATGTATTCAAATTTTTCCTTGATCTCAAAGGCGGTTTTTTGATCGGGAATTTTAGTGGTGGGCCCGATCGGCATATCAATGACCAAATGCGTTACCGAAGCGGCGATTTTTTTAGCCATAATACTAACGATCATTTTATCGTAGGGTTCCAAGGATAAAGGATAAGTGACTTTTAAAATTTTATCGTCGGCCGGCGCCAGGTTGAATCCCCCGCCCCAAATTAGGCAGCCGTTGGTTTTTTTAACGATTTCCCTCATTTCTTCGGCGCTGAAAGAAACCGGAGATAATACTTCCATGGTATCGGCGGTGCCGGCCGGCGAAGTAATTGCCCGAGACGAGGTTTTGGGAATTTTAAGCCCGAGCGAAGCGATAATCGGCACGGCAATCATGGTGGTGCGGTTGCCCGCCAAGCCGCCGACCGAATGCTTGTCCACCACCATGCCGGAACCGAATTTTAAAATTTCGCCGGTTTCGGCAATGGCTTTGGCCATAAAATAAAGTTCTTCGTTGGTATAGGGATATAAAAAGCTGGCGGCCACGAAATAAGTAATGCCCACGTTGGTTAAGCGGTTATCGGTAATATCTTTCATAATGGAATAGATTTCCTGATAATTCAGCTTTTTACCGAAGAGCTTCTTTTTAATGGCTAAAATTGAATCAGGCCGGCTTAACAGATGGACCTCCATGATTTCATTCATGTCCACCGAGTATTTTTTCCAAATATCCTCATACAGGCCGATAAAACCGGGCTTAAGGTATTTTTCCGTCAAGTTAACTTCCACATTAATGGTTTTATTGCTCCGCCAGGTTAAGGAAATTTTATCGCCGGCTTGGATGCCGAAATTATTCGCTTCCTCTTCGTTAAACAGGGCGATTAATTGCTGTTTGCCGGTGGACAGATCCAATTTTTTTACTTTTAAATATAAAGCCATAATGTTTTATTATTTATTTTTCCAATAGTTTAAAGCTGTTTTTAATTCAGGATGAATTTTAGCGTATTGTTTCAAAGGAATTTTTTTCATAGTTGCTTCAACCGCCTGCACGCAGGCGCGGGCGCCGGCCGCGCTGCCGCCTGGGTGGCCGTGCAAGCCTCCGCCGAAATTGATAATTAAATCCGGTCCTAAAATTTTAATCAGCTTTGGAACCAAGGCCGGATGCAAACCGCCCGAAGCAATCGGCAAAGTCGGCTTGATTTTGGACCAGTTTGCTCTAAGGAAATTTACATGGTACCAATCTTCTTTCATTAAGGCATTAATCGTGGTTACTTCTTTTTTATCCCCTTCCATTTTGCCAACCACCGTGCCGGTGTGCAGCTGGTCAATGCCGGCCAGGCGCGCCAGTTTGGCTAAAACCAGCATGGCCATGCCTTCGCGTTTATCGCGGGTAAACATGGAATGCCCGGCCCGATGGCCGTGGATAATCAGGCCCAGGTTTTGTTTTCTTAAATATTCAACGTTATCCAGGCCTACCGAAACAATATCCGCCATGACGCATTTGCCGCCCAGTTTTTTTACCAATTTTGCACGTTTTAGCATTACATCGGGCAGGCCGGTAATATTGAAAGAATAAATTTTTTTTAAGCCGGTTTCTTTTTCAACTTTCTTTTTTAAGGCCATTACCAATTTTACTCTATTTTGAAAATGGTTAAAACCAAGGTCGGTTAAATTTTCGTCGTCTTTAACCAAATCAACGCCGTTTTTCCAAATGGTATAAGCCAGTTTGGCTTGCTCGGCCGAACTTAAGCCCACTTTAGGCTTGATAATTGAGCCGATAATCGGGCGGGTTTTAATATTTAAAATTTTTCTAACGCCGGGAATGCCGAAGGCCGGGCCCATAAAGCCGTTTAAATATTTATCGGGCAATTCTAGGTCCAAGAGGCGCAAGCGGTCAACGATTTTCATGCTGAAAATATTGCCGGCCAAGCTGGACAGCAACTGCGGAATGCTCCCCTTTTCAAACAAAGCAAGCGGATAAGCGATTTTGATGATTTTTTTCTTTTGATTGATTAAAAATATCCGGGGCGCCAGCTTATTGAAAGTTTTTTGCTCCAAAGTGGAAAGTTTGGTCCAGGTGCCGATGGAACTTTCGGCCGCCAGTTTTTGAGCCGCTTGGGCCAAAGGCAATTTTGACTCCACTCGGTAAGTGGCAATAATTTCGGCAGTCCACTTGGGCCGGTATTTTAAATTAAGGTAGCCGTGTTTTATTTTAGCCATAAATAGTGTTTTTTAAAGTATTGCTTTACCCGGCTCGGCTTAATAACGCCGAATTCGCAAATAAAACCGGTAATGGCTTTGGCCGGAACTTTGTCAAAGGCAAAATTGATTATTTTATCGTTTTTAGGTTTATTCGGCCAAACTTCTTGGCTGGAACGAATTTCCAAAGGAATTTTGCCGCCAGGAGCGAATCTTAACAATTCCGCCACGATATACAAAGGAATTTTACTACCCTGGGCGGCCAGGGAAATGCCAAAACTGCCGATTTTGTTGATAACAGAGCCATCGGGTAAGATAACATCGGCACCCAATAATACAAGGTTTATTTTTATCTTATCGCCGGATTTATCGCTGATGGTGTAAGCGGCGGCCGAATCAACCAAGGTAGTTATGTTAATGCCGGCTTGGCTTAACTTTTGCGCGGTAATCCTGCCTTGAAACAAAGGCCGGGTTTCGGTATTGTAAACTTTAAATTTTTTGCCGGATTGTTTAGCGGCTTTGAGCAATTTTTCCACCGTGCCCGAGTGGCAGTGGGTAAAAATATTTTGTTTTGCTTTAATGATTTTTAAGCCGTTTTTAACGGTGGCCTGCTCCGCTTTAAGCAGCAGTTTTTCCAGGCCCTCAATTGATTTAATGAAAGTTTTTGCTTTTAACGGTTGTTTGGCCAGGTAATTGAGGAAGTTTTGGTTTAAGGGTTCGGTGGGCCGGGCTTGTTTTAATAGGCCGATGGCTTGCCTGATTTTTTTATTAAAGTTAGTCGGTGAAGCGTTTTTAAGCCCGGCAGCATATTTTTTTAAGCAATTTAAAGAAGCCGCGGCAATGGCTTTGGCTCCCTGGATTTTTAGATCTTTGATTTTTTTAGCGGTGATTTTTGGCAAATTCATGGTCAAATTATACCAATAATTGCCTTAAAATACAAGAAAATCAGAAAACAAAAACACCGCCAATTAAGCGGTTTTTTTATATGCCTGCCTTCAGCTTATGTATTTAGCCGAATAGAGCTGACGCCCCACAAGCACATTTAGAGTGTATAGCAGATTTAAAAATAAATCAAGGGGTGGGTGTGGATAATGGGTTTATTTAAATTATTGGTCAAGAAGAGTTTTTGCGCTTAATATTTTAGGTTGAAATTTTGGTTCTGCATTAGACACGGCTCGGTTAGCACCTATTATTCTAAACATTAAGTTTACATTATTACTGGTATTGGTAAATTCAATCTCTTTTAATGGAAAGGTATTATTAAGCCGTTCTTTTAATAGTAATAATTCGTGGGCGGCAGACCTTGAGACAAACTCAACGCTGGAAAAATCTAAATAAACAATAGATGATTTAGCTTGCGAAATATAGGGCTCAATAGTTTGAACAACATCACGAGAGCCTATAACATTAGTCAGTAAATCAATTATTTTTATATTAGTTGGTATTGTATTATTTTTCATAAGAACCTCCCATATTTATTATACTTGGAAATTGTACTTTATACAATGTATGGATAAATGTTAACAGGCTGTTCTGGTTGAGGTATGCGATAAGCTATAATTACGCCTTTCCAATGAAAATCAGCCCCCGTAAATAAAGTCTCCTCTTTTTTATTAGATATTAACATTGTTGAGCCGGAAATAATAACAAAATCGCCTCCTAAGCCCTCACAAGTCAACCTTTTTGAGGTTCTAACCCCATAACCTCTCTCATTACTTTTTTTAACAGAATGGCCTTTCATTACTTCTGCTATTGCATCTTCATCGGATAAATTTAATCCTTTTTCTTTTTTATATGACATAGCATAGCCTATGCCAGTATCAACTATACAGACGTCAAGATATTTTTTCTTTGGATAAAACTGACTAAAAATAAAACCCATATCTTGTTCGCTGTGTTCAAATATGTTATTTGTTAGTTCTTCAATAGGATAATAAATAGCGTTTTTAATACCTTCTTGAAAACTTAAACTTTTTAAAATCAGAGAAGCAAAGAGCGCCAAAAGCCTCCCTCTTATTTCAGGGGCATCTTTTTTAAGGACACTGATTGGAATAAATGTTTTGTTATCCTGCAGAACTTGTTCTAAAGGAGAAATCGAATCAACGCCCTTTGGAAACTGTATTTTTTGTAAATATGATAAAGTCTGTTCATTTTCAACCGTTTTGTAAGCGCTACCCGTTAGTTGCATATAGGCAACCAAAGGTAAAATTGATAAAGGAGAACACCAATCTAATTGAGTAAGATTAAAAGATAGTTGCTCACCAAACTTAACACCCTTAAAGATTCTATAAAAAGAAGCTAATTGATGAATAATAGCATCCCCCTTAGGTTTATTTACTATAATTTCTTTCATAAAGCTATTATAGCAAGAAATTAAAAAACCCGCACACTCCTTTAGACCTAAAGGCCTAGGGGAGGCACAGGCGACTTCATTTAGAAGAATACTTGAAAATCTATAAAAAGTCAACCTCTTGTGGAAAACTCCCTATTTTCCATTTTTACATTTTTTTAAATTAAAATATCGGCAAACAAAAACAGCCCGCCAATTCGGCGGGCTGTTTTTAACTTATTTAAGGTAATAGTAATTTAATAGCTATTTACTACCGCATCATTGACATCGTAAATTTTCTGGCCCCGATACTTGGCTAATTCGGCTAAACTGGTAATGTGCTGTTTTTGGCCGTTTACCAGCACATAGATTTTTTTATCGCTGCCGCGCAATAAAGCGCCGTTGGCATAAGTTTTAACGCCTAGAACCGCGCTTGGGGCGCTGGATTGATATTTCTTGATTGCCGCGGCGGTAATTGAACCGAAGTAGTTGGTTGGTTTTAAGTTCTTTTGGAAGAAGCCCTGTTTTTGCAATTCTGTTTGCAGCGCCCGGACTTGTTCATTTTTATCGCCGAATTTAACAGCGCTGATTAAATTATCAAGCGCATTGATTTTAACGCCTAAAACCGCTTGCCCAGCAACAGTTTGGCCGTAAGAAGCAATAACATCATCACTTACATTAAGAATTGCTTTGCCGGCGTATTTAGCAAGTTCACTTAAGCTAGTGATGTGTTTTAACTGGCCACTTTCAACAACATAAATCTTTTTATCTGATCCGCGAAGCAATGCGCCGTCAGCGTAAAGTTTAACGCCTAAGACCGCTTGAGCTGGAGTAGTAACAACGGGAGCAGTTACTATTGGAGTAATTGGAGTATTAGTTGTTGGGACAGCGTAAAATCCGCCACCGCCGCCGCCACTTACTGGGGCCGGAGCAGGCGCAGGCGTTGAGGGAGTTGGTGTAGGAGCAGGTGCTGGGGTAGTGGCAGATCCAGGTACGGTCAGATTGAGCTGATTAGAAGCGCCATTGGTAAATATCGCTGTTTCGTTTGCTTTGATGCCGGAAACGTAAAATTCAATTGTTTTGCCTGTATTTGTGTTTTGATTATCGGTAACGAAAAGCAAATCGGGGTTATAACCATAATTTCCACTCGCCGTTACCGAACTACCGACCACGACACCGTCAATTTTTGCTTCAACAGATAATCCATTAGGAGTCGTGCCGCTCGCAAAATGCACGGTGCCGAAAAACTGGTGCGGTATTCCAGGATTTTGAGCAAATGCAAAAGCAGGAACCAAAAAGCCCAGAAGCGCTGTTATTGTAATTGTTTTTAGAAATACTGTTTTCATATTCATTTTCGTTGCCGTCAACTAATTAATTGCTCGGGGTGTAAATTTTATCACTCGTAAGCGAAATCCAGAAACCGTCACCCGGGTTGATTGTTGTTACCGAATTAAAGATGCCGGTCGTGTTGTTGAAGCCCCAAAGGCCGCTCCACGACTGCAAGCTCGCAAACGCATTTATAGGAGTACTATTGGCCTCGCCTGGAAGTTGGTAGTAGCCGATAAGGTTCCAACCTGTTTGGAGCGAGCGCGAGGGTGGCGGAGTGGGTCCGGCAATGAGAAGCGTTCCCGAACCATAAAGATTTGCGTTATCGGTAACACTCAACCAGTAACCAAAGCCAGTGGTCATACGGTCAAGATTATTGGTGCCTGAAGGGTTGCCCGGGACGTACACCAGCCAACCACCAACCGCGTTCGGATTAGTCGGATCATAGGACCATACCGCGTCAATATTGTCAGCTGCGTTTCCGAGTACCGCGGCAATCGCTGTATTGCTTGGAATAACAGGAAGGGAAATCAGGTTCCAACCGCTTGCGTTAGCGTTGAGGTTAATGGAATACGTGGTTGCTGTAGTAAATTTGATATTGCTATAGGTCGGCAAAGCATTGCCCGAAAGATCAGTAACGCCAGCGAGCGTTATAGTGTATGTTGTGTTATTAGCAAGCGGGTTACTGGGCGTAATTGTTACTACATTTGTTCCCGAGTTGGTTATGGTAAATCCGCCGGAAATTGTCGGGCTAAATGAAACATTGCCGTTTTCCACATTAACCGCCTCACTGAAAGTAATTATAATCGGCGTAGTCGGGCTGATGTTTAAGGCATTAATTGAAGGAGTATAAGAAAGAACCGTTGGAGGGGTAGTATCCAGAATGGTCAGTGTTCCTGAAATATAAGTAACGGCATAGTTGTCACCTGCTGTGACAGTGCCCTGATTAATTGTATACGATCCTAAATCTTCTCCAACATCACGTGTAAGTGAACCACTAATTAAGTCGCCTTCTATTAGTTCGCCGCTTGTAATTTGATATGTAAGATCTGGATCAGGAGTACCATAACTTTTAGTTTTTGCATCAGCGGTTATAGTAATCGGTTTTTGTGTAATCGCAAACGTATCTGAATCAAGATTCAATGAGTAGTTAGAACCAGCAGTTAAAGTACCAATCTCATAAGCATAATTGCCAACATTTTCACCGGCAATACGGCTCAAAACGCCAGTGAAAGAATCTAAACCAATTAAAGCAGGGTTAAAAGTATATGCGAAAATTGGATCAGCTTCGCCATAAACCTTGGTCTGAGAATCATCGGCCGTAACTGTGATTGGCTTTGCAGTGATCGTGAAATCAGCACCAACAAATGTGATGTCGTAATTGCTGTTCGTTAAAGTGCTCGTGATAGCATAGGCGCCAACATTCTCGCCAGCAGCGCGTGAAAGCGAACCAATAAGGGTGTCTTCATTAACGAGAGAGCCGGAAGTAATCTGATATGTAAGTAAAGGATCATCGTCACCATATACTTTGGTTTGGGTATCAGCTGTGATGGTAATCGGAGCTGGCCTGACAGTTAAAGTTCCTGAAGCAAAGGCGATGTCGTAGTTAGCGGCAGTGGCGCCGGAAACGGTGATTTCGTAAGTGCTAACAGGACTTGTCTCATCTGCTGATGTGGAGAGTGATGCTGGCGTATTAAGGTCAGTCGAGGTGTCTTCGCCCATAAAACCAACATAGCTTGCAGTTAAATTTGGATTCGCAGTGCCATATACTTTACTCTGGTCATCAGCGGTGATTGTAAGTGTGACTCGAGTAATGACGCCAGTTGTATCGTTAAAGGTATAGCTGTAGTTATTGCCATTGTTTCCGTCAATTACTACTCCGCGTGGTGTAAGTATTTTATTTTCGCCAACATTTTTGTCGTCGTATGTTTCTATGAAATTAGCTGTATCTGTGCCAATTAATGAACCATCTGGGAATGTAGGTATTGCTGTAGCACTCATAGTGCCATCATAGGTCTTAGAGTTTGTTGCGGCCGTAACTGTGATTGGCTTTGCAGTGATCGTGAAATCAGCACCAATAAATGTGATGTTGTAGTTGCTGTTCGTTAAAGTGCTCGTGATAGCATAGGCGCCAACATTCTCGCCAGCAGCGCGTGAAAGCGAACCAGTCAGAGTGTCTCCATTAACGAGAGAGCTAGAAGTAATCTGATATGTAAGTTCAGTATCATCTTCGCCATAAACTTTACTCTTAGCATCAACAGTAATGGTAATCGGAGCTGGCGTGACAGTTAAGATTCCTGGAGTAAAGGTAATGTTGTAGTTAGCATCAACGGCATCGGATGCGGTAATTTCATAAGTGTCAACAGGACTTGTCTCATTTGCTAATGTGGATAGAGAAACTAGCGTGTCAAGGTCAGCCGAGGTGTCACCGCCCACAAAACCGTCATACTTTGCAGTTAAATCTGGATTCGCAGTGCCGTATACTTTGCTCTGGTTATCAGCGGTGATTGTAAGCGGGGCCTTAGTAATCTCGCCAGTAGTGTCAGTAATAAAACTGTAGCTGTAGTTATTGCCGTCATTATTATCATTAACTATCCCGCTCGGTGTAAGTGTTTTGTTTTCGCCGACATTTTTGTCGTCGTATGTCTGAATAAAATTCGCCTCATCGTCTCCAACTATTGCTGGCGAAGAATCTGATGTAATTGCTGGCGTTTCATCTGAATTTTGCGTGCCGTCGTATGTCTTACTATCTGTTACAGCAGTAACGACTATAGGACGAGGGTTAATATTACCTGTAGTGGTGTTTATTGTGCCAATTTCGTAATTATTTTTATCGGCCCCGGTAAGGGTAAATCCTATTGCTGTTACTGTTTTATCGGATCCTACATTTTTGTCAGCAAAAGTTGCCGAACCGCCAGCAACATCAACATTTTCTTCAGGAATCACGCCATCAAGCGTGTGGCCGATAACATTCGCATCAACGCTACCGTCATATGTCTTATTTGCGTCGGTAGTGAAAGAAATAATGAGAAGCTTTGGAGTAATGTTTGCACTAGTCTCCGCTGTCGTCACACCATTTAGAGTATAATTTCCTGCGTCGGTGCCACCGGTAATAGAGATGCCTGTAACATGAACGGGTTTGCTATTATCAACATCTTTTGTCTCAAATGCCGCCGTATATCCAAGCGTTAGCTCATCATTCTCAACTCTATTATCCGAAAAATTAACAGTGGCATCAGTTGTCGCATCATAAACTTTTTCTATGCCGGTTGCTGATACGGTAAGAGTTCTCTGCGTAATCTCAAATGTTCCCGGAATAAGTGTTAAGGAGTAGTTATCAAGACCATCAGTTAAAGTGCCAATCTCATACTGATAGGTATTGACATCTTCACCCTCTTCACGACTTAGTGCTCCAGTAAATCCATCATTGCCAATTAAAACAGGGTTAAAAGTATATTCGAAAGTTGGGTCAGCATTGCCGTAGACCTTGGTCTGTCCAGTGGTCGGAGTGACGGTAATTTCTAACGGGGTAATATCAGCCGTTCCTGTTGCAGTTCCGTTATAAGTGTAATTTTCAAAGTTATTGCCGCTAAAAGTAAGCCCTATTGCTGTAACCGTTTTACTTGTACCAACATTCGCATCAGCAAAGGTGGCGGAACCGCCAGAGAGAGTAAGAACGTCAGAAAAAGCCGCTCCAACAGGAGTTGGACTCGTGAATGTAGCAGAATTACTACCATCATAGATCTTATTATCAGCCGTAATAGTGGCAGTGAGAGTTTTCGGAGTAATATCAAACGAATCACTTGTAGCGCTTGCGAGAGTTGTTGCAGCCGCTGTTAACTGTTTTTCGCCAATTGCGTTTACTGCCAAATCGCTAAAAGTTGCTGTTCCTGCCCCGATATTAAGTAAAGCCGTGCCCAATAAATCACCGCTTCCATTGAGGGTAAGTGTAACCGCTTCGTCTGCGCCGAGTCCGTTCGTGGAATCATTGCCGAATTGGTCTTGGGTTTTTACTACTGGCTGCGAACTTAATTCCGAGCCGTATACTGCACCGTCCGGCTGTGTTGTAAAGGCAAGCTGCGCAACTGTGCCTGGCACGGTAGATAGCGTTCCAAAATTTGTATTTTCATCAACTCCGGCAATTCCCGCTCCTGAATAAGTCATATTGTCGGTTGAAGGGGTGGTGCCGGTTGGTCTGATTTTAAGATTGCTAAAACCTATAGCACCAACAGAAGTTGATTTGGCGGTTACTTCAAAAGAGAAAGTTGTTAAACCAGGTGTAATGCTGGTAGAACTAAAAGTTATATCGTTGTAAGATTGAATCGTAATCGTTGTACTGGTATCAAACTCCCAACCAGCAGGCAAAGTAATTGTATGCGTACCGATGGCGATGTCTCCATTTTCAGTGCCAAAACTGGGGCCTCTCAATGTTCTATAAGCTCCGCTTCCTCCCAAAGCAGATGTTGTATCAATAGAGATACCAGTTCCATCGTTTGCATGATTAACAGTTGCCGCAGCCATTGCCGGTGAAACGGCAACAAAAAAACCGCTAACTATTAAAATCGCGGCTAAACTAATTAAAAAAACTTTGACCTTTATAGCGCTACTATACGCAGAGAGAGAGAGAGAGAGAGAGAGAGAGAGAGAGTTTCTCATATTTTTTACTAGGTATGACCCTTAATTATTAGACCCTTATAATATATATAAAACTGATAATTTTTGATGTTGGACCCAATAAATTGCCTTGATTTTTTAGTCAATAATTACCCTACCATATAGCGATTTTCTTGTCAAGTTCTCTTAAAAATCACATTCCCTTTTAAGGGGTAAAAATCTTTTCTTTTAAAGCAACATTCAAGGTTATCATGCTATAAAAATATTGTCAAGGCGGGCGGGCAAGTGTGAAAAATTATTTTAAGTTATAATTACGCCAATTCAATTAATTTTTTGGCGATGATTGGTATTTCTTTTTGAAAAAATTTTTTAACCTCTTTCCATGAAATTTTAAAATTAATCATCGGCTGGGGATCGTTTTCCGCATCGTCAAAATAAACCAAACTTTTTAAAAGATGGTGATAATCGTGGGCAACCAAGGGATATTGCGTTTTTAACCGTTTAATAATATTGATTAACGGTTCATTGTTTTTAGCGCACCAGTACAAATCAAAAAAATCTCTTTTCCGGCCGCGCTGGGAAATAGCGATGACTTTCATGACCGCGATATCGGCTAGCGGCAAAATCCTAACAAAGCCGTAAAATTGCGGCTGGCCTTTGGGAATAAAAACAGGATAAGCGATAAAGCTTACCTTGGCCTTAAACAGTTCGCCGTAAACAGTGCCGGGTTCTTTAAAATTTGTCTTCCAAACCGGCTGTTCGACAAAACGGCCCAATAACTTTTTTTCATCAAACTTGCTTTTTGGCAGGAAAAAATCCAAATCAACGGAACAACGATGGCCCGCCAAGAGGGCCAGAGCCGTGCCGCCAGCCAAATACCATTTTGAATTTTTCAGCCACGTTTGTTTGGATAAAAAATCAAGCGCCTTTTTTGTATTTCGCGGCAAGATTTGATCATGCCAAATTATTTGGTGTTTGTCAGCAAGGTCCATAAAGCTTTTGTTCTTGGCCTTAAACATCGCGATTTAGCGATTACCCGGCGCAAAAATGATTTATCGTAATAATTTAAAACCCAGCGCGCTTCTTTATCATTGCCAAAATCAGCCACCCGTTCAATGATATACTGGGCGTTTTTTTTAGGGTTAATACTAGATGGTTTAGTGTCCCAAAATAATGATTGCCTGAATTGCATATGCTGATTATAGTATAAATTTGCCTTAAAAACAACCGTATTATTAGATAACAATATTGCCAGCGGGCTTGTTTTTACAGCTACAAAATTATCAGTATGGTTAAGATTAAAATCAAACCCAGACCAAGCGCGACCGAACGAGGATGCTGTTTTTTAATCTCAATAAAGACATTAAGCGCTAAAGCGATAATGGCTAAAAACAAAATTATTTTAAAGTAGATGGAGCTGATGTTAAAAATTTCACTTAGGGCTTTATTGGGATTGCTCCTTAAAAGCGCGTATTGCCTGGCCAAAGAGGTTTTCCAGGGCGTAATGCTTTTTAAATTAAGGTCAGTTTGGGTAACCTGGCCGGTTTTATCCGTTACGGCGAGAGACGCCGGCATAATCGGCTGGGCATTGTTTTGGCCGGCT
This sequence comes from Candidatus Komeilibacteria bacterium, assembly GCA_026396575.1. Lineage (GTDB taxonomy): Bacteria > Patescibacteriota > Patescibacteriia > UBA1558 > UBA10009 > JAPLWM01. The sequence goes on from JAPLWM010000007.1 coordinate 139,298, forward strand.
TCATTCGAGAAAACAATGGCCTGCCCTTGCCAGCTGCCATCGGCCGTTTGTGCCAGCGGTATGGTTTTATCCAAAACAGTTGCCATGGCCGCTTGGGTATCCGGCACCAAAGCCGCCTCAACTTTAATCAACCGTTCATTTTTGCCAACGGGCTGATCAATGGTAACATTGGTCTTTGTCCTATCGGCTATAGGCGAAGTTAGGGCGGTTTTTTCCGATAAAACCGCTTTAGATCCGGTGTTATCAGCCGGCTTGGGGGTTATTGCCGAAGGGGCTTTAACCTCCGGTTGGGTAGCGCTGATGGGTGAACCAAAATATTGGGCCACCAAAACCGTTTGATTATTATTAAAAATATCGCCGGCAAAACTTACGCCGATTTCGCTAAAACTTGAGTCAATCAGGTTATCATAGTGGGTGGGGCTTTTTTCCCAGGCCGCCATTACTTCTTGGGAATTATTATAACCCATGGCTAAATTTTCTCCGGCCACGGCGTAATTGTAGCCAACCTGGCCCAGCCAATAGGCCAAGCCGATGCTTTGCGGACTAATGTGGGCGAAATATTTGTTTAAAAACATGTCCTGGACTTTTTCATAAGCCGCATTGTTTAATTGAGAATTTTCCAATACGGTTGGCGCAGCCAAAGTGCTTCTTAATTTATTGGTAAGCGCGATAATTTTTTCGCCCTGCTCTTTCATTACGTCCGGCGTCATCCAGGCCGATAAGGGATATAATAAAACAAAAACCACAACCACCAGTTTAATGGCAATGGCGCTTATGGCATGGAATAAAACTCGGCGGGGATGCAAGGAGCGGGGCTGGTAATTATTGCCCTGATGCGGGATAAAAAAATCCTTCAAAGAACCTCCGCCTAAAGGATTGCGGCCCATTTTAACCGCTTGGCCGTCGCTTATGCCATCGCCGTCGGTATCCGGATTATCAGGGTCGGTGCCGTAAATCCGCTCCTGGGCATCGGTTAAACCGTCGTTATCCGAATCGGTAGAGAAATCTTTTTTAGTTAGTTTAGGCATTGTTTATTTAGGTGAATAAGCAAAGATACCATAAATCTCCTTAAAATACAAGAAAATCAGCAAAACTTAACCTGCACTTAATCCCCTCATTATTAAAGAGGGGTAGGGGGTGATTGTTATTCCGCTATCTGGGCCGAATTGCCCTGTTTTTTAAAGCTTTGCGGCGATTTGTTTATGGCGTCGCTTAGGGAAATCGGCGTTTGTTCCAAGGTTGCCTGATCCAAATGAACTGTTTTATCCGCGGTTTTAGCCAACCTTTCCTCTTTGCTTTTTTTAAGGCAGTTTTTGCAGTAGATGGGTTTTTTAGGATCGGGAATGAAATTTAATACGGTAGCGGCGCCGCAATTATCGCAGACCGCCTTGAACTGGATGCTCTTGGCCGTAGGCGGAATATGTTTAGCTGGCGGCAGGGCCTCGGGCTCTCTTTTTTTATTATATTGGCTTGATGCTTTTTTATTGCTTTCATCCGTTTCGTTATCTTCTTGATTATTGGAAGACCAGCGCATGATTTTTTCCTCAATTACCGCTTTTCTGCTGGCATAGCGTTCGCGGGAGACCTTAACCACTTTATCCAGAATTTCCTGCCAATTGTCCGTTTCCACGGCCGGCGGCAAAGTAGTGGCGGAAAACGGCTCCGAAGCCATGCCGTCGATCATCAGTTTTAAGTAAACGTTGTATTTGGGCAGGTTAACCAGATCGGTTTCATCGAATCTGGGCGCGAATTCTTTGGCTAAAAATTCCGCGTCTTCGGCGCCCACGCGGAAGCAGACAATGGTGCCCACATTGCCGAAAACAGCAGCCGCAGTTTTTTCTTCCAGCTGTAAAATGTATTGATGGGCTAAAATCAGGTTCAAGCGGTATTTGCGGGCTTCGGATAAAATATTATTAAAGCTTTCGGTGGCGAAATTTTGGAATTCGTCAACGTAAAGGTAAAAATCCTGCCGGGTGCTTTCCGGAATTTCCACCCGGCTCATGGCCGCCAGCTGGATTTTGGTAATAATCATGGCGCCCAGCAAAGCCGAATTGTCTTCGCCCAAGCGCCCTTTGGACAGGTTTAAGAGCAGAATCTTTTTTTCGTCCATGATTTTTCGGATATCAATGGACGATTTAACCTGGCCGACGATGTTTCTAATCATTGATGAAGACAGAAAACGGCCGACTTTGTTCTGGATCGGGGCAATGGCTTCAGCTTGGAAGCGGTCCGGATATTTTGAATATTCTTCTACCCAAAACCCTTTAATAATCGGGTCGGTTACCTTATCAATCACTTTTTTTCTGAAGGATTTATCTATTAACAGGCGCATTACGCCAAGCAAAGTGCTGCCCGGGTATTCCAAAAGCGCCATAATGGCATTGTTTAAAACATATTCCAAACGAGGGCCCCAGGATTCGGCCCAGAGCTTTTTAAAAATTCCCAGCAAGCCCGAGGCCACCAAATGGCGATGCTCTTCGGAAACGTTTTCCAAAACATTGAAAGCGATCGGGTATTCCAAATCGGCCGGATTGATGTAAATGACGTCGTTAATCCGCTCCGGCGGAATGAATTTGATGATTTTTTCCACCAGTTCGCCGTGCGGGTCCACCACGGCCACGCCGCGGCCGGCGGCAATATCCTGGATAATCATGTTTTCCAAAGCCACGGATTTGCCCATGCCGGTTTTGCCCAATAAATACATATGCCGGCGGCGGTCGTCGGTTTTAATGCCAAATTTTATTTCCTGGTTTCTAAAGCTGGTTTTGGCGAAAATCGTTACTTCGTTTTTATTGTCGGGCATAATTTTATCCCTCGGGGGAATTATTCGCTAATCGGCAGATTGGCCGGCGGTTCGCCTTTTTTTATTGCCGGCGCTTCCGTTTTATGGACGGTTTGCTTATTTTTGGCAAAATGCTCTTCAAAATAATCATTGTCAAAATCATAACCGCCCAGCGATTCTTTGATAATATGATCGGCGGGTTTTGGCTTATCGGCTGGCAAAGCGGGCAGAGGGCTTTTTTCCGGCTCAACCGTTTTTTCTCCGGCGGGCGGCGGCGTTCGGAAATATTTTTTGCCGCTATACGGTTCCACCGGCAAGCTGGTGGGCGGTTCGGCCCGCTTATATTCGATTTTTTTCAAGAGCGGCGCTTTAACCGTAATGGTCGGGAAATGATACAGCGTGGCCAGCTCTTCAATGGAGAGCATTAATTCGTGGGAACCTTTGCGCGAGCGTTTTTTATACAGGCGCATCAGCTTCCAGGTAACGTAAGCGACGCGGGTTTTAATGAAAAAATAATCGCGGTGGGTGGTTAAACGCTTGTATTTTTTGAAAGCGTTCATGTCGCTGGTATTAAATTGGTTGATGGCGCCCAAGATGGAATTGACTCCCCGGCCTTTTTTAAAAACATCGCTGTGGCCCAGGTAGTAAACCCTGAAAGTGGAGTTGAAGCAGATTTTAGCCAGTTTGTTTTCCATCTGGGTAATCACCTCTTTTTCGCCGGCCGTTAAATACAGGTAAAGATTGGGGGTGGTGTTTTCTTTTTCCGGCCTGATATCGCCCCACATTTGATAAATGCCTTCGCTGAATTTTTCCAAACCGCCCAAAGCGGCGTCGATCAGCTTGTCGCCGCTGTGTTTTTCGCCGGCCGTTTTTTCGCCCAGCAGTTTTTTAATCAAAGCATAGCCCTTTTCCTTCCAATCGTCGCTGGCTGGCGCAATTACCAGCTGCCAGCCCAATTGTTCGCCTTTGCCGATTTTGCTCATTACTTCCAATAACGAAGCCATCGGGTCAATAAACATCTGGGTTAAGGGGTGTTCAAAACTTTTATAGGTTCTAATGGGATAAGCGCTATGTTGGGCAAAAGTAAATTCCGCAGCCCAAATTTTGTAGTCGTGCCCGATTTTATGGATATCGTCCGGGATTAAGCCGATGTAATCCTCCACTTCGGTAATTTCCGCTTCCGGATATTGGGCGTAAACGGCCGCTTCCACCAGATCCCGGAACTGCTCGGGCGTGCGGATTAAAAATTGGATATAGCCCTCCAGAGAAATGATTTCCAAACTGAAGCTTAACTGGGTTTTGCCCTGATAATATTTTTCCCACATGGTATAGCCGGCTTTAATGCCGGCCAGGGTGGCAAAAATTTGTTCCACGGCCATTAAGCTTTGCTCGTTATCCTTGGGAATATCAATGGCCAGCAATGTAAAAGGCACGCTGGCCAGCCATTTCTTCCGTTTGTTAAACAGCCAGCTCCACACTCCGGCGCCCAAAAACATGGCGATTAAAAAAATCCACCCCACGGTGCTAAAAAAATACCAGATTATGCCAAAGGGTGAAAGGTTTAAAATGTCGTTATAACGGGTAAGATCAATAGTGATCTCCATTTTGTTTTGTTTTACTTCCAGCCTTTGGCTGGATTTATAGTTTTTGAACTTAAACCAAAGTGTATTTATTGCCGGGCAGCTTTTTAAACCTGGCTTTATTCATTAAGCTTAAGACAATGGTGCTTTTTTTAACCAGCCGTTTGGCCGAAACCTTGGCGATAATTTCGTCGCGGCTCAAGGGAGCGCCGGCCTCCCGCAGCACTTCGGCAACCACCTCGGCCACCACGCCCGGCTTATAGCCCCATTCGGAGAGGGCATAAATGCCGCGGCCCACCAAAACGTATTTGTCGTCCAAAATCAACTCGTTATGGATGGTGGCCGGATTGGCGATTTTAGAGTCAAAACCGATCTTATTTATTTTAGCAGCAATTTCCTTGAAATGTAATGGCTGGCCTTCTTTTTTTAAGACAAGATAAATTTTATCGCTCATTCTTTTTAAGGCAATCGCTTCCCAACCCGCCATGCCCCATTCGTTAAAGGGGTTGGTCGCCACCACTTTGCTGATTTCCAAAAGTGTCTGGATTAAATAATCATCAAGTTTGTTTTGCCACTCTTCCGGCAATTCTTCCAAGCGGGTCAGTTCGGCGATTTCCACGGCCGAGAGCGGCGTATTGGATCTTTTAATCGCCTCGATGATTAATTGGAGGATGCTTTTAATGCTGTCCAAAGAAACCGTGGGCAGCTTCCAGGCGCTGTGCAGCTCATCGTCCCCTTCCAAATAATGCAGTTTATTGCCTAAAAATTTAGACAGAATGAATTGGGCAGCCGCGTAGTTGGCGGGCGTATTGCCGGTTGAAGCCAATGATTTTTTAATCAAGCTGTCTTCTTTCATAACGCCGCCGTGAGCTTCCAGGGTTTGGTAAATAACGATTTCCAGGGATTTTATCAGTTCATCCAGCTTCTCCAGATTTTTTATCTTCTTTAAAGCGGCATTTTCAATTTGCCTGATCCTTTCCCGGGTAACGGTAAATTTGCCGCCGATTTCTTCCAGAGTTTTTTTAATATTGTCCTTTAAGCCGTATCTTAATGATAAAACCTCAACTTCCCGCTCCTTTAAATTATCCAGCAGGGACTTTAAAATCTCCTGCGGATTAAAGTTGGCCGTGGCGGCGTTTTTTTGGCTGTCAATTACTTTGTCTAAGATGGAATCGGTCATATTTCCCTTTAAAATTGATTAGAATTAAGGATACTCTAAAAATATAGCATAAATATTTAGATTCGTCAAGTGTTGACAAAAAGACCGGTTTATTCCCACCGGTTTTTCTTTTTTTAGAGAAATTATAATTGTTTGGTTTTGAGCTTGAAGCGGTAAAAAATTAACAAGAGCGGGCTGGCGATAAAAATCGAAGAATAAGTGCCCACAAACACGCCGAGCATTAAAGCCAAAACAAAGTATTTGGTGGTAACGCCGCCGAATAAGAAGACCGCAGCCAGCACCAAAATGGCGGTAAAAGAAGTATTTAACGATCTGGTTAAGGTTTCGTTAACGCTTTGGTTGATTATCTCTTCAAAGGTTTTATGCTGATTGCGGGGCAGATTTTCCCTAATCCGGTCAAAAGTAACAATGGTATCGTGCACCGAAAAGCCCAATAAGGTTAATAAGGCCGTCACAAAATAGGCGTCAACCTGGATGTTTAAAAAATGCCCCAAGGCCGCAAAAACTCCCGGCACGATTGTAACATCGTGAATTAAGGCGATAATGGCGGCTAAGCCGTATTTCCATGATTCCACCGGATAAGAAACCTTTCGGAAAGCAAAACCGATATAGGCGATAATGGCGATTAAAACTATGATAATGGCGTAAATGGTTTTTTGTTTTAATTCCTGGCCTAAAATGGGGCCGATGGAATCGAATTTTATTTCTTCAAAAGAGGAATATTTACTGCCGGTGGCTTTAAAGTTAACCGGCAAATTTTCCGCCCCTTGACCGGTAGCGGTAATCTGTAAATTTTCCGTGCCCGGCCCGCTAATGCCCAAAGCCTCGGGCTTAACTTTAATGCCTCCGGTGGCTTGGGGATTTTTAATTTTTTCAATTTCCAGCAGCAATGCCTGATGCTGGTCTTCGGTTAAAGAAACGGTCCTGATCAGCAAGCCGGCCGTATCTACCGGCTGAACATTCAAACTGGGCAAATTTAAACCGGCCAAGGCCTGTTCCACGGTTTGATTGGACGGCCGTTCGGCATTAAATTTAAGCTCCACCAGGCTGCCGCCGGTAAAATCGATGCTTAATTTTAAGCCCCAAACGGCTAAAGCCGCGATGCTTAAAACAATTACCGTGCCGGAAATGATAAACCAAATTTTTCTCTTGCCGATAATATTATACATACTTAGGATTTTTTGATGGTGGTAAATAAACGCAAGCGTTCGCTTAAAAATTTCGTGTTAATCAGGCGCAAAAAAGTCCGGCTGATGGTAATGGCGGAAAACATGGAAACCAAAATGCCGATAAACAGGGTGATGGCAAAGCCCTTAATAATGCTGGAACCGAACCAGGCCAGAATGGCGCAGGTAATTAAGCTGGAAATATTGGAATCCCTGACCGAAAGCCAGGCGCGGGCAAAGCCCTCTTCAATGGCCGTGCCCAAGGGTTTGCCGATGCGCAATTCTTCCTTGGTTCTTTCAAAAATCAAAACGTTGGCGTCCACGGCCATGCCGATGGATAAAATAAAGCCGGCCACGCCAGATAAAGTTAAGGTAATCGGCCACATTTCAAAAATCGCCAAAGAAATCAAGCTGTAAATGCTCAAGGCGACAATGGCCACCAAGCCCATTATGCGGTAGTTGAAGAGCATGAAAATAACGATTAACAGAAAGCCGATAATGCCGGCCACAATGCTTTTTTGCAAAGAAAGTTTGCCTAAAATCGGGCCGACGGTTTGCTGGCTGACCAATTCAATCGGCACGGGTAAAGCGCCGGCGTTAAGCCGCTGGGCCAAAAGCTTGGCTTCCACAATATTGAATTTTCCGGAAATAATGGCTTTGCCGCCGGTAATTTCTTCCTGCACCGTGGGCAGGCTGATAGGAGAACCGTCCAAGAAAATACCCACCTGCTTTTGCAGATTGCGCTTGGTAATGGCGGCAAACAAATCCTTGCCGGTACTGTCAAATTCCAACGCTACCGTGGGCTGGCCGGAATTGGGCTCAAACTGCACCTTGGCGCTGGTTAAATTCTTGCCGGACAATTGGGTGTTGATCCAATTCGGTTCAGTGGAAGCCGGCTGGTTAACTTCGTCTTTGGTGGCCAGTAAAATATGCCTGGATCTTACTTGTTCGCCGTCGCCGCTGCCTTTAACTTCTTCTTTTTGGATAATATGATAGCCAAAGCTGGTTTTAATCGGAGTCGGGGTAATTTGGCCGACTTTTAAATCGTTAAAAATGGCTTTTTCAAATTCCGGAACCAATTGCCCCTTGCTGACAAAGCCCAATTCCCCGCCTTCATCCTTATTGCTGGGATCAGCAGAATATTCTTTTGCCAGAGCGGCAAAATCCTGGCCCAGGGCAAGTTTGGCAATAACTTCCTTGGCTTTGGCCAGCTGTTCCTGGTTATATTTTTGAGCGTCGGCTTTTTCCTGGGGCGCGAGCGCTTGGGCCGTTTGTTCGCCTTGTTCTTTAAATTCCAGAAGCGGCGTTTCACCGATTTTTTTAATAGCATCGTTAACGTCTTGGATGCCGGGCAATTCCACAATCAAGCGGTTATTGCCGGAGGTTTGCACCAGGGGCTCGGAAACGCCGAAAGCGTTAACCCGCTTATCGATTACTTCCCTCACGCCTTCCAAGGCCGAGGCTTGGTCGGCGCTAGCAATGCTTTGCATATTTGCCTGATAAACCAAATGGGCGCCGCCCTGCAAATCCAGGCCCAAATGCGGTTTGAATTTATTAAAAAAGGAACTGCCGGGAAAAGTGCCGGGCAAGTTCGGATAAGCGATAAAGGCGCAAAACAAGGTTAAAACAATAATGGCCAGGAATTCCCACCAGACTTTTTTGCGGGTAATGATTTTAACTGCTTTGGGCATGAGTACCTTAAAATTAATTATTCATTCTCCGTAGCCCCACGAAGCTTTAGCGAAGTGGGGGCGAAGGAGAATAAAACTTGAATATTATTTTAGCACAAGTGAAATAAAATTGCAAGTCCGGATGACAGGCCCGAATTCAAGGCAGGTTGCATCACTTTAGGGTAAAATTACCCTGTAATCATAAAAGTGATGCCTATGTCAAATCAATTATCGTTTAATCCATTGAGGTTAAGCCATTATGAGCGCCAGAAAATCGAATATTATCTAC
>JAPLWM010000014.1 GCA_026396575.1 Candidatus Komeilibacteria bacterium
ATTTGGTCATCCAACATAGGTGGATTTGAATATTAAATATGGTGTGTGTGCCTCTTCTGTATTCTTTGGTCATAGGACCATTATACTGAAGTTATCGCCTGAAGGCGAGGGTATCCACCCACCCAAATAGAGACTATGAAAGACATTATTAATATCAGCCAAGCGGCCGCCATGCTTGGCCTAAATATTCAAACATTAAGAAGATGGGATATTTCCGGAGAACTTTCAGCTAAGCGCGATGCCTCGGGCCGCCTTTTTTATTACCAAAGCGATTTGGAGGATTTTTTGAAAGCCAATTCTAAATATTTCTTAAAAACGGCTGAAAAATGGGCCCGGGCTAAAAATGCTCCTGATCTACCCAATGGCTTTTATTGTCCGGATCGGTCGGTGTTTAAAGCCCGGCTTTCCCGTTTTGAATCCGATTTAAAAAATAATCCGCTTTGGCAAAAAAATTATTCTTTAATCGTGGCCATAGCCGGAGAAATCGGCAATAATTCCTTTGACCACAATTTAGGCAACTGGCCTGATGTTTTAGGCATTTTTTTCGGCTATATCTTAAAAGAAAGAACGGTTATTTTGGCTGACCGAGGTCAAGGCATTTTGGCCACCTTGCGCAGAGTGGCTCCGGATTTAACCACCCATCAAGGCGCCTTAAAAGCGGCTTTTACGGAAATTCTTTCCGGACGCGCTCCGGAAAATAGGGGCAACGGCTTAAAATTCGTAAAACAAGTGGTTCAAGACAATGATTTTTCCTTATTTTTTCAATCCGGTGATGCCACGCTGCTTTTAAACAATAAAAATAAAGATGAAGCTTTATCTCTTAATACCGGCGATTATTTTTTAAGAGGCTGTTTTGCTAAACTTAATTTTTAAATTTATGCTGATAGAATTAAAAAAATTCGGAAAAACTTTAACTTCTCGCGATGATGGCCGCGAGGCCCTGGCGGCTTTTTTGCCTTCCTTGAAAAATTTGCCGGCCGATGAATTGATAGAAGTAAGCTTTGACGGAGTAAACACACTCTCCCCTTCCTGGGCTGATGAATTTATCTCCGGCTTAAGGCAATTATTTTGGGGCAGGTTGAATCTATTGCCCAGCAATAATCCTTCGGTTAAAGCGACTTTAGAATTATTAGGGGATATTTATCAGGCGAATTTAAAACGCAAACCCTAATTGCAATTATTTCTGACATTTTTCACAAAACACCGTTCCCCTGCCCCCCAATTTGATCTTATGCAAAATTGCGCCGCAACGCAGGCATTTTTTACCGCCCCGCTGGTAAACCTTTAATTTTTCCGCCATCTGGCCACGCTCGCCGGTGGGATGCACGAAAGTATTAACCGAAGTTCCGCCCACCGCTACCGCCAAATGCAAAATCTTTTTAATGGCGCTATGCAACGCCTTTACTTCTGCCGGCTTTAAAGTTTTAGCCAAACGAACGGGTAATATTTTTGCCGCAAACAAGCTTTCATCGGCGTAAATATTGCCGATGCCGGCAATTAATTCCTGCGTCATTAACAGCTGTTTTATTTTTGCTTGCAGCCGGCGCTGTAAAATTTCCCGGAATTTTTGCAAATTGAATTCTTTGGACAACGGCTCTAGGCCGTAAGCGCCGATAATTTTTTCAAATTGTTTGATATTAACTATTTTTAACCAGCCGAACCTTCTTACATCATGGAACAGCAAGCGGCTGGAATCGGTAAAATTCAAAACCACTCTGGTAAACTTATTAACCTGGCGCAAGGAAAAATCCTTGGCATTAATGGGATGTCCGCCGCCGGCTACCTTACCGCTGGCGCTGACATAAATCAGCTGGCCCGTCATTTTTAAATGGATCAATAAATACTTATCGCCCGAAAGCTTGATAATGATCATTTTGGCCCGGCGGGAAACTTCTAAAATCTTCTTATTGTTAATTTGCGCGGCAAAACCGCGGCTGACCATCCGCGCCGCTTTTATTTGGCAAGATAAAAACACCTTGCCGGTAATTTGACGCGCAAGGTGGGCAACAACCGTTTGGACTTCGGGCAATTCGGGCATGTTATATCAACGGCCGGCCGGTCATTTCCTCCGGCCTTTTTAAGCCCATGATTTTTAAAATCGTCGGGGCCACGTCGGCCAAAACGCCGGCCGAAGTGATTTGCGATAAATCTTTGCCTGCGCTTCCGGCAGCCACTTTACCGATAAAATCCCTACCGATAATAAATAAAGGCACCGGCGAAACGCTGTGTTCCTTGTCTATCTCGCCGGTTTGCAATTTATAAAGCTCTTCGGCATTGCCGTGGTCGGCGGTAATTAAAACCACGCCGCCTTTGGCTTCCACCTTATTAACGATCTGGCCGATCAACTCGTCTAGAATTTCAATGGCCTGAATGGTAGCCGGCAAATTGCCGGAATGGGCCACCATGTCCGGATTGGCAAAATTAACAACGATAAAATCGTATTTGTCGTTTTCAATTTCCTTAAGCAACTTGTCCGTTACGGCCGGAGAGGACATAGCCGGATGATCCGCGTAACTGGGCACTGAAGGCGACGGAACAATAATCCGCTCCTCGCCCGGAAAAGCGGCTTCCTGCCCGCCGTTGAAAAAGAAAGTTACGTGGGCGTATTTTTCCGTTTCCGCCAAATGAAGCTGACTCAAGCCCGCCTGGCTGATTACTTTAGCCAGAGGCAAATCCACCGTTTCCGGCGGAAAAGCCACGCAGGCGGGCAAATTTTGCTCGTATTCCATTAAAGAAACAAAGAACAGCTTGCGCAAATACTGCCCGCGGTTGAATTGGTCAAAACCGGGCAAAACAAAGGCCTTGGTTAATTCCCTGGCCCGGTCGGCCCTAAAATTAAAGAAAATCAAACTGTCCCCTTCCTTAACCGTAGCCACCGGCTGGCCGTTTTTGGTAATTACCGTGGGCACGAATTCTTCGTCAAAAACCTTGGCCTGATACGATTCTTCAATGGCTGAAATCGGATCTTCAAAAGTTTTTTCGGACTTGCCCAAAGCAATGGCCGCATAGGCCTTCTCTATCCGCTCCCAATGGTTATCGCGGTCCATGGCATAAAAACGGCCGGAGATGCTGGCAATTTCCCCCAAGCCGATCTGCTTAAGCTTTTTTTCCAGATGCTCGATATATTTCTTGCCGCTATTGTGGGGCGTATCGCGGCCGTCCAAAAAAGCGTGGATATAAACATTTTTTACTTTTTGCAAACTGGCCAATTCCACCAAAGCGTAGCAATGCTCGTTATACGAATGAACGCCGCCCGGGCTGACCAAACCCATAAGGTGCAAATCGCCGCCGCTTTCGTTAACCGTTTGGCAAGCCTTAACCAAAGCCGGATTGGTAAAAAAGCTGCCGTCGGAAATGGAACGGGTAAGGCGGGGCAAACTCTGGTAAATGATTTTCCCCGAACCCAGGGATAAATGGCCCACTTCGCTGTTGCCCACTTCGCCCCAGGAAAGCCCCACGGCTTCGCCCGAAGCCGCCAAAGTTAAAACCGGATACTTGGCCAAATAGGAATCCAAATTGGGCTTTTTAGCCAAAGCCACGGCATTGCCCTTGGAAGCGGCGGCAATGCCATAGCCGTCCAAAATCATTAAAATTACCGGCTTGGGTCTGATCATGATGATTTTATTATTAAACTTTTACCCGTCATTTCTTTGGGCTTGGTTACGCCGAAAATATCCAAAATCGTGGGAGCCACATCGGCCAAAATGCCGTTTCTGACTTCGGCTTTTTTAAATTGGTCGGCAACCAAGATAAAAGGCACCGGATTATTGCTGTGTTCGGTATCCAATTCTCCGGTTTTGCCATTGACCATTTCTTCAACATTGCCGTGGTCGGCGGTAATCAATAAAACTCCTTTTTCCTTTAAAACCTCGCTGCTGATTTTGCCCAGGCAGTCGTCGCAGACCTCCATGGCTTTAATCGCGGGCTGCAGCAAGCCGGTATGGCCGATCATATCGGGATTGCAGAAATTAACCACGATCAGCTGTTTGCCCTCCCGCAATTTGGCCAGCAAAACCTCGGTGATTTTATAAGCGGACATAGCCGGCGTGGTGGCGTAAAACTTAACCTGCGGCGAAGGCACCACGATCCTTTCCTCTCCGGCGACCGGTTCGCTATAACCGCCATTGAAGAAAAAAGTCACGTGAGCGTATTTTTCCGTTTCCGCCAAATATAATTGTTTGTAATTTTTCATCACCATGGGCAAGGTCTGGAGCAGATTATCGCTGGGGTAAGCGGTTAAAATATGGTCCAGATCCGGGCCGAAATCGGTCATGGCCACAAAGCGCAAATGCTTGGGCAATTTTTTTCTGACAAAACTGCCGGGATTTTTTTTATTGAAAAACTGCTGGACAAAGGCTTTGGAAAGCTGGCGCGCCCGGTCCGACCGCAGATTGAAAAAAATAATGCCGTCGTTGTCGTTAACCGTAGCCACCGGCTTGCCCTGGGCCACGATCACGCTCGGCTGAACATATTCGTCCGTTTCGCCGCGGTTATAGGCCTGCATCACCGCTTCTTCGGCGCTGGAAACCTTAATCCCCTTGCCCAGGGTCATGGCGTCGTAAACCGCCTTGGTTCTGTCCCAGGTTTTATTGCGGTCCATGCCGTAAAAGCGCCCGGCAATGGTGGCGATTTTTTCATTGGCCACAAAATGCTCCCTGACTTTTTTTAAATATTTGATGGCGTCGTGCTGCGGCGCGTCGCGGCCGTCGGTAAACAAATGCAGGCAAACCTTTTCCACGCCTTCCTGATCCAGCAGCCTGAGTAAAGCGTAAAGATAGCCCATTTCCACGTGCGGGCTTTGGCTGCCGGATAAGAGGCCCGCCAGGTGCACTTGGGATTTATGATGTAAAACATGCTCAACCACCGCCATAAAAGCGGGATTTTTAAAAAACTTGCCGGTTTTAATTTCGTTGGAAATAACATTTACATCCTGGCCCACAATCCGGCCGGCGCCCAAATTTAAATGGCCGGCTTCGCTGTTGCCGCGCTGGTGATCGGGCAAGCCGACTTTTCTCCCCGAAGCGATCAGCTGGGAATGCGGATAATTCTTATAAAACCCAGCGGTTACGGGCATGCTGGCTATTTTTACGGGATTGCCCGCTGTTTTTTCGGATAAGCCCCAGCCGTCAAAAATGGCTAGGACAAGCGGACCATTGAATTTTTTTACTTCTTCCATAATTTCAATATTTTAACACATCTGGCTTAATGAATCAATGAAACAAAAAATCAAGAAATCGAGAAAACAATTGATTTTTTGTTTCATTGTTTCATTGTTTCATTAATCTCATCTTCTATTTCCATTAATCGGTTATATTTTACCACTCTTTCTGACCGTGAAGGCGCGCCGGCTTTAATATAATCGGCATTTGTGGCTACGGCCAAATCGGCAATGAAATCATCTTCGGTTTCGCCGCTGCGGTGGGAAACGGCGATTTTAAATTTATGTTCTTGCGCTAATCTAATGCAGTTTACGGTTTCGGTTAAGGTGCCGATCTGGTTGGGCTTGATTAAAACCGCGTTAGCCGACTTTTCGCTTATCCCCCGCCTAAGCAGCGCCACATTGGTGGTAAACAAATCATCGCCGATAATGATAATATCCTTATTAATCTTTAAAATCTGTTCGGTAAAATTTTTCCAGGCCGGCCATTCGTCTTCGGCAAAAGGATCTTCAAAAGCCAAAATGGGATATTTGGCCAGCCACTTTTGGTAAAGTACGCTTAATTCTTCCGTGGTTAATTCCTGGCCTGCCAATTTAATGGCATAGGTTTGTTTTTTAACATTGAAAAATTCTGAAGAACCCGCGTCCAGCCCTAAAAATATCTGTTCGCCGGCTTGATAGCCGGCGCGCTCAATGGCCAGCATTATCATCTGCCAAACTTCTTCGGTATTATTCAGATCCGGCGCATAACCGCCTTCGTTGCCCAGGTCCGTATCATAGCCGCGCTCCAGCACCACTTTGCCCAAGGCATGGAAAATTTCGGACATGGCCCGGATTCTTTCCTTGATGGTTGTAAATTTTTTGGGAATAATCCAAAATTCCTGAAAATCCAAATTGGAATCGGCGTGCTTGCCGCCGTTGATTACGTTAACCAAAGGCACGGGCAAGCTGAAGCCGGAAAATTTGAATCTGTAAAAATCCTTGATGAATTTATAAAGCGGCAGATTGCAAGCCATTGCCCCGGCCCGCGCGCAAGCCAGCGACGCGCCTAAAATGGCATTGGCGCCCAAACGGGATTTATTGGCCGTGCCGTCCAAATCAATCATCCGCTGATCCAAAACCGACAGCCGATCCGCTGGCTGGCCGATTAAAACCTTGCTGATTTTTTGATTGACGTTTTCCACGGCTTTAAGCACCCCCTTACCGCCGTAACGGGCCGGATCATTATCCCTAAGCTCCAAAGCCTCGTGCGTACCCGTGGAAGCGCCCGAAGGCACTTTGGCTTTAGCGCTGATTTCCCCGGCTTCAACCGTTACTTCAACAGTGGGATTGCCCCTGGAATCCAAAATTTCACGGGCGTAAACATCGGTTATTTTATTATCCATTTTGTTCGATTAACGGTTTAATTCCCGGCAACATTTTGCCTTCCAAAAACTCCAGCATGGCGCCGCCGGACATGGAAACAAAATTGAATTTATCGGCCAGCCCCAGCTCATTGATTAATTGCACTGTTTCGCCGCCGCCCGCCACGCTGTAAGCCCCCGAGGCCACGATGGCTTGGGCAATATCGCCGGAAGCCTGCTTGTATTTGGCCACTTCAAAATAACCCAAGGGGCCGTTCCAAACAACCAATTTCGCCGATTTAATAATTTCCGCGTACTGTTTAACGGCCTCAAGCCCTAAATCCAAAATAATATCCGCGGGGCCGACTTCGTCAATCAATTTAACTTCGGCCGCGGCTTGAACCGTAAAATCCGGCGCTACCACCACGTCAACGGGAATAATCAATTTTTTTTCCGTGAGCAATTCTTTGGCCGTGGCCAATTCCTTATCGTCAACTTTGGAAAGGCCGACTTCCAAACCCTTGGCTTTAAAGAAATTATTGGCAATGGCCCCGCCCACCAAAACCGCCTCGGCCGTTTTTAACAGATTTTTTATGACTTTAACCTTGGTATCCAGCTTGGCGCCGCCGATAATGGCCACTTTAGGCCGAGCCGGGCTTTCCAAAACCTTACTTAAATTTTCAACTTCTTTGGCCAATTGAAAACCGGCGTAAGCGGGCAACAGCCTGGCCAAGGCCTCAACCGAAGCATGGGCGCGATGGGAAACGGAAAAAGCGTCATTAACGTAAATTTCCCCTAAAACCGCGAGTTGCTTGGCAAAATCCAAATCGTTTTTTTCCTCTCCGAGATAAAATCTGACATTTTCCAGCATTACAACGGAACTTTCAGCCAAGGCCTTTTCCAACTCTGCCGGAGAAGGAATATTATCAAGATGAATAACTTTAAAATTCAATAATTTCTCCAGAGCTTCCGTTAAAACTTTGGTGGAAAATTTTGGCACCACCGCGCCAGCGGGCCGGCCCAGGTGGGTTAAAATAATAATTTTAGCGCCTTGTTCTTTTAAATAATTTATGGTAGGCAAAGCCGCTTTGATCCGGCTGTTATCGGCCACTTCGTTGGTTTCGTTTAAGGGCACGTTAAAATCCACCCGTAATAAGACCTTTTTATTTTTTAAATCTCCCGCCTCATGCAATGATCTGATCTTCATAAAAATTATTAAGAAAATAATAATTTATAAAATTCCTTTTTGATTTTGGGATTCAAGCGGGCCATGAACAGATACTTGGTTAAATAACGGGAACACCAAAAATTATCCTTTTCCGCCAACTTCAAAAACTCTTCAAAAGCCACGGCTTTAACCCTGATTTTTTCGCCGGCATCCAAAATTAAGAAGCCGCTTTTATGGCAGCCCGGCACGATAAATATGTAAATATTCCAATCCATGGTGGAATATTCGGTAAAAACCTTCCAAAGTTTTATTTTCTTGGAAACGCAGCCGGTTTCTTCCCTTAACTCGCGCAAAGCCGCGGCTTGAATATTTTCGCCAGGATCAACCTTTCCGCCGGGCAAGGAATAAAACAGCTTGGTATGCGGCTGGTACTGCTCCAGCACTAAAATTTTTTTAGCGGGCGTGGTGGCGATAATTTCCACCGTATCCGGCCGCTTGATCATATCGAAAGTGGTATAACTGCCGTCGAACAGCTTCTGCTGCCACTGGTAAATGTCAAAAATCACCCCTTTAAAAACTCTTCTGGCAGTTTTAGGAATTCTGGTTCTTTTTTTCATAATTAAAATAGTCCGATTAGCTTAGCGACAAATAAAGCGTAAATCAACAAATACAATCCGCCTTCCAGCCGGTCGATTTTTTTGGAAATAATGGAAATGATGTAAATTAAAGTGGCGCCGACCAAGAAAGGAATGCCCACGCTGAAAGTGGCCTCATCGACGATTAAGGTTTTAAACAGCGAAGGAATGCCCAAAATCATCAAGGCGTTAAAAATATTGGCGCCGAAAACCGTGCCCAAGGCGATTTCGTATTGCTTTTTTTTAACGGCCAGCAAAGAAACGATCAAGACCGGCAAAGAAGTGCCGATGGCCAAGGCAATCATCACGGCCACCGAAACGCCGATCTTAAGCATGTCCGCCAAGCTTAAAAGCGATCTTACCGTCCAAGCGGCGCTTAAATAAATGGCCAGGGCGCTGACGATTAAAGCGAAAATCAAACTGGGGTTGGAAGAAAAATGCTCGCGCCGGCGGTGATAATGCCTGGTTTCCCTGGTAGCGGGCAGATCCTGGCCCGGAATAAAGCCCTCGGCCTTGCTGGCCTGGCCAGCAGGCAGGCCAGCTTTATACTTGCCGCTTTCCACCAGATAAACGGCATAAATCAAATAAGCCAGAATTGCCACTACGCCCTCGCCAAAAGTTACCTGCCGATCCCACATTATTACCACGATCAAACCGACGGCCGCGGCCAACAAGGGCAAGTTGGCGTTAATCACGCTTTTTTTTATTTTTAAAACGCCGGCGGAAATAGCGCAAATGCCGATAATCAAAAAAATGTTGGTAATATTGCTGCCCAAAGCATTGGCCGCCACAATCTGCGTTTGCCCGTTAAAAACGGCAACTAAGGAAGTGGCCAGCTCGGGCAAAGCCGTGCCGATGGCCACAATGGTTACGCCCACCACCAAGGGCGGCATTTTCCAGGACAAACCGATTTTTTCCGCGGCTTCGGTAAAATAATCGGCGGCTTTGATTAAAACGGCCAAGGAAACGGCAAAAACTTAGATTATACTAAATAAAGCGGATTTTGTAAAAAGCCGCTTTACATGGTTTTGATCATATTGTGGATAAGCATATTTGACTTGCCGTAAACCCTTTGCTAAACTTACTTATGTAAGCTGCCTGTTTTATGGGCCTTACCCGATTTTGTTCAAAATCCGCCACTTTTGGTGGGTTTTTGATTTATCTAAAAAATCGATTCTTATTTAATCTGTATTCAAAATCCTCGGTAAATACGATATCCGTAACAAAACCGTTTCTTTGAGCATCAAAAACTTCCCGGCCAAGATGCCCCCTAACGCCAAAAACCAAACAATTTTTGGCGTATTCATCATGCAGGTATTTAATCGCATACATTAAATCGCCATCTCCAGAAAACAAAATTATATTATCGTAAAATTTTCTAAACTTGATCAAATCAACGGTCATCTCCACATCAAAATCGCATTTTTTAGCAAAACCGCTTTCACTTAACCGATCATGGATATATTTAACTTTTTTAGTTACCACTTCAAAACGATTCATTTCAGCTTTTTCCAAAATAACTCTGGAAAATTCAACTAGTGTTTTTGATGATTCTTTTTTGCCGTAATCTGAGCCGTAATAAAACCGGCGCAACTCTTTTTTTCCTTGTGAAAAACTCTTCACCAATTGACCTAATTCTTTAACGCCAATAAACCAATTAAGACTGCGCTTCCATTTTTCAACATTACCATAATCAACAATAACAATAGTTCTGTCTTGTTTGGCTTTAAAAGAATCCAATAAAATTGTTATATCCGCTTGGTCCATAAAAAACACTTTAAACAAAAAAGGCCAAACAAGTCTATTACTAGACCAATTTGACCCTGTAGTCAGAACACCCCCGGCAAAGCCGGTGGCTTGATGAATGGGGTCGCCTAAAAGGCGATCTTACCCAATCACTCGTTTAGTTGGTTAATTAACTTTTTTAGAATTGACCGTCATTGTCGTTCTGTTCCTGAATATACTTC
>JAPLWM010000017.1 GCA_026396575.1 Candidatus Komeilibacteria bacterium
GCTCAAACAATATGACAAACGAAAATCAAACCAAAAAGTTTTTCATCTACGCCCGCAAATCAACGGACAGCGAAGACAGGCAAATTCGCAGTATTGCCGACCAGTTAGCCGAATTGCGAGAGCTGGCGAAAAAAGAAAACATTGATGTCGTTGATACTTTGGTAGAAAAGCAAACTGCGAAAAAGCCGGGTCGGCCCGTCTTCGCTGAAATGTTAAAGCGGATTGAAGCGGGCGAAGCAACGGGAATTTTAGCGTGGCACCCCGACAGATTAGCGAGGAACAGCGTTGACGGCGGGCAAATCATTTACCTTGTGGACACTGGAATAATCAAAGAGCTAAAATTCCCGACTTTTTGGTTTGATCCCACTCCGCAGGGAAAATTCATGCTCTCAATCGCTTTCGGGCAGTCAAAATATTACATTGATAATCTTTCAGAAAATATCAAAAGAGGACACCGCCAAAAATTGAAAAACGGGTTATGGCCTCAAATGGCCCCGCTTGGATATTTAAACAATCGGGAAACAAAACAGATTTATGTTGATAAAGAAAAATCGCCACTGATTAAAAAGTCATTTGAGGCCTACGCAAGCGGAAAATATACGCTGAAAGAAATCCGAAAGATTATCAATGCACTCGGCTTGAAAGGGCGGCGAGGTTCTTTGCTTTCCGTTTCAAATTTCCAGTATCTTTTGCGAAATCCTTTTTACTACGGATTGATAAGGTATAACGGAGAATACTTTGAAGGAAAGCATGAACCGATTATTTCAAAGAAACTTTTTGACGAAGTGCAGGAAGTGATGAAGCAAAAGAGCAAACCGCAAAAAGTGGACAAGATGAAATTTTTTCTTTACCGCGGATTTTTCCATTGTGGCGAGTGCGGATTTACCATAACCGCTGACAAAAAGATAAAGCCAAGTGGCAGGTCATACATTTATTACTATTGCACCAAGAAAAATCCAAACCACATTTGCTCGCAAAATGTTTTTACGAGGGAAGAAAAAATTTCATCTCAAATCAACGAAGCGATACAAAAAGTTTCTTTGCCCGATGATTGGGCTGATAAAATGCTGAACGAACTTGAAAACGAGAAAAATGGAAAAGCCCAATCATCTCGCTTTTTTGCTCAAAAAACAGAAAATGAAATAAAAGTGATTGACGAGAAATTAGAAAAATTGATGAACGCTTATCTTGAAAGCGCACTAAACCTTGCCGAATACCAAGAAGCAAAAAATAAACTCGTCAATCAAAAACAACTTTTGAAAGACAAACTGACAGCTTTTGAGCAAAAAAGCAATAATCGGTTCGAACTCGCCGCTAAATTCATAAATACCGTAAAACAAGCCGGAATTATCGCTTTGCAAGAAAATCCCGAACAGGGTCGGGATTTTCTAAAAAAGATTGGTTCGAACTTCCGTTTGAGCGGGCAGAAATTGTTTTGCGACTTCAAAAATCCCTTCAAAATCCTTGCCGAAGCCGAGCCCCGCCTTTGGCGGGGCGAGGCAACAATCGCCCAAAATCCTAATTTTGAAAATTGGCGGAGATGGGAGGATTCGAACCCCCGAAGCCTTTTTGGGGCTTACCGCATTTCGAGTGCGGCCCATTCAACCACTCTGGCACATCTCCTTATTATTTAAAATTATTACTATCCCGATAATAATCCAAAACAAAATCGCCAAGTCGTTTTTAAAGTAAGGCACGTCAACCAGCCCGTGGACCAGAAGAGCAATTATAGCCCAAATGGCGCTAAAAGTCAATATATTTGGGTTTTTAGCGGCTAATCTAAAGAAGCCCGCCAGCAGCCAGATAATTGCCAATAACCCCAATAGGCCGGTTTCGGTCCAGAAGTTTAAAAAGAAATCATGCGGGTATAAAAAGATTTCAATATGCTTGTTAACATGATACGGCGCAACAGCGGTTTGATAGCCGGCTAACCCGGCGCCGAAAATCGGGCGAGCGCTAAGCATGGTTAAAGTTTCCCTGCCTATTTGGCTGCGTATTTGCAAATCGGTGGGCACTAAGGGAAGTCTGGTTTGAGAGGCAAGAAAAAGAGAATTGCTTATTTTGTTTTGAATAGCGGGGCTGAAAGTAAAAATCAATAAAACAAAAAAACAAGAAATCAAAACGGGCAAGCGGGTTTTTTTGTAAAACAGCACTATGGCCAGCAAGCCGGCAACCAAGCCGAGAACAGCGCCGGTGGAATGGGTGCAAATAATGGCAATTACGGACAGGGTAACAACCAGGCGGCTGATTATTTGCCAGATTAATTTTTTTTCAGTTGCCAAACTGCCTAAAGTTAAAAAGACAATCGGAATCAAGAATAAGCCATTGGCATTGGGATAGCCGAAAAAAGTGGTAATGCGGCGCGTGGCTTCGGCTGCCCAAAAAGCATTGGGAATCAGCGCGCCGGTAAGCGCTTGAATAACGGCAAAAATGCCAATGGCCAAAGCGGTAACGCCCAGGGCCTTAATAACATTTTTAATTTCCGCGGAAGTTTTTATGTTATAAACAAAAATCAGCAGGAACATTATCGGCTCGATAAAGTAGGCCTTCCAAATACCCAAAGCGTTTCTTAGATCGGGAGAAACAAAAACGGAAATGGTTGAAGCAATCAGCAAAAGAATTATCGGCCAGCGCAATAATTTGGGGATGGCGTTTTTTTCTTCATTTTTATTTTTAAGGTTTTTCAGCCAAATCAGGGGATTTAAACTTATTTTTTCTTTAATGAGCCATATAATAAAAAGAATAATAATCATGCCTTCCAGCAATGTGGCGGGAATGCCAAAAACGGAAAAGCGGATTAAGTAAGTTGGCAATAGCGCACAAACCAAATAAAGCCCGTTTTTTACGTTTTTTTGGGCAAAATAAAGAAAACAGAGATAAAATAGGATAATCAAAAAGTAGTAAAGCATTTTATTTTAGTCCGGTTATTTCTTTTATTAATTCCTGGTTTAGCCCTTTAATTAAAATCATAATTAAGCCATAAACGGCCATGCCTAAAACAATCAGCCAAACCGTTGGCCAGGCAATTAGCCAGTAAAGCATTGCCGACATGATGGCGGAAGCCAGCAGGGCTTTCCAGAAAATATTCAAAGAAAGTTTAAGCCGGGAAAATTTGTAAGTTAAAATAAAAGCGCTTAAAGCGATGAATAATTCAATTGCCACCGTTACCCAGGCAGCACCGTAATAGGAATAGCGGGGAATAAAGATAAAATAGCCGATTAAGGAAAGCACGGCGGCGGAAAAATAATATTTTAACATGTCTTTTTGTTTGTCTAAAATTACCAAAGCGTAGGTAAATAGAATGCCGATAAAAATAATGCCGGTGGCCAGCATTAAAGCGGGCAGAATTTTTCCGGAAGCGATAAATTCCGGTCCGGCAATTAAACGCATGATTTTTGTAGCCAATGGCAAAGAGCCCAAAACCATGGGCACCACCAGAATAATGAAAAAATCAAAGGCCTTCTGCATCACGCTTTTAAACCTGGCCAAATTTTGCGTTACCCAGGCCGCGGTTAAAACGGGCATCACCAGGCCCATAAACATATGCGGAAAAGTGGCGATAATTTCCAAAATTTTGTAAGGCGCGCCGTAAATGCCTACGTCGGCGGCCGGTTTATACAAAGAAAGAATAATGGTATCGGCCCTGAAATAAACCAGATTAAAGGCAATGCCCAGGGCCAGGGGCCAGCTTTTTTGCCAAATTATTTTCCAGTAAGCCAAATCAAAAGCCCAGGAAATTTTGACGAATTTTTTAATTAAAAACCAGAGAATTAAAAAGTAGATCAAGGAATTAATAACATTACTCCAAATCAGCGCGGTTAAGCCGCCGCGGTAAAAAATAAATAAAACAATGGCGATAAAAAAAACCAAGCGTCCTAAAACTTCAGCTAAAGCCACCAAGCCCATTTTTAGGTATTTTTGGAAAATCGCCGTTAAAATTTGGACCAAGGAGGCGAAAAAGAAAGACAAAGATACTATCACGGCCGACCATTTAACAGCTTCGGGATAGGGAAAAATAAAAATCAGCAAAGCGCCGCCGCCCAGCAAAATAATGGCGGAAATAATCCGTAAAGTAAAAATGTTGTTAAAAATTTTTTCTTCATCTGCCGGATGAGCGGAAATTTCTTTCAAGAGTATCAAGTATAAGCCCATATCTATCAGCACGCCGAAAAACTGCATAAAAGCCAAAGCCGTGGTGTAATAGCCGAACCCTTGGCTGCCCAGGTAGCGGGTTAACAGGCCGATGGTGGCAATGCCCAAAGCCGTGCCCACTATTTTGCCTAAAATTTGCCAAAAAGTGTTGCTGGCGATTTGCTTGGTTAGAGTCATATAATCAAGAAAACAATGAATCAAGAAATCAAATTATTTAATCAAGATAAGGGCTTGTTTTCTTGATTTATTGCCCTTCTATTTTACCTTGTAATGCCCTTTTATTCAATATTTAAAAAGATAACACGGATGGTTAATCCGTGTTATCTCATAATAAATCAGTGTAATCAGTTTTAGGCGGTCCTAACCTTATCCCAAACCTTCTTTTTAATTTCGGCAATCAGCTTGGGATTTTCCCTTAAATAATCCTTAGCCGCTTCCCGGCCTACGCCCAGCTTAATTTCGCCGAAAGCGTAAGTGTTGCCGGATTTTTCAATAATGCCGAATTGCACGCCGGTATCCAAAGCATCGCCGGAAACGCTGATGCCCTCGTTATACATAATATCGAATTCGGTATGCTTGAAGGGCGCGGCCACTTTGTTTTTTACCACTTTGCAGTTAACGCGGTTACCTACTATTATTTCAGCTTTTTTAATTTGAGCCGCCCGCCTGACCTCTATTCTTACGGAAGAATAGAATTTTAAAGCCAGGCCGCCGGTAGTGGTTTCCGGATTGCCGAAGAAGACGCCGATTTTCATTCTGATCTGATTAATGAAAATCACCACAGTGTTGGTTTTGGAAACAATGCCGGAAAGCTTGCGCAGGGCTTGGCTCATCAGCCGGGCCTGCAAGCCCATGTGCGAATCGCCCATTTCGCCTTCAATTTCGGCCTTGGGCACCAAAGCCGCTACCGAATCGATTACCACTACATCCACGGCATTGGATCTGACCAAGGTTTCGCAAATTTCCAAGGCCTGTTCGCCGGTATCAGGCTGGGAAATTAATAGATCGTCAATGTTAACGCCGATTTTTTTGGCATAATCCGGATCCAAAGCATGTTCGGCATCAATAAAGGCGGCGGTACCGCCCAGTTTTTGCACCTCGGCGATAATATGCTGGGAGAGCGTGGTTTTACCCGAGGCCTCGGGCCCGTAGATTTCAATAATCCGGCCTCTGGGCACGCCACCCACGCCCAGGGCGATATCCAAAGAAAGGCAGCCGGTGGGTATTGCTTCCACCTGCATTTTTTTGGCTTCCCCGAGGCGCATAATGGAACCCTCGCCGAACCTTTGCCTGATTTGGTCAATGGCGGTTAGGGTCGCTTGGTTTTTCTCTTTGTTTTCTTCGATTTTTTGCTCTTTGTCTGCTTTTGGCATAAATTAACGGTTAATTATAAGCTGACCCTGTATTTTGTTGATTAACTTGTTCGGCCCCGCTCGGGGGAGTGCGCAAAATGGAAATGGTGACGTTGTTATCCTGGCCGTGCCTTCTCTTAGAAGAGATTTTAAAGACATTTAAGCCAAGAGTCAAATCCACGGTTTGGGAAAAGCTGCCGTCCGGCTCGATTAAAATTTCCTGCTGATTGATTAAAGTGGTGGTTTCCGGCTCGGTTTTACCCTTGATTTCCACGGAAGCATCGGCCGTAACCGATTGGTTGAGCGGCGAAGTAATGGTTAAAACCGGCGGGGTGAAAATATTTTTCACTTCCCAGGCCAAATAGCCAAACAGGCTTAAAAGAATCAGGCCCGCCAGGCCCAGGCGGATTATTTTCGGGTTGAGCCAGCTGAAAAAATTGGATCTTTTTTTGGCGGCCAAATATTCCATATTTAAGAGCGGCGGCTGAATAGCGCGTTCTTGCTGGTAAATGGCGTAGAAATTTTTTTCATTAAGATGGAAAAGTTTGGCCAGCTTTTTTAAAAATTCCTTGGTGTAAACTTCGCCGGGCAGCAAGTGGTAATCGCCGCTTTCCAACGCTTGGAGATATTTTAAGGAAATTTCGGTTTTAAAAGAAACCTCTTCCAGGTTAAGGCTGGCAGCGGTCCTCTCCTCTTTAATTATTTCCGGAAGATTTTTGGAGCCGATCAGTTTTTTCTGGACAAAGCTCATAATTGTTTTTCCTCTTCTTTATTTTCTTCATCATCTTCGGTTAAACTATCATCCGCTTCGTCGGTTTCTTCCGCTGCTGTTTCCTCCCCGGCTTCTATTTCTTCTTCTTCCGTTTCCGGGACGGCATACTTAGAAGTGGTTTCGGCGGGGATATGCGCGTAATCGTTATCCGAAATTAAAACTTCGCGCGGCTTGGCGCCGTCGCCCGGGCCGATAATGCCTTGTTCTTCCAAGAGGTCCAATAATCTGGCGGCTCTGGCGTAGCCCACGCGCAACCGGCGCTGCAAGAGCGAGGCCGAGGCCTTGCCGGCTCTAACCACCGTATCTTTAGCTTCTTCCAAAAGTTCATCGCCATCCGGGCCGTTATTAAAGTTGCCCGAAGAACTGCTGTGCCCCCGGCTTTCGATAATTTCTTCATTGTATTCCGGTTCGGTCAAGCGTTTCCAAAAATCAATCACCCGCTCGATTTCGTCGTCATTCAAGTAGGCGCCTTGGATGCGGCGGGGTTTGGAAATTTCCGCCGAAGAAAATAGCAGGTCGCCTTTGCCTAAAAGTTTTTCCGCGCCGGAAACGTCCAAAATGGTGCGGGAATCTATGGAGGAGGCCACGGCAAAGGCAATCCGGGCGGTAATGTTGGCTTTAATTAAGCCGGTGATAACGTTAACCGAAGGCCGCTGGGTGGCCACAATCAAATGGATGCCCACGGCGCGGGCCATTTGCGCCAGCCGCACAATCGCCGCTTCAACGTCGCGGGCGGCCATAGACATTAAATCGGCCAACTCATCGATAATCACCACGATGTAAGGCAGGCGGTTGACCAAAACGGAAGCGTTGTAGGCGTCGATATTTCTTTTGCCGGCCAAGTTAAGCAAGCGGAAGCGTTCGTCCATTTCCCTAACGGTCCAGCGCAGCGCGTTGATGGTTTTATCAACCTCGGTAATAACCGGCGTTAACAAATGGGGAATGCCGTTGTAATTGGTAAGCTCAACTTTTTTAGGATCAACAATAATCATCTTTAATTGGTCGGGCGAATATTGGTAAAGCAAGCTGATGATTACGTTATTGATGCAGACCGATTTGCCGCTGCCGGTAGCGCCGGCAATAAGCAGATGGGGCATATTGGCCAAGGCAATTACCCAGGCCCGGCCGGACACGTCTTCGCCCAGAGCGATTTTTAAGCGGCCTTTCTTGTTTTTAAATTCGGGGTTGGCCAGAATATCTTTTAACTTAACAATGGCAATGCTTTGGTTGGGCACCTCCACGCCCACCAAGGCCTTGCCGGGGATTGGCGCTTCCAAGCGGATGGGATGAGCGGCTAAAGCCAGAGCCAGATCGTTTTGCAGGGCGGTAATGCGGGAAAGCTTAATGCCTTCGGCCGGTTTAAGGGTAAATTGGGTAACCGTGGCGCCCACGTTAACTTCGCCCATTTCCACGGCAATGCCGAAATCTTCCAGGGTCTGCTTGATAATGTCGGCATTGGTTTTAATGTCGCCGGAAGTTGGTTTGCCGGTGCGGCCTTCCAATAAGCTTAAAGGAATATCAACTTTTTGGCGGCGGCCTTTGGAAAAAGTAACTTTTAAATTATCCAGCGGAGCCGAGGACACTTTGGCCGGAGCGGCAGGTGTTATTTTTTTCTTGGTAAAATCCCCGCTTGTTTCTTCAGTTGTTTCATTTTCCGCTGCCGCGGCTTTATTTTCGTTGGCCGGCCAATTTTCTTCCGTTGTTTCTTCATCGGTTTCCCAATCTTCCTCGTCATTTTCCTTGTTATCTTTGGTAATTTTTCTTCTGAATAAATTGAAAATATTTATCCGGGCGGCCAAAGTATGCAAGGAAGTGTTAAAAATAATCAACAGAGAAATCAAGAAAACCGCGGCCAGCACCAAAGGGCTGGCAATGGAGCCCATAATTCTTTGCAGAGGCAGATAAATTATATAGCCCAAATAGCCGCCGCCGGCACCGGTTAGAAATTCCGTCGGTTTGCTTAAATCTTTGGCAAACTGCAGCAGGCCGGAGTAGCTTAAAATAAAAAAGAACAGGCCGAAATAATGGCTGGCGGCCACGGCATATTTTTCCGGCAGGAGTAAAAAATAGCCCAACAATAATAAAACCACGGGCAGTAAAAAAGCGCCCCAGCCCAAGGTAAATTCCAAGGCGCGCTTAATAAAAGTTCCGGCGCTGCCCGCCAGATCAAAAAACGCCAAAAAGGAAAGAAACGCCACCACCAGCAGGATGATGATAAAAATGCTTTTTTTGGTTTCCGGGGAAAGTGATTTATCCTGCAGTACGGCCTCTTCGTCCGCGTGGCGGCGGTAATGTTTTTTATGCATGGAGTTGATGTTTTAACGCAGTTATTTTAACACTTTTAGTTAATTTATGGAAGCAGGCATGGGCCGATTGACAGATAAATAAATATTATTTAAGATATAGGAAATAACCTCGAACCAGTCGCTTTGCTCCGGTTCAGGGTAAGCAGGGTCAAAAGAACATTAACCCTGTTTTATTTATGCAAAATTTAAAGAATAACTGCGCTTATATAGATGGCGCTAATTTACATAAGGGCATTGAAGAACTTGGCTGGCATTTGGATTATTTTCGCCTTCACAGCTGGTTGATACAAAAATACCAAATCAATAGGGCTTACATTTTTTTAGGCTATGTGGCGGATAATAAGCGGCTATATCAAAAATTGCGGCGCGCCGGCTTTGTTTTGGTTTTTAAATCTTTAACTTTTCTAGCAGACGGCAAGTTTAAAGGCAATTGCGATGCCGAGCTTGTTTTACAGGCAGTGGTTGATTATTATGAAAATAGATTTAACCAGGCAATTTTAATTTCTGGCGATGGCGATTTTGCCTGTTTGGCAATGTTTTTATTAACCAATAAAGTTTTAAAAACCATCGTTGCGCCAAATAAAAGCAGTTGTTCTTATCTTATCAAAAGAATTCAACCCCCTTTGTTATTTTTGGATTATTTTAAAGAAAAATTGGCTATAAAAAGAAAAAGCCCCCGGTACGGCAAAACCGTACAAGGGTCTTTTTCATAATAACAAAGTTATTATATAGTATCAGTTTTTCTTTGTAAATATTGACATAATTTATAAAACATGGTATTTTAATATATTAATCATAAATTAGATTAGGATTTTGTCCATAAAATAAGCTATTTTTAGGCAAAATCTTGGTCTGATTCTTGAGTCAGCCACCTGCAATCCGAACAGGAAAAATCGGATAATGCACATTTCATGAAAGGATGGCTCCGATGAGAGAAACATTGGCTCCGTCTACCGTTACTACTCGCGACTCAAAGGGCCACGAATTCATTTCGGTTGTAGGCGATGCCTATGACAAAGCGGGACTGTTGGAAGAGGAAGCACAACGTGTCAATGACACGTCTGGCCTTGCCAGTGCCGGTGGCTACGGTGGTTCTTGCTCTGGCTTCCTCCCGCAGCAATAAACCTTGCCATCTTGAATCCTTGACGCTTTTGATTCCTTGCCTGCCCGCCAAAGCCTTGGCGAAGGCGGGTCATTTGAACCTCGGAATTAAAAAAATCGAAGGGTCGTTCTACGCAATGGACGGCCCTTCTTCTTTTTGTTATAATTTTTTAAATCAAAAAACGGGGATTTTACTCCCCGTTTTTACAACAATTTATTTCTTCTTAAATCCCGTTCCGGCGGGAATCAGGCGGCCGATAATCACGTTTTCTTTAAGGCCCTTTAAGCGGTCAACTTTGCCGGTAATTGCCGCGTCAATCAAGACTCTGGCGGTTTCCTGGAAGGAAGCGGCCGCCAAGAAGCTGTCGGTGGCCAGAGAGGCCTTGATTAAGCCGAGTAACAAGGTTTCACAAGTTGCTTCATCGCCTTTATTTTTTCTGGCCTTTTCGTTTTCTTCAATCAACTGGGATTTGGTAACGGTTTCGCCCGGCAGCAAATTGGTAGTGCCGGCGTCTTTAATTAAAATGCGGGAGAACATCTGCCTGACGATCACTTCAATATGCTTGGCATTTAATTTTTGGCCCTGGGAAGAATAGATATACAGGATTTCCTTGATAATGTAGCGCTGAACGGTCAGCTGGCCCTGATGCAAATAAAGCTCGTGCAGATCCATGCTGCCTTCGGTTAAGGAATCGCCGGCGCTGACCAGATCGCCGTCTTTAACCCACAAAGCATAACCGGCCGGAATGATCACTTCCTTTAACGTTTCTTCATTGGAAATAATCTGCAAATAGCCGTTAACGATTTTGAGCTGTCCGGCGGAAGCGGCTTTAATGATTTTCTTTTCGTTCTGCTGATGGCGCATTAAAACGTCGCCCGGCTTAACGGTGTGCCCGTCTTTAACGGCCAGTTGGAAATCTTCATTGATAAAGAGATTTTCCTTGATTTCGCCGAAATATTTAATGTTAATCACGCGTTGGTTTCTGACGCCGATGGCAATATCCTTATCAACCACCACTTGGCCGGTAACTTCGGCAATAATGGCTTTGCGCTTGGGCGGGCGGGCTTCAAAAATTTCCTCCACCCTGGGCAAGCCCTGGGTAATGTCGGCACCGGCCACGCCGCCGGTATGGAAGGTTCTCATGGTTAGCTGGGTGCCTGGTTCGCCAATGCTCTGGGCGGCGATAATGCCGATGGCCGTGCCCAATTCCACCGGTTTGTTAAAGCCTAAATCGTAGCCATAGCACTCGCGGCAAATGCCCCTGGTTGATTTGCAGGTGATAATGGAACGGATCCTGACGCTGTCCAAAGTTTGGCCTTCGATTTTTTTAAGCTGATCCTTGGTGACGATTTCGCCGGCTTTAACCAGAATTTTTTTGCTGCCGGGAATTAAAATATCGTCCATGGTGGTGCGGCCCCAGATTAAGTTGGGGATGGTTTCGCCCATTTTTTCCGCGTCTTCTTTGGTAATAACATAGCCCTCAGTGTCTTTGCATTTTTCTTCGTTAATCACCAGGTCCTGGGAAATATCCACCAAGCGGCGGGTTAGGTAGCCGGCATTGGCGGTTCTTAAAGCGGTATCGGAAAGGCCCTTGCGGGTGCCGTGGGTAGAGATAAAGTATTCCAACACGTCCAAGCCTTCCTGGAAATTGGCTTTAACCGGCAGCTCGATAATTTCACCGGCCGGGTTGATTACCAAGCCCTTCATGCCCATAATTTGAATCATCTGGGCCCAAGAGCCGCGGGCGCCGGAATTGATAATGGAGTAAAGCGAACTGCCGCTATCAAACGCCTGTTTGGAAAGTTCGGTAATTTCTTCTTTAATGCCGCTCCAAATTTCCACCACTTTTACGTAGCGTTCTTTATTGGTTAACAAACCCTGTTCATATTGTTCCTGAGTTTGTTCCACCAGTTTTTCACCTTTATTAATAATGGCGGCTTTGCCCGGCAGCAGGGGAATATCGTTCATGCCCCAAGAGAGGCCGGAGAAAGTAATGGTTTGATAGCCGATTTTTTTCAGCTGGTCCAAGAATTTGGCGGTGGTTTCGCAATCGTAGATTTCCAGGGAGCGGGCGACCAGTTTTTTTAATTCCTTGGAATTCATATCCTGGTTGATAAACTGCAATTTATCCGGCACGATTTCGTTGAAGATCAAGCGGCCCGCAGTGGTATTAACCATGGCGTTTTTGATTTTCAGGGCGATTAAATCGTGCAGTTTGATTTTTTTCAAATCGTAAGCCAAAACCGCTTCTTCGGCCGAAGAGAAATATTTGACCGGTACGGTTTGATGCGGGTTAACGAAAGTCAAATAGTAGCAACCCCAAACAATATCCTGGTCGGGCGAAGCCACCGGTTCGCCGGTCGCTGGCTTAAGCAGGTTCTTGGTGGAAAGCATGATTTCGGCCGCTTCGCGCTTGGCTTCTTCGGTAATGGGCACGTGCACGGCCATTTGGTCGCCGTCAAAATCCGCGTTAAAGGCCTTGCAAACCATGGGATGAACCTGGATGGCTTTGCCTTCAATTAAAATCGGCTGAAAGGCCTGGATGCCTAAGCGGTGCAGAGTGGGGGCGCGGTTTAACATCACGTGGGATTTTTTGGTGATTTCTTCCAAAATATCCCAAACTTCTTCGTGGTCTTGTTCAATGTAGCGGTTAGCCGATCTAACATTATGAACAAGGCCCCTAATGATCAATTGGGAAATTACGAACGGCCTAAACAGTTCCAAGGCCATGGTTTTCGGCAAACCGCACTGATGCATTTCCAATTGGGCGCCGATAACAATAACACTGCGGCCGGAATAGTCGATACGCTTGCCTAATAAGTTTTGCCTAAAACGGCCCTGTTTGCCTTTAAGCATGTCGGCAATGCTTTTAAGCATTCTTTTTTGGCCGGTGGAAGCGGTTACGGTTTTACCCCGGCGGGCGCCGTTATCAATCAAGGCATCCACCGCTTCCTGCAGCATTCTTTTTTCGTTTCGCTGTATTACTTCCGGAGCGTTAAGTTCCTGCAAGCGCTTTAAGCGGTTGTTGCGGTTAATTACTCGGCGGTATAAATCATTTAAATCGGAAGTGGCAAAACGTCCGCCGTCCAGCTGAACAATGGGCCGCAGATCGGGCGGAATAACCGGCACGGTGGTTAAAATCATCCACTCCGGCCTGATATCGTTAACCAGCAGGCTTTTAACCAGCTTGGATCTTCTGATCAAGCGTTTCTTTTTTGAAGGAATGGCCTGGACGATTTCCTTATCCAGTTCCACCGACAGTTTTTTCAGGTCAATGCCAAGTAATAAACGGCGCACGGCTTCGGCGCCGATGGAGGCCTCAAAAACATGGCCGTATTTTAGCGACAAATCCTGGTAGGCGTTTTCGGAAATTATTTTTAAAGGTTTTAAATCTTTTAATTCTTTTTTGGCGGTTTCGGCGGCATGCTCCAAAATATCGTATTTATCCTGCTTAATATTCTGCAGCAGATTTAATTCTTTTTCCGCGTTAAAATTAGCCGGAGCGGTTGCCTTCTTTTGATTAACCTCGGCTACCTTAAGCTCAAATTCGCGTTCAATGGCCTTTCTTTTGCTTTTCAACTCGCCTTTGATTTGTTCCAAGGTTTGCACTCTTAATTCTTCATCCACGGCCAGGATGATAAAGGAAGCGAAGTAAATGACTTTTTCTAATTCCTGAATGGACAAATCCAAGACCAAGCCGATTTTTGAAGGAATGCCCCGCAAAAACCAGATATGGGAAACCGGCGCCGCCAAGGAAATGTGGCCCATGCGTTCGCGCCGCACAATGGTCCGGGTAACTTCCACGCCGCATTTGTCGCAAACAATGCCCTTGTAGCGGATGCGCTTGTATTTGCCGCAATAGCATTCCCAATCCTTGGAAGGCCCGAAAATCCGCTCGCAGAACAAGCCGTCTTTTTCTGGTTTTTGGGTGCGGTAATTGATGGTTTCCGGCTTAAGCACTTCGCCGTGGGACCACTTTAAAATCTGCTCGGGCGAAGCCAGCCTTAAAGAAATGCCGTCAAATTCCAAAGGCGGAGCGTTAAAGTCCGACATGAAATTGGTTTTAGCGGTTGAAGGATTGGGCATATTGGATTATAAAATATTGAAAGATAAATTTGATTATTCTTTGGCTGTGTCCGCGTCTGCCTGTTCCTGCTCGGCTTTTTCGCGGGCTTCTTTGCGCTTTTCGCGCTTGGCCGTGAATTCGCTGTCCTTGATCAGTTCCACGTCCAAACACAGGCCCTTAAGTTCGCGGATTAACACATTGAAGGATTCCGGGATGTTAAGCTTGGTAACGGGCTCACCTTTAATAATGGATTCATAAGCTTTACTGCGGCCCGGCACGTCATCCGATTTAATAGTGAGAATTTCCTGCAAAGCGTTGGCGGCACCGTAGGCCTCCAAGGCCCAAACTTCCATTTCGCCGAATCTTTGGCCGCCGCCTTGGGCTTTGCCGCCCAACGGCTGCTGGGTAACCAAGGAGTAAGGCCCAATGGAACGCTGGTGGATTTTATCTTCAACCAAATGGTTGAGCTTTAACATATAAATAACGCCCACGGTGGTTTTTTTATTGAACGGTTCGCCGGTCCGGCCGTCATAGAGCTGGATTTTGCCGTCGGTGGGCAAGTTGGCCCTGGCCAGCTCTTCTTTGATAATTTCCAAAGGCACGCCATTTAAAGCCGGCGAAGCCGCTTTGTAGCCCAAAGCCGCCGCGGCCATGCCCAAATGGGTTTCCAATAATTGGCCCAGGTTCATGCGGGAAATAACGCCCAAAGGATTCAAGATAATATCCACCGGCGTGCCGTCTTCCATAAAAGGCATGTTTTCAATCGGCACGATTCGGGAAATTACGCCTTTATTGCCGTGGCGGCCGGCTAATTTGTCGCCGGGCTGCACTTTGCGCAGCTGGGCGATGGTAACTTGGATGGATTTAATAACGCCGGCCGGCAATTTGTCGCCGCCGCTTCTGGTAAAAATTTTAATATCAATTACTTTGCCGTGTTCGCCGTGTTCCAAATAAAGTGAGCTGTCCCTTACGTCTTTGGCTTTTTCGCCAAAGATGGCGCGCAAAAGTTTTTCTTCGGCCGAAAGTTCGGTTTCGCCTTTGGGAGTGATTTTACCCACTAAAATGTCGCCGGCTTTAACCTGGGCGCCGATCCGCACCACCCCTTCTTCATCCAAATCTTTTAATTTTTCTTCGGACACATTGGGAATATCGCGGGTAACCACTTCGGGCCCGAGCTTGGTATCCCGAACGTCAATGGAATAATCTTCAATATGAATGGAGCTGAACAGGCTTCTTTCCACCACTCGTTCGGATATTAAAATAGCGTCTTCGTAGTTGCCGCCTTCCCAAGACATAAAGGAAACCAAAACGTTTTGGCCCAAGGCCAGTTCGCCGTGGTCGGTAGCGGCGCCATCGGCAATAATATCGCCCTTTTTAATTTTATCGCCCTTAAACACCAGTGGGTGATGGTTCATGCAGGTGGAAGCGTTGGAGCGCAAAAATTTGCCCAGCAGATATTCGTGAGGTTCGCCGCTCTTGGGCTGGATCACTATTTTATCGCTTTGCACTTCGGTAATTTCGCCGTCTTCTTCGGCCACGATCACTTGGCCGGAATCTTTGGCCGCGCGGTATTCAATGCCGGTGCCAACTACCGGTGCTTCGGGCAGAATCAAGGAAACGGCTTGGCGCTGCATATTGGTGCCCATTAAGGCGCGCACGGCGTCATCATGTTCCAAGAAGGGAATCAAAGAAGTGGCAATGGAAACAATCTGGTTGGGCGCCACGTCCACAAAATCTATTTTAGAAACATGGGCAAACGAAGGCCGGCCGTGGATCCTCATTTCGGCGTAGTCGTTGATAAAATAGCCGGTGGCTTCCGCTAAAGGCACGGTGGCGGCCGCAGTGCAATAATGTTCTTCGGTAAAAGCGTCCAAATAAACGATTTCATTGGTTACTACCGGTTTAATGGGGATTTTAACGATGTTTTTATGTCCGGCCAATTCGTGGGCTTTCTTTTCGGTAATGGTTTCGCCTTCGGCAATTACCGTTTTGTTGTTATCGGGATTAACGATATTCTGGCGGGCGATTTTGCCCACGGTAATTTTAGGATTATTTTCAATGTCATGCAAAACTTTCCTGAAAGGCGTTTCAATAAAGCCGTAATCGTTAACTCTGGCGTAAGAAGCCAAATGGCCGACCAAGCCAATGTTCGGGCCTTCGGGAGTGGCAATGGGGCAGATGCGGCCGTAGTGGGTGCGATGCACGTCTCTAACTTCAAAGCCGGCCCGTTCGCGCGACAGGCCGCCGGGGCCCATGGCCGAAACGCGCCGTTTATGCTCCAGCTCGGCCAAAGGATTGGTTTGGTCCATAAACTGGGAAAGCTGGGAACTCATGAAAAATTCCTTAATGGAACCGATCACCGGACGGGCGTTGATTAATTGGTTTGGCGTAACGCTGTTAATATCTAGCGTACTCATGCGGTCCTTAATAATGCGTTCCATTCTGGCTAAGCCGATGCGGCATTTGTTCTGCACCAGTTCGCCGATGGCCCGGATGCGCCGGTTGCCCAAATGATCAATATCGTCGGGTTGGTCCTGGGTAATATTAAGGCGGATAATTTCCCTGATGATTTTAATCAAATCGTCCAGGCGCAGAATTCTAGTTTCTTTGTTAATCGGCAGATTGTCGTTGAATTTTTTGTTCAATTTATAGCGGCCCACCACGCCGAAATCATAGCGGTCAAAATTGAAAAACATGGAGTGGATCAGCGATTTGGCGTTATCCGGAGTGGCCAGGTCGCCCGGCCGAATTCTTTTGTAAATTTCAATTAAACCCTCGTTTTCGTTTTTGGCCGAATCTTTGGCCAAGGTGCTGTCGGTATAGTTGATATCCGGCAAAGTTTCCATATCGGCGAACAGCTCCTTGATTTTTTCATTGGAGCCAACGCCAAAGGCCTTTAAAAGGGAAGTAATGGCCACTTTTCTTTTGCGGTCTATTTTTACGTAAATAACGTGGTTGGCATCGGTTTCCAATTCCAGCCAGGCGCCGCGGTTGGGGATGATCTTGGCGCCGTAGAGGCGTTTGCCGCGGTATTGTTCGGAAGTAAAGAAAACGCCGGCGCTGCGGATAAGCTGGGAAACCACTACGCGTTCCACGCCGTTAATTACAAAAGTTCCCCGATTGGTCATTAAGGGGAAGTCGCCCAAATAAATTTCTTGCTTTTTAACTTCGCCGGTCCTTTCATTAACCAAAGAAGCCCTTACTCTAAGGGGCGCTTCATAAGTGATGTTTTTGGCCCTGGCGATCCGTTCGTTGAATTTGGGTTCGTCCAGGTAGTAATCTTCAAAATAGAGTTCCAGGTTCCGGCCGATAAAGTCCTTAATCGGCGAAACTTCATCAAAGAGTTCGCGCAAGCCCGCTTCAAAGAACCATTGGTAGGATCTTTTCTGAATTTCAATTAAATCGGGCAGCGGCAAGGCGATTTTAGACGCTGTAAAATATTTACGCTCCGGCAGGGAGAGAGGCATAAAAAATTATGAAAAGTTAATGAAATTAGACAAAAATATAGCCCTTTTTAGGGTGGAAAGGGTTTGCGAGAAAGGACTGTTTTACACAGTCGGAGTACAAAACATAGCAGGATAATACATCAAAAAAATACTTTTGTCAAGGATTTTAGGGTGAAAATAAAAAATTTGGCTAAAATTAGCCAAAAATCAATTAAATAGGGAATTTGTTTTTGTCAAGAAATAAATTATTTTAGCGCTTATTTTAGCTCAAAAAACGGGATTTTAGGGGCAGTTATTAAGAAGTTATCAACAGCTCTTTTACGGCCTTTCTATCATCCCAAGGTATTTTTTTGCCTTTAGCAACGCAAATGTACTGTTCGCAGCCCTTGCCGGTGAGTAAAATTAAATCATTTTCTTGCGCTAGCGACAGCGCTTTTTTAATGGCTTCGCGCCGGTCTGCTATTTTAAATAAGTTTTGATTTAGAATTTTTCCCTGTTCCAAAGCGCCTTCGGCTACGTTATCAATAATTTCCACTGGGTCGTCATCATAGGGATCTTCATTGGTAACAATTATGTATTGGGCATTGGCGGCAGCCAATTTGCCCAAAATCGGCCGACGGGCTTTATCGCGTCCGCCGCCGCAAGAACCCAAAACATGGACGATGTTGTTAAAATGGAAAATTTGCAGAGTTTCGTATAATTTTTTCATTGATTCCGGCTCGGGCGCGTAATCCGCCATGACTTTAAAGTTTTTTCCGGTATTGATCCATTCAAATCTGCCCGGCAGGCCTTGATATTTTAGAAATATTTCTTTAATCGTGGCTTCGGGCAGATGTTGCGTTTTGGCTACGGCGATGGCGGCCAAGCAATTGTAAATATTCACCCGGCCCAGCAGATTGGTTCGGTAAGAAGAATTATTAACGGTAAATAAAGTGCCGTTGGATTTTAATTCAATTGCTTCGGCTTTAAAATCGGAGGGATTATTCAGGGAAAATTTTATTTTTTTGTCCGCCTTAAAGCTTAAGTAGTAGCCGGCATTTTGATCATCGGCATTAACAATAATGGTTTTGTCTATTATTCTTCCGTTAATTGTTTTATGCGGCCGCCGGGTTAAATGAGCGAACAATTCGCCTTTGGCTTTTTTATAATTCTCAAAACCGCCGTGGGCTTCCAAATGTTCCGGCGTTAAGTTGGTAAAAATTATGATGTCGTAATTAATGCCCAAATGGCGGTGCTGCTTAATGCCTTCGGAAGAAGTCTCAATAATTGCGTATTGGCAATCGGCGGCGGCCATTTGGTTTAACAGTCTTTGCATTTGAAAGCGGCCGGGCATGGTCATTTTTTTATCATTCAGCCATTCCAAGCCAGCAATCCTAAAATTGGCCGTGGAAGCCCAGCCCACTTTATTGCCCGCCTCTTCCAAAATTTTACCGATTAAATTAACCACCGTTGATTTGCCATTGGTGCCGGTAACGCCGATAACGATCAATTTGTTGGAGGGATTATCGTATAAGCTGGCGGCAAAAAGAGCCAGTATTTTATGATACCGGTCGATAACAGAGGGGGGCAGGAGTTTTTTAAGAAGCGTTTTCATTATGATTTAAAAATTCGCCGATGGTTCGCACGTCTTCGGGTTTGCCAAAATCCAGCCAATAATCGGAAATTTCTTTGATTTTTACCCGTTTTTCCTTGGCCAGCAAGTTTAGGGCATCGGTAATTTCGTATTCGCCCCGGGAGGATTTTTCAACCAGCGGCAATTTTTTAAAAATGGCCGGCGTAAATTTATACATGGCGGTGTTAATCAGGTCGCCAACGTAAGTAGTGGGCTTTTCAATGATTTTTTCCAAATAATCCTCGCCGTCCCTTATCAGCACGCCGTATTTTTGCGGTTCGGGATACTTAAGGCCGGAAACATAGTTGAAGTCGTCGTCGATGAAGAATTTTTTTAGGTCGCCCACTGAATAAAGATTGTCGCCCATCACCAGAATAAAGCTCTCGTCGCGCTTAATAATATCCTTGACGCATTCCACCGGGCAGAGGGTGCCGTATTTTTCCCCTAATTTTTCAAACTGATTGACAATGGTGATTTTAAATTCGCCGTCATAGGTTTTTAAGAATTTTTCCATGATTTCCTTTTTATAGCCGATCACCATAATCACTTCGGTAAAGCCCGCCGCTTTTAAATTTTTTAACAGGTAATATAAAAACGGCTTGCCGTTGATTTCAATCAAGTGTTTGGGGCAATCCTTGCCCAAGTGGAGCATGCGCGTGCCCCTACCCGCTGCCGCGACTACAACTTTATTAATCATAATTCCTATACGAATTTACGAATTATTACGAATATACGAATGCATTATTATTTAAATTAACCAAATATTGAAAATCACTTAATGATTAATTCGTATATTCGTAAAGATTCGTAATTAGTAATTATAATTTAATAATTCTATTTATTTT
Source organism: Candidatus Komeilibacteria bacterium (assembly GCA_026396575.1). Classification (GTDB taxonomy): domain Bacteria; phylum Patescibacteriota; class Patescibacteriia; order UBA1558; family UBA10009; genus JAPLWM01. The sequence continues at coordinate 19,654 of JAPLWM010000017.1, forward strand.
CCTCAGCCATTGATATATTTTATACCAGCCTGGCTCGTAGATAAAATCGTAGGTTCCTGAATAATTGGCAATCTCGCCGCCAAAGCCATTTTTAAATCTGGTTACGCCGGCCCAGGGATGCTGGGAATTATCATCGGGCGCCACGCCGTGGAAATCGTAATATTTAAAACTTCGGTTTTTAGCTTCTTTAATCAGCGCCCATTGCAGCAGGGCCGGCGCCATTAAATTGCGGAAATTATAATTGGAAGCGCCGTGCAGATAAGTAACGGTATCGCCGTAAAAAATCATAAAGTTTGCGGCTATTATAGCATTATTGGCAATTTCGGCAACCCATAATTCCGCCTCTTTTAACTGGAGCATTTTTTGGTAATAATTCAGGGGATGCAAGCCAAAGGCGTCCCTTTTGCCGGTTGCCAAAAACAGCGGCCAGCAGCGGTTAAAATCAGCTGGGGCCAGCTTGGTAATTTTAACCCCGTGTTTTTCCGCCAGCTTGATGTTGTAGCGGGTTTTGCCATGGAACGAGTCTAATAATTCTTCCGTTGATTTTTGCAAATCTAATATCAGGGTATTTTGGGGTTGTATGGATAATGTCGGCTGAATTTCTAAATTTAAATTTTTAATTTCAAAAGTCGGCTCAAAACGAAAAAAGATTTCCTCGGCTTGTTTGGTTTCTATGGTTAAATCGCGGGCTTTAGAAAGGATCAGCTTTAAGGCCTCGGTTTTTTGTTCTTCGGGCAAATTGTTTTTAATAATCGGCCCGCGCGGGCAATATAAATAACTTTTTTTAAAACCCAAAGGCATTTCGATAAAACCGGCACTGGCAACTATTTGAGCATTGTTAAAAACGCCGTAGCTCCAAGCTTGGCGGTTTAATGATTTTTGGAATTCACCCCAAGACCAGGATTGTAAGAATTGAGAATGGGGTTGAGACGAAATGAAGTCGCCTAGTTCTTGTTGGTTAATTTGTTTAAGTTCCATAGTTTAAAGAAGGCCTTGCCTTTTCAGCTGTCATTGCGAGGAGCCGCGCGACGAAGCAATCCCGATATTTATACCAAGTACAACGGGATTGCCACGCCCCCTCGGGTGCTCCAGAATGACACATTAAGGCAAGGCCATTACTTTCCCAGTAATTTCAACGCACCTTTAATGCGATCCGAAGTATCGGTAAGCGCGGCCGGCACCTGCTTGATAATTTCCATGACTTCTCTTCTGGAATAGCCCAAGCCAATCAAGGCTTCAATTACTTCAATATCCCGTGGTGCGGCCGAAATGTCTTTTAAGTTCATTTCTTTGCCCAGTTTGCCGATTTTGGATTTTAATTCAATTACGATCCGTTCGGCGGTTTTGGGGCCAATGCCAGAAACGGTTCTAAGTAAGGCCGGATCTTCCGATAAAATGGCTTGAATAATATCTTCCACGCTGGCGCTGGCCATTACCCCAAGCGCGGATTTGGGGCCAACGCCGGAAATGCCGATTAAATTTTTAAATAGTTCCAGTTCGGGAATGGAGGTAAAGCCGTAAAGTTCTTGGGAGCTCTCGGTAATGTGCTGATGGGTGTAAAGTGAAATTTCATCGCCCTCGTTTAAGCGGGTAGAGGTTTTGTCGTTGATAAAAACCTGGTAGCCGATATTGCCCACGTTTAAAATTATATACTTGGCCTTTTTAAGCAGGACCATGCCTTTTAAGTAGGAGATCATAATACTATTAAATGTAGCAGTTTTAATGATAAAAATCAATTAAAACCATTGAAATTATCCAGATAAAATGATATTATCCAATTTACTATGGAATTTCAATTAAAATCAAAATTTAGCCCTACCGGCGACCAACCGCAAGCCATTGATAGATTGGTCAGGGGATTAAAGTCCGGTTACCAGCACCAAACGCTTTTAGGTGTGACCGGTTCGGGCAAAACATTCACTATGGCCAATGTGATTCAGCAATTGCAAAAGCCCACTCTTATTATTTCCCATAATAAAACCTTGGCGGCCCAGCTGGCCAGCGAATTTAAGGAATTTTTTCCTAACAATGCGGTAAATTATTTTGTCAGCTATTACGATTATTATCAGCCCGAGGCCTATGTGCCGCAAAGGGATTTGTATATAGAAAAAGAAACGCAGATTAACGAAGAAATCGACCGTTTGCGCCACGCTTCCACCAACGCGCTGTTAACCCGCAAGGATGTAATTATCGTGGCTTCGGTTTCCTGCATTTACGGTTTGGGTTCGCCAACGGATTATGAAGCCATGAAAATTACCATAACCGAAGGCGAAAGCCGGAAGCGCGATAAGCTGTTAAGGCAATTGACCGATTTGCAGTATACGAGAAATGATTTGGATTTTTATCGCGGCAATTTTAGGGTTAGAGGCGATACTTTGGATATTTTTCCCATAGAATCAAAGGACGAAGTAATAAGAGTTCAATTTTACGGGGATAAAATTGAAAAGGTAAGAATTGTCGATTATTTAACCGGGCAAGAAATCAATAAAACAATAAATCAAGAAATCAATATTTTTCCGGCCAAGCATTTCGTAACGCCGGAAGAAAAATTAAAAAGCGCTTTGGGCAAAATCAGGGAAGAATTGCAGGCCAGATTGGCGGAATTGAAAAAGAAAAATTTATTGGTGGAAGCCCAGCGCTTAGAACAGCGCACCAACTATGATTTGGAAATGATCGAGCATACCGGCTATTGCAATGGCATAGAAAATTATTCCAGATTTATTACCAGCCGGGAAACCGGCGAGCCACCGGCCACGTTGCTGGATTATTATCCCGATGATTTTTTGCTGTTTATCGACGAATCGCACATGACCGTGCCGCAGATTAACGGCATGTATAACGGCGACCGGGCCCGCAAGCAAACCCTGGTGGATTTCGGTTTTAGATTGCCTTCGGCTATGGATAACCGGCCCTTAAAATTCAAGGAATTTGAAAGCCACATTAACCAGGCCGTTTATGTTTCGGCCACGCCGGCGGCTTGGGAATACCGGCAATCCGGCGTTAAAACCTTGTCCCGAGCGGAGCCGAGGGGGGGCAAAGTGCCGGTGGGCAATTTAATCAAGGAAGTGGTTGATTTGGCGGATTTAAAAAAAGTAATAGATGATCCAAAATCAGCCGTTAGCCAGCAGGTTATTAGGCCAACCGGCTTAATTGAACCGGCAATAGAAATTAGAAAAACCAAAGCCCAGCTTTTGGATTTAATCAAGGAAATTGAAAAAACCGTTAAAAAGAAACAGCGGGTTTTGGTAACCACTTTAACTAAGCGCTTGGCCGAAGAAATTGCCGAATATCTGCATGACCAGAAAATAAAAGTGGCTTATTTGCATTCCGAAGTGCAAACTTTGGACCGTTTGGATATTTTGCGGGATCTACGGCTTGGTAAATTTGACGTTTTAGTGGGCATTAATTTATTGCGTGAGGGTTTGGATTTGCCTGAAGTTTCGTTAGTGGCCATTTTAGATGCCGACAAGGAAGGGTTTTTAAGATCGGAAACTTCGTTAATTCAAACAATGGGCCGGGCGTCCAGGCATCTGGAAGGCCGGGTAATAATGTATGCCGATAACATTACCGGTTCCATGAAGCGGGCCATGGCCGAAGTGGAGCGCCGTAGGGTGATTCAAACGGCTTATAATAAAAAACACAGCATTACGCCCAAAACCATTATTAAAGCGATTAGGGAAGATTTAAGATTTAAGAACGAAGATCTAAAAATCGATCGTTTAAAAGATTACCGGAACATACCCCAAGACGAAATTAAGCATTTACTTTCAGATTTGGAATCGCAAATGAAATTAGCTGCTGATAATTTGGAGTTTGAAAAAGCTGCGGCTATTAGAGATCAAGTGAAGATATTAAAGAAGAGAAAATGAAATCCGCCGAAGCTTTAGCGAAGGCGGAAGGGACCAGATTAAAATGTTAAAAAAGAAAAAATGACCAAAGTTTTAATAGCGGGCACATTTGATATTATCCACCCCGGGCATATTAATTTAATTAAGCAAGCTCGCGAGCTTGGAGATTTTTTAGTTGCAACTATAGCTAGAGATCAAAATGTAATAAAAATAAAAGGCCGCTCTCCTTATTATCCCGAACGGCAGAGATTGGAAAATTTAAAAAATTTGCATATTGCAGATAAGGTTATTTTGGGCGATTTAGTTAACCCTTATAAAATGATGGCAGAAGAACAGCCAAATGTTATTGCTTTGGGCTACGATCAGCAAACTTTTGTTAATGGTTTAACTGATTATAGGGTTAATTCCAGGACTCATTTTGATATTAAAAGATTACAGCCGTTTAAAGAAGATTTTTGCAAAGGTAGAAATATTAGAAATGCAGTTGAAGATAATGAAGCAGGATTTTTGCTCGTTAATAAAGAACAAGATTGGACTTCGCATGATGTAGTAGCTAAATTGCGTTCCATAACAAAAATAAAACAAATCGGGCACACCGGAACATTAGATCCGTTTGCCACCGGCTTGCTAATTTGCGCTATCGGCCCAGCCACTAAAATGGTCGGTTTGTTTGATTTATTGCCTAAAACATATGAAGCTACAATAAAATTGGGCGTGGAATCGGATACATATGATAGAACCGGGGAAATCAAAAAATCACTTGTCCTCCGAAGCTCGGAGAGCGAAGGGGGAAGAAATCAAGAAAGCAACATTAATCAAGTTGAGATTCAAAAAATATTAAGAAGTTTCGTGGGCAAACAGCAACAGTTGCCGCCCATGTATTCGGCTAAAAAAGTTAAAGGAGAAAAATTGTATAATTTAGCCAGGCAGGGGATTGAAATAGAAAGAAAAAAGTGCGAGATTGAAATATACGGTATTGAATTTTTAGGATTTCGAGGCGATATTTTAGATATTAAAGTTAAGTGTTCCGCCGGAACCTATATTAGAAGCTTGGCCTACGACCTTGGGCAAAAACTGGGTTGTGGCGCAATTCTTTGGGAATTAAAAAGAACCGCCATCGGCGATTTCAATTTAAATAACGCGGTTAATTTGGCAGCCATAACTGCCGATGCATGGCAACAGCTTAAAATTTTGCCGCTTTTGGCTTTGGAGCAGATTAATCAGACGGCTTTAGGTTTTTAATTTTTTCGCCATTTTAATTTCCCGGACCGACAGCCAAAAGAAGATGCCGATTAAAGCCACGGTATTTAAAGGAGCCAGCCAAAAAGGATATTCCTGCCCGAACGATTCCAAAATCATCAAGCCGCCCAAGACGCCGATGGCATACATGGCGCCGTTTTTTAAATAGGCGTAATGGGAAATTTTATCAATGCCCTTAATGGTCAATTGCCTAACCACCAAGGCGCCCAGGCCGTTGCCCAATAAAATTAAGGGCACGGAAATGGTAAAGGCAAAGGCGCCGACTACGCCGTCAATGGAAAAAGAAGCGTCTAAAATTTCCAGATATAAAATTTTACTCCAAAAGCCCAAGTGCGGCTTTAAGAGCTGTTTTTCCTGCTCCTCGGCATTTTTTTTAAAGCCGTCGGTAATAAAGAAAGCGGTAATGCCAATGGCGGCGGCCAGGGCCAAAGCCGGCCTAACTTGTAAGGAGAGATAAATAATCAAAGTAAAAATCAGTGAGGCAATGGCGTAAAACCAAACGCCCTGGCGATGGATAAAGCGTTCCACCAAAAAGGCGTATTTTTTTTCTTCCAAAAACAGCCAGCTTAAAAAAACAAACAACAGGTAAATGCCGCCGCCCAATAAGAGCAGCGGTTTGGACTGTTCCACGTATTCCTCAATTTGTTGGTTATTGGAAAAAACGAAAGTCAGCACTTGGCCAAAAGACAGGTCGGGATTAACCAGCCAGACGATGATAAAAGGCAACAGCCCGCGCACGATAAAAACCGCTATTAACAGGCCCCAAACCAAAAAAATTTTGCGGTATTTTTCCGGCAGGGTTTTTAAAACATGGGCGTTGATAATGGCGTTATCCACGCTGCTGATTATTTCAAACAGGGCCAGGCCCAGGAAGATAATGAAAAAGCTGAACATGCCGCAAAACTTGATTAATTTATTAATTTATGATAGCATAAATTAATAATAAATAACAGTAAAATCATGCCCAATAAATTAGCGGCCAAGAAATCCTTGCGCCAAGCGAAAAAGCTAACTTTAAAAAACTTCCAAAGCAAAAGGCAAATTAAAGATTTGGGAAAAAAAATCGTTAAAGCCGCCGTAGCTGGCGAAGGCCAGGTAAAAGAACAGCTGAGCCAGTTCCAGAAGCGGGTGGATAAAGCGGTTAAAAGCGGCTGGTTAAAAAAGAACGCCGGCAATCGTAAAAAATCACGTTTGTTGGTCCAAGTACGGAAATTGATCAAGAAATAATCCGCACCGCTTTTGTTTGAATATTTTCATTAAAACAATGTAGCGACGCACAATTGTGCGTCGCTACATTTAATTTTATTAAAATATCAAACCAAACAAAAGCGGTGCGGATTTTAGATTTCCAGGATAAACAGATCCAGCAGGGTTTGCGGCGGCAGGCCCGTGGATTTGAATTGTCCGTCCAGTTTGATTAGCCGCCCATAGATGTTTTTAAGTTTTTCCAAAGTGAATTTTTTAGTAAGCAACAAGGTTTTTTTAACCACAAAAGGATGAAGCTTGGTCAGGCGGGCAATGGCGCTTTCCGATTGCCCCGCGGCAGCCAAAGGCATCATTTGGGCGATTAAGCGGAATTGCCTGGTCAGCATGGTTAAAAGGTAAATTTCATTCAGGCCGCCGGCCAGCTGCTCTTGCAGCAGTTTTACGGCCAGAGCTTTATTGCCGCCAGCTACGGCATCGGTTAGGGCAAAAATATTTTCATTGATTTTGGCCGCCACGAAAGTTTTTACATCCGTTTCGCTTATTTCCCCGCCATTTTTATAGGCAATTAGTTTATCCAGTTCGCCGGTAATTTGCCAGAGGTTGTTGCCCAAATAAGCCAGTAATAATTGCAAGGCAGCCGGGCTGATTTTTCCTTGATTATTGTTTAAATAATTTTTTAGCCAAGCGGTTAAAGGAATCGGTTCTAATGGTTCAAATTCCTGGGTGTATTTTTTGTCGGCGCTTAAGGTTTTAAATAAAATGGTTCGCTTATCCGCCTTGCCGTCTTCCCAAAACACAAAAAGATTGTCGCTTTTTTTTAAGCGCTCCAACAATTCCAGCAGTTGTTCGGCCAGATCTTTTTTAACTTTGCCGCTTAAGAGGTTTTTTACGATAATCAACCTTTTGCTGACCAAAAAGCCGCCCTGGGCCGCAGCGGAATTGAATTTTTCCAAATTAAAATCGTCCCCCTCGAAAACAATAATATTCAAGCCGGAAGGATCGGTTTTTTTAATAAAACTTTCCTTGATTTCTTGCAATTTTTGAGTTGACCGGTAGCTGTCTTCGCCGTAAAGAAAGATGAACATAGTTATTTGCATTCGCCCCAGTTTTTGCCAAAACCGACCTCAACCACAATAGGCACTTTTAATTGATAAACGTTTTCCATTTTTTCTTTAACGAACCGGCTGATTTTTTCCGCCTCGTTTTTTGGAGCCTCCAAAACCAATTCATCATGCACGGTTAAGAGCATCTTAGCCGAAGGGGAAATTTTAGGCAAATCGGCGGCAATGGCGATCATAGCCAGCTTTAACAAATCGGCGGCCGTGCCCTGGATGGGGGCGTTAATGGCCATGCGTTCGGCACCCGCCCTGATAAAGGGCACGCCTGAATGGATATCGGGCAGAATCCGCCGGCGCCCCAAGAGGGTTTCCACATAGCCGTTTTTGCGGGCCAGCTCTTTGGTTTCTTCCAGCCAGCGCTTGATTTTAGGGTGTAGTTCAAAATATTTTTCAATAAAGCTCTTGGCTTCTTCCCGGTTAATGCCCGTTCTTTGGGCCAGGCCCACATGGCCTAAGCCGTAAATTACCCCGAAATTTATTTCTTTGGCGGCCCGGCGCTGTTGCCGCGTTACTTCCTTAATCTCTATTTTATTGATATTGGCGGCGGTGCGGGCATGGATATCTTCGCCTTTTTTAAACGAGGCGATCATGGATTCGTCGGTGGCCAGCGAGGCGATTACCCTAAGCTCGATTTGCGAATAGTCGGCGGAAATAAGCACGTTGCCCGGTTCGGCAATAAAGCCCTTGCGGATTTCCTTGCCCAGCTCCGTCCTGATGGGAATATTCTGCAAATTGGGATTGGAAGAAGACAAGCGCCCGGTAGCGGTAACGGTTTGGTTAAAGCTGGTATGGATCCGGCCGCAGCTATCCGCTTCATCGGGCAAACTATCGGTATAAGTATTGCGTAGCTTTGTGTATTCCCTAAACTCGCTGATTAAGGGAATAATGGCGTGCCGATCCGTTAATTTGTCCAGTTCGCCGGCAGCGGTGGATAGTCCGGTTTTGATTTTTTTAAGGCCTCGGGTATCTATTTTAAGCTTATTGAATAAAATTTCCTTAAGTTGCAATGGCGAAGCAATGTTGAATTCCGTGCCGGCCAGCCGGTAGATTTTTTCCGTTAAAGTTTTAATTTTCTTAGCCAGTTCGGTGTCCAATTTTTTTAAGAAGGGCTTGTCTATTTTAATGCCGTTTTTTTCCATCTCGGCCAAAACGGGAATTAAAGGAACTTCCAGATTTTTTAACAGCCCTAAATTGGCCACTTTGGCCAATTGCGGTTCCAATTTGTTTTTAAGTTTTAAGGTAAAATCGGCGTCTTCGCAGGAATACCAGGAAACTTTTTCTATTGGCACGTCCGACATATTCAGCTGATCTTTGCCCTTGGGGCCCAGTAATTCTTCAATCGGCTGCATTTGGTGGCACAATTCCGAAAAAACCAAACTGTCCAAATCCAAAGTGCGGCTGCCGGACAGGAGCAGATAAGCGGCCAGCAAAGTATCAAAAGCCAGACCTTTAACTTTTACTCCGGCCAGCTCCAAAATTTCATAATCGTATTTTAAGTTATGCCCGACTTTTTTAATTTTTTCATTTTCCAAAATCGGCGCCAGTTTTTTTAGCCATTCCCGATGTTCGGCGATGTTTAAATAGCAGGCCTCGTTATCTTTCCAGGAAAAACTGATGCCTAAAAGTTTCGCTTGCCAAGGAATCAGCGAAGTGGTTTCGGTATCCAGGGCAAATTCCTTTTGCTTGGCCAATTCGGTTAAAAATTCGGCAAAGGTTTGGTCGCTATCGATTAATCGGTAATTTAATTTATCGTTTTGCGGCGCGGGCCGGAGATTTAAAAACGAAATGGCGGTTTGTCCGGTTGATTTTTTATTATCGTCGGCCGTATTTTCATCGTGGCCCGCGCCGCCCATGGCCATGGGGATTTTATTCATCAAGCTTTTAAATTCCAATTTGGTAAAAATGGCAATCACTTCCCGGGCGTTAAAGCCCTTAATGGCCGTTGCCTTAAGTTTAAAATTGGTTTTTAAATCGGTTTTAATGGTGACTAATTTTTTACTCAAAAAGGCTTCGTTTTTTTGCTCCAGCAATAATTGTTTGGTTTTTTCACGCAGGTCGCTGGTAGTCGCTTTTTGATATAAAATTTCCAAGTTATAGAATTTTTTAATCAGTTCGGCCGCGGTTTTTTCGCCAATACCCCTAACGCCGGGAATGTTATCCGAAGGATCGCCCCGCAAGGCCTTGTAATCCACCAATTGTTCCGGCTTTAAGCCGTAGCGGTCCAGCACCGCCTGTTCGTTATAGCTGAAAGTTTCACTAATGCCTTTTTTTAAAGTAAAAACTTCGGTGTTTTGATCAACCAATTGCAAGGTGTCCAAATCGCCGGTGACGATGATTTTTAAAATTTCCGGCTGTTCTTTTTTAAGCTTGGCAATGACCGTGCCAATCACGTCGTCGGCTTCGTAGCCCGCTTCGGCCGAATCAATTACCGGAATATTAAAAGCCGCCAGTACTTCTTCAATCAGTGGAATTTGAGTGTAAAGCTCATCCGGCTGCTTGATCCGCTGGGCTTTGTAGGCCTTGAACTCTTCAGCGCGTTTGGAAGCGCCCTTTCTATCAAAAGCGGCACAAATATAATCGGGCTTAAGTTCCTTGATGATTTTTAAAAGAATGGAAGTAAAGCCATAAGCGGCGTTAACCAAAGTTCCGTCTTTTAAAGTCATGGGCGGCAGAGCATGGAAGGCGCGGTGCAACAGGGCGTTGCCGTCGATAATAACGAATTTTTCTTTTCTATCCATTATATTATTTGACCGATATTGTTTTTAATTATTTTTAAAGCCGCTTGGTGCCCGGCCGGGCCGTTGGTGAAGCTGGCGCAGCAGTTTTCTACCACTTTAACTTTAAAGCCTCGGTCAAAAGCGTTAAAACAATCGGACAGCACGCAGTAATCGGTATCCAAGCCCACGATGGTTAATTCTTCAATTTTATTTTCTTTAAGATATTTTTCAAAATTAGGATTGGCAAAAACGGAAAAAGCGCATTTGGCGAAAATATTGTCTTTTTTTACCCAAGGTTTAAGCTTGGCTACAATATCGGAGTAGGGCGGCTTGGCACAGCCGGTAAAGTTGAGCTGCTTAACAAACTGGCTGCCGGGCTCATTGATAAATTGGCTGAAAATAATACAGGGAAAATTTTCCCTGTTAATCAGGCCCGCAATGTTTTTGGGAATATTTTGCGTCCATTTATTGATAAAGAAGTTTTGGACGTCAACAATCAATAAAGCTTGTTTCATAAGCGTATATATTGGAGGCCAGAATGGGATTCGAACCCATGGTGAGGGTTTTGCAGACCCTTGCCTTACCACTTGGCTATCTGGCCATAAGTAATATTTTAATTTTAATTAATCATCATGTTTAATGTCTTACATTAAGGTCAGCCCTCTCGCCCCCTTCAGGGGGTATCTGGCCTTATTTTAATAGATTAACAGAGAAACGGTTATTTTTCAAGAATTAAAACAGGGACGGTTTTTTTAACCCGCCCCCCATTTTAATTTTATTTAGAAGATTTCCACCGTGGCCCATTGTTTGCCGAAAGTTATGGCTTGGTCGTAGTCGCTCATCCAGATATCAACCGATTTGGCGAACCTGGGATTCATCCGGTCGGCCACGATAAAGACCTTGTCGCCGAACAGCTCCGGAATTTTAATCCTGGTGCCGAAAGGCAGATTTTTAATATTGGTGGCCACGATATCCTCGCGTCCGTTTTGTGCGCGCTCGCAAACGTTTAAGCCCGAAGCGGTAATGCAGGGAGTATTATCGGTTTGCCCGGGAAGGCTGTTATAAGCGGTTACCCTGGCCTTTATGATTAAACGCGGGCTTTTAATGGTTCCAGCTTCATTTACCGGCAAATGTGGCATAGCCGGATCAGCGGCTGTTAAGTTTTCTTCCCGACCGCCGGAAACGGGCAATTGAGCCGCTCCGCCCGGTAAATCCAGGCTGGCTGCCCAAGCCAGTTGAGGCATACTCCAGTTTATAGCCACAAACAGCATAAAAATCGGGAGCAATTTATCGAATAAATATAGGGTTTTTCTGATGATTTTTTGTGTAATTTTAGCCATAATTCCTCCTAATTTAAAAGATTCCCTATACTTAGGGAATCTTATTTATTAGACATTCTATAATAGCAGATTGAAGGAATTTTGTCAAGGGGTAAGATCGGTAAATACTATTAGTCGATCAGAATAACTTTTATTGGTTTTATCCCAAGCTCCAGCGCAAGTAATAAGGTTGAGATGTGATTTTTCATCATTTAAACCAAAAATATCAGAAGCGTCTGCTTGCTGATCATATTCTCGGCTTTCGCGCACCGTAAAGGAAATGATTTTTCCGTTATTATCTTCCACGTACAGCTTATCGCCGTTGCTTAGTGTATTCAAATTATCAAATACCGATCCTTTGCCATTTTTCCAAGGGCCGTAATGTCCGGTAATAACGGCGCTGCCATTTTCTCCAGGGTATGGCCCAAGCTTAAACCAGGCAACGTCGTCGGGACCGCCGGGCACATCCATGACTCCGTCGGCCGTAAGGGTTACGTATTTAACGGCGGCATCAACATTGATTTTTGGAATTTTAAGGCGTACCGGCCAGCCGGAAAGCGCTGGTTCTTGTTTGGGGATAAAAACGGCGTTTTGCAGAAGCTCTAAGGAGCCGTTGGGCAATTGCCCGTCGTTTATTTGTTTAATCGGCACTGCCGGCAGGTTGAAATTTTGGAGAACCAAACCTGAAAATACCATTAACAAGAAAGCAACTCCCGTAAGAGTAATTATTAACAACGTTCCTGTTGATAAGGTTTTTGCTTGCATGGATTTTAAGAGAGGCCTTACTTTCCGCTGATCAGCCGGATCAGGATCATGATAATGGCTATAATAAGAAGAAGATGAATCAGCCAGCCGGCGATATGGAAAACGATAAACCCCATAAGCCATAGGCCCAAGAGGATCAATCCTATAGTTAAAAGCATATATTTTATTTTAAGCGTTGATTAACTCTTAAATTTTGTGTTTTTTTAGAACTACAACCAATGAAGTGGAAATTAAGCCAAGTAGTCCGGCCATAACAACTATATTCCAAGGAATATTTTTTTCATTAGGATCAAAACCGGCTTTCGGCAGTTTTGGGACAACAGGAGTGGCTACTGGAACAGCGGCATACACTATTACATTGGCGATGGCAAAATCTTTAGCCGTTAAACCGTTGGCTTCGCCGCTGGCCGTGGCTGTATTGGTGGTAGTGGTTGTAAGATAAGTGCGGCAAGTAAAAGACCACGATTCGTTGCTTTCCAGCAGGTCGTTATGATTAAGGTCGCCGGGGTGCCCAGTAACGCGGCCAGGCAAGCTGGTGCATTTATCGTCAATAATACTAACATTGCTTAACGGTTCGGTTCCCGGATTGGTTACGGTATAGGTATAAACAGCCACGCCGCCGCCGGCCGGCAAGGTTAACGGATTAGGCAGCTTGGTTACGTGGATTAACGGCGGGATTATCGGCTGGCTTACAACCACCGTGGCGCTGGCCACGTCCACGGCACTGATGCCATTGGCCCAACCAGTAGCCACCACGGTGTTGGTGTGCGTTGCCGCTAGAGTGGTGGAACATTGGTAAACCCAGGTTTCAGTAAGATCAAGCTTGGCATCATTATTAATGTCGCCGGAAGCCAAAATAATGGGGTTGCAGGTATCATCGACCATTGTTACATTGGTTACCGGGACAGTTCCAATATTAGTGAGCGTGTAGGTGTATTCCACTAAACCGGGGCCGTTTGGCAGAGCCAAGGGGCTGGGTACTTTTACCACATCAATCAGGGGCGGTACGGCCGGGATAACATCATAAGCGGTCCAACCGCCGCCGCCGGACGAGGTAGGCAGTGAGGCTATATCATTATTAGTAATGACGCATAATTTATGTTCACCGGCGGCAAGATTTACGACGCCGCTGGCATTACAATCGCCGGAGAATGATTGGGCATAAATGGGCGAGGTGGTTTCGGTTATGGTATACGCCGCCGCGGGGAAAACAGTGGTTACGCCGGAACTGATTGGCACGCCATTAACAAACAGCGGAAAATCGGCCACAACCTTGCTGCCGCCATTATCATTGATAATCGTTTTAACAACGCTAATGGTGGCAGGTAAAACACCCGAACATGTTGCCTTGGTAACTGTGGTATTATTTAAAGTAACCGCGGCGTTTCTGGCAAGCATCCTGCCGGCGATAGTTGAACCGCCATTATCGGTAATTGAAGCTAAGGCTAAGATATTTCCTTTAAAGTCAGAGGTAGTGCCGAGGGTGGCTGAACTGCCGACTTGCCAAAAAACATTACAGGCCTGAGCGCTATGGGTTAAAGTAACGTGGCTAGCCGCGGCCGTGGTAAGAGTGGAGCCGGCTTGAAAGATAAAGACCGCGTTAGGGTCGTCGCCGCCATTAAGCGTAAGTTCTCCGGTGATTCCGATCCCGGAGGCGGTGTTATAAACGCCTGGGGTTAGGGTTTGGCCGCCAAGATCGGCAACGATCGCCGAAGCTCCTCCTCGACCGGCAGCATCAATATAGGCGGCGGTCAGGTCGGTCTTGCCCTGCTGCGTAACTCCGTCGCCGGCATGGTTAGTGCCGGTTAAGGTTACGGAGCCAAAGCCGGTCTGGGTTAAAGTCGGATAAGAACCAACGTCTCCGGTAATGGTGGTGGCGCCGGTATTGGTAATGCCGGAACCGGCTAAAACCGCGAAATTATCGGCTACGCCCAGATTTATCGTTGTGGCGGCTCTGGTTAATCCGGTTAAACTGAGCATAAACGCAACAACCAAGACAACTATTAGAAATTTATTAAACGTTTTCATAATTAATGATTTTTAAATTAATTATTTATTATGTAAAACTTTTTAATTCCTTTTAATATTAACATAATCATGACATATTTACCATAGCAGTGTCATTTAAACAAGTTATTAACATTCTAAAATTAAAACAAAAAATACCCTTTGAGGGTGGTTAATTTTGGAGCGGGTAGCGGGAGTCCCGCCTTCGTCCTTCGGACTACGGCGGGCAGGCGAACCCGCTAGTAAAATCAGCTTGCCTGTCCGCCGAAGTAAAAAATATTAAACAATACAACTTAACAAATAATCTAATTTAGTTTTTTTTATTAAGATTACTGGAGCGGGTAACGGGAATCGAACCCGTGTCCTCAGTTTGGAAAACTGACGCACTAGCCGCTGTGCTATACCCGCGAAATGTATTATTTTTTACGGAGGCGGAGAAAGCTGTAATAATAGCCGTTATACTATACCCGCCGGATTTATTTTTGTTTTTTGATCAGTTTGGTTAAGTTAAAGGAAATAATAATGATAATTAAAGTGATTAATACGGCATAAGCGAATTTGGCGATTAAGCCGCTGCCGGTTGCCGGAAAGATTTTTTCAATCAACGATTTGATGGCGTCATTCCAGGCCAAGCCGGCCACCAGGCCGAAGGCTGCCAAAATATAGCCGATGATTTTTTCTTTGACTTCAATGCTTAATTTTTGTTTTTCCGTTGGTTCAGTAGGCATAATAATTATCTGTTGATAAGAAATAAAGCGATAAAGATCAGCACAATGCCGATAATTTGGGGCAAGGATAAGTTTTCCTTATAAATAAAGTAGCCGACGCCGATCAGCATGACTGTGGTAATAACGTCCCACATTACCGAAGTAATGCCAAGTTTCCCATATTTAAAAGAAATAAAGAAGAAAATTTCACTAATTAAAGCCAGAACCATCGCGCTTATTAAGTAGGAAATTTTATTGTTATTAACCCATTCTTTGCCGAAAATATCGGCAATCACGATAAAAACCGCGGAAAAGGAAATGAAAGTAAGTAAGAGTGATGGATTGTTCATATATAAGGTGGTCGTCTTTGTTAGACGAAGCACGAACCTTTTTTACAGAAAACAGCTAGCTGTTTTCTGATTTTTTAGGGCGGGGCGGAAGGGGGGTCTGGGGGGAATTCCGCCCCGCCCTCGCTTCCCAGTCGGCCTTTCCGCCATAGGCCGGCATTTTATCCGCCTCTGGCGCGCTTTCTTTTCGCCGCCGCAATTTGGCCGTGCCAGCGAAGCTGGCGCGCCGTCTCAAATTAGATTATGAATGAAGTTAATTTCAAGCTGACTCAATAATTACGCAATTGCAAACCATCGATTCTTTTATAATCACTGTCATTACTAATAAGAATTGCTCCATTCGTCTTTGCAGTTGCGCCTATTAATAAATCAAGTGGTGATATTGATTGACCTTTTTGATGAATTGCCTTTTCTATTTGACTCGCTTCTTCTGCTTCAATTTCACCAAAAGGCAAGACGGTCATTTTTTGCCTTAATTCCTCAAATCTTCGTATTTTATCTTGATTTTGTTCCTTGCCTCTTAAAATTTCAAAAAGGGCCACTGAAGCAATGGCCGTTATAGCGAGAGGCGCATCCTTAATCTCCTCGTAAACTTGAACAGCATTAGCCTTACCCTTAAGAAGATCAATAATAAAATTACTCTCCAAACAATATTTTATTTCTTCTAGCGAGGTCATCATCAAAGCTTTTCTTAAATAAACTAATTCCTTCTTTCATCTCCTTCGCCTCATCATCAGTTAATATCCCAATAAAACTCGCTATAGACGCAGGAAATATATCAAGCGAAAACCGCCATCCAAGAGGAGCTGGTATAGGGGAAAACCAAATAGAGCCAAAACTAGAATTAACATCTGCTTCAGCTTCTATGCTCATTAAGGAATTAGGATAAATTGGAGATGTATTTTCCAATACTCCACTTGTATAATTTATTGAAGTGTTCATAATTAATTTTTCTTTACCCACGACTGTGACTCAAAATTAATATCAATCGTTGGTTGATTATTTCTA
Organism: Candidatus Komeilibacteria bacterium; assembly: GCA_026396575.1. GTDB lineage: Bacteria > Patescibacteriota > Patescibacteriia > UBA1558 > UBA10009 > JAPLWM01. Next base: position 35,956 of record JAPLWM010000017.1, read on the forward strand.
ATGATTTTTTGAGCCTTGCCTATTATAGTAAACTGATAGGAAGTATCAATAGTTTCAAGATACGCGCCTACTTTATTTATTTCTACAATTTCTTTGCCAGCAAGCAACTCATTCGGGTGAAATGGCTGACCAAGTTTCATCTCCTCTGCATATATTTCATATATTTCACACATTGCTTTGTCAAGTTCACCTGATGCCTTCTCTATCTTCAAACCAAGATCAATGGCTTCATCACGATCAATTGGATAAGCATGAATTGTAATATCTCCCGTTATTTCTTTGATAATCTTTTTTATTTTTTCATTATCTTTCTCTTTATCCATGTGTAACCATAAAAGCCGTTCAGTTAATAAACGTGCCATACGATATGCACGATAGGCGTTGCCAATTGAAAGTGGGTGCAATTTTTCTACCAAAAGCTTATATGCATCAATCATCTGTTCACTTTTTACTTCTGCTTTTTCTTTGGCAAAAAGTAGATATGAATTCAAGTCCTCAACGCTTACTTCAAGTTTTTGCTGTGGATTATTTGGATCCTGTGGATTAAATGGGTGGCCGGTCGTCGGATCAACTGGTGTAAGTTCGCCAAGTTTGCCCATCACTATAGTATCTGCACCAAGACAAATAAGTGTTCCTGCACTATGCGCTTTATACGGTACGAGTATTTCAAAATCGTCGCAATGATTGCGGATGAGTTTTACTATACGAATTGGAGCAAGCATATCACCACCGCTTGTATATAAAAGTAAACTGATTTTTTTAACCTTGCCGATGCTATCAAGCAAATTACCAAGAAGTGGGATAATATCACCTGCTATTTTAGTAGCAAAAGGCGGCCTGTCGCCGGTGGCGTAGGAAATAACGCGTGAATTGCGCTCAGTTTCAAGTTTTTTAATTAAATCAATTTTATTCATAAATATTTAATATTGATATAATAGCAATTATTGCTAATTTTGTCAAAACATGTCAGTAATACCTATATTACTTATAAACTCCCCTCGGGAATTTTTTCAAGATCCTTATTAGTTATCCCCAAACTATAATTACGCATTAAGCTATAAGCTGCATCGCCATCTTTCAAATAATACCTATAACCAGTTTTAGGATGGATATACCAAGCTTCACCGTGCGATTGAACTTGTAATAATATTTTACCTTTTAATTTATTGACTAATGATGGATAATTATTTTTTTCATTCTCCTGAGGTATTTTAGCTAAATTTGCATTAGTAATACCTAAACCAAATTTTCTCATCATTTGATAAGCGATTGCCCCATCTTTCATGTAATATCTTTTGCCGTCAGCCGGATTAACATACCAAGCCTCTCCTGCAGATTCAACTTGGAGAAGTATATAACCTTTTAATTTATTAATTAAAGTGTTGTTAATAATAGGCGCAGTAGAAGGTAACGCCGATTTTTTAGTATTTTCTTCTGCTATTTTCTTTTGATTATCATCAAAAATTAAACTGTCCTCTACTAGAGACTTAGATTTAGTTAGAGTATATTTAGGAACCCCTCTATCATCATTAGTCCCACACATAAAATTAAATGATAAATCAGGGTTATAAATAAATTTTACAACCGTGTTTAGGCCTTCTAAAACTGGGTCTCCTTTCTGTGTATATGGTTTTAATAATAACGATGATACTTTTCCAGTTAAGGAACAATCATTTCCATAGCAAACCTTGTCTCCGTAATATATATTTGTTTTTGGTTCATTACCTTCATAAGATGCGCTTTTTTGTCCTCCTTTATCCAACGATATGACTGAATATTTATTGCTATTTGTAGTGGTTATCCCACCTTCAATAGCTGATTCCCATGCACCCATTTCATTTATGAATTTATCATAATATTTAATATTATATTCGGAATAATTTTTCTCATATTCCCATTTAACGTAAACATTTTTTAATTTTGTCGCACAATATTGATGATAACGAGGATAAACCCAACCTTGCGATGTCATGGTAAAATCATAATTGCCTACCATATTTTTATAACCGGAATCGTTGTAAAATTTTAAATTTTTTAAACCTAAGTAATTATTTTTCTCGTAAACATAGGTTAAAATATATTGATTGGAAACATTACCAGCCCTATCCTTTAATCTTAAACCAATATAATATACATCTTCATTATCCGGCAGTGTTAATATTGGTGTAATATAATTGTTATAAGCCCAATAATCACTACCTAATTTATTTGAATTATCATTAGTAAGAATATATTCTGTGCCGAATGTATTTTTTAAACTATTTATATCATTGGAGTAAGTATAATAAGCACTATAAACACCGCTATCCATATCTATCTTATCTAAAATATTTCCGACTGAAGTAATAACAATTTGTATTTTTCTATAACCATTATTATCCCACATTCCTTCAAGTTTATAACTTCCTGAATAGTTTCCTCCGCTTTGAATTTTATTTCCGCTTTCATCGAATGCGTTATACCAAAAAATATCTCGAGGGGCGCCTTTATAAGTGATTGACGGAGGCGTTTTATCATCTTTTAAATAAATACTTTTATTTTCAATAATTGGTTTCTCTTCGATAATTTCTTGCTTGTATTGATTACCTAAAATACCCGATAACCAATTTTTAATACTATTAATGGATAAAACATAACTTAATGAGTTTAAGGTTCCAGCTACAACCATGGTTGGGATACCTACGAATTGTCCGGATGGATTATATGCTGCCCCACCCGAATTCCCATGTTCTAATGGTATAGTTGTTTTTATAAAATTTTGTGTCCCATCTGAACTACTCCCAAAGCCGCTAAAATCACCTGACGTATAAGTTATAGTTGATCCGCCAATACTTGGAAAACCGATAGCTTCAATTTTATCACCAAATTTTAAAGAATTTGAGTTTGAATCCCAAATATTAATGTAAGGATAAGATTGATTAGCAGTATTATTTAGATATAAAATAGCAGCATCCATGTCATCTGAAGTTGTATAATATTTTACTTCTGCTAAATTCGGATTATCTTTAGTTCCAAAATCCGGCTCCTGATTTATAGAAATCATAAAACCTATGAAACAAGTTTTAATAATAGCGTTTTTTTCATCCGTTACTACGTGTTTATTAGTTAAAATAATCCCTTTAGGATCTATTATGGTGCCTGAACCACTAAACCAATTTCCATAATTATCAGGACAAACTATCTGTACTTCAGAACTAATTTGATTTTGGGTAATAGCAAAAGAAAAATTAAAAGGAACGACACTGAAAATAAAAGCTATAATTAAAAAAAGTATTACTTGTTTTTTCATAAAATTACTTTTTTAATAAATTAATTATAACTTTATATTTTGCTCTTTTAAAATCTAATTCAAATTTTTTAGCACGGTATTTTTTATAGTCTTCTTGATTAATTTCAAGTTCACCCTTCGGCATTGGTTGACCAAGTGTTTCTGCAGTGTAAGCTGATTTGACTCCTAATTTTTTTACTGCTTCGCCGGAAAAAGTCATACCGTGTTTTGCTAAATCTCTTTTAGTTTCTTGGATAGATTTTATATATTTTTTGTCATATTCATTTATATCAGGGATGATTAAGTTAATTCTGTTGAAAGATATTTAAAATATTAGCTAAGATAAAGGATAATTTCGGTGTTTTCTGGGATAATTCCCATGTATGAATATTTTACATGGGAAATCGCCTTGCTGTCAGGCGAAAATATATAA
>JAPLWM010000019.1 GCA_026396575.1 Candidatus Komeilibacteria bacterium
AGTTGTATTTATCCCTGAATCCAGTACAATTGAAAAAGACGATTAATGAAAAAATTGCCAAATTAAAGGCCACGCTTAAGTAAGGAATTATATGTCCCAACGGCTAGGGCTACGGTAAGGTTTTTAAATGTCTAAATGCGAGCCAAGTTTTTTACCCATTTGACTAATAATTCAAATTGTTTTAAGGTAAAAGTATAATGATCTTTTATTCAGGCAGTTAGCTGGGGCTTTCCTTGTTTCTGAGGGGTTACCTGGAAACTCTCGCAGAAACTGTCGCTTTAAGGCAAGGTTATAAAAAGGCAAATAAGCTCTAATGGATGAGCCTGCCATAAGCCTCATTGATTCCACCAAGAGAGGCCGCAACCCACTGTCTCATCCTTAACTGATGTTTCACCTTGCCTTAGATTTTTCACAGTTCGACCGCTTTTTTAGCCATTTCTCGGTCGAACCGCCGCTTCCTCATATCAACACTCGGTTGATTGGAAGCGGTTTTTTTATCCTGCCGAAAATTATTATAATAACCGCGTAGGGGCGGGGTTACCCCACCCCTACATAATATAATACAAAAATATTGCAGGATAAAAAAACCGCTCGCCAGGCCTAAACCTTCGAGCGGCGATATAATTTAATCAATCATGACGAATTCGGCCAGAAGCCCCCGCACCTTTACGTAGCCGATCAGGATTTCCAAATCACGAAAGCGTTGGCGGAGCATTTCCCGGGCAATCGTTAAATCTGTCCGGTAAGCTTTCTCCTCTTCTTCGGGAGAAGAAAAGGCAGCGGAACTGCCATAAGCGCCGCAGTCCCAATGGCTGATAATAATCAGCTTCTTGATGTGATGCAATGGCCGGCAAACCGTTTCGATCGCCTTGGCCACTTCACCGGCGTAAGTTTCACCGGCGGCAAATTTTTTGCCGCCGCCAGGAATGGTTAGCAGATCGAAAGTGCCTGCTAAATACTCCTGCACGAACCGTATCACCAGCTGATGGAAACGAAAATCCACGCAGGTAACGACCGCTGCTTCGGCCTGATGTTGGCCATCAAAACCAAAGGAATAAATTCGATTCATAATTGTTCCTTGCTTAGTTGCTTGTAAAAAGATCATTGAAGCAACAGTATAGCTTATTTTAATATTTCTGTCAATTCTGATTATCTTTTTCAATTCTAATGCCTGGCCGCGCTGTTTTGTATTTTCGAGCCACTTTAAGCCGGGCCAACTCCTTTTCCAGCTTGGCTGCCAAAGCGGTATAATCCACGGCCTCTGCGCCACGCTTCTGTTCCAATAAATCCTTGGCTCTGGCCCGGCCGGCTTCGGCGCGGGCTTCGTCGATTTCTTCCACCCGTTCGGCCGTATCAGCCAAAATTACCATGCTGTTTTCGTTTAACTCCGCAAAACCGCCGGAAACCGCCAAGGGTATCTGCTCCGTATCCTTAAAAATCAAAATCTCGCCGGGCTTAAGCGCGCTGACAATCGGCAGATGATTCGGCAAAACCGTAATCTCGCCCATTTTGGTAGGCAAAATTACCTGGTCCACCTCATCCTGGTAAACCACACGTTCCGGCGTGGCGATTTTAAATTTAATTTTCATATTATTGGACCTCTTCAATGCTGCCCTTCATATAAAACAATTGCTCATTTTTATTATCATGCTTACCCTCTAAGATTTCCTTAAAGCCCCTGATGGTGTCTTTCAAGGAAACATATTTGCCGCCGGTGCCGGTAAAAGTTTCGGCCACAAAAAACGGCTGGGACAAAAACTTCTGGATTTTCCTGGCACGGGAAACGGTTAACTTATCCTGGTCGGAAAGCTCTTCCATGCCCAAGATGGCAATAATATCCTGCAAATCCTTGTAGCGCTGCAAAACGCGCTGGACTTCACGGGCCACCTGGTAATGCTCGCCGCCGATTATTTTAGGATCCAAAATAGTGGAAAAGGAATCCAGCGGATCCACGGCCGGGTAAATGCCCAGCTCGGTTAAAGCGCGGGACAGCACCACGGTGGAATCCAAATGGCCGAAAGTGGTGGCCGGCGCCGGATCGGTTAAATCGTCGGCCGGCACATAAATAGCCTGCACCGAAGTAATGGAACCGTCTTTGGTGGAAGTGATTCTTTCCTGCAATTCGCCCATATCGGTGGCCAACGTTGGCTGATAACCCACGGCCGAAGGAATGCGGCCCAGCAAAGCAGAAACTTCGCTGCCGGCTTGGGTAAAGCGGAAAATATTATCAATGAATAATAAAACGTCTTTATGCTCTTCGTCACGGAAATATTCGGCAATGGCCAAACCGGTTAAGCCCACGCGGGCCCTGACTCCAGGCGGTTCGTTCATTTGCCCGAAGACCAAAGAAGTTTTGGCCAAAACGCCGGATGATTTCATATCATAATACAAATCATTGCCTTCGCGGCTTCTTTCGCCCACGCCGGCAAAAACCGAATAACCGCCGTGCTCGGCCGCAATGTTGCGGATCAATTCCTGGATAATCACGGTTTTGCCCACGCCGGCGCCACCGAACAAACCCACTTTGCCGCCTTTAACAATCGGGCAGATTAAATCGATAACCTTAATGCCGGTTTCCAAAATTTCGGTTTTGGTGGATTGAGCCATGAATTTGGGTGCTGCCCGGTGAATAGGATATTTCTTTTCCGTTACCACCGCTTCCTTATCGTCTAAGGGCTCACCCAAGGCATCAAGCATCCTGCCCAGCGTACCGGCGCCTACCGGCACCATAATGGCTTGCCCGGTGGCTTTAACATCAACATTGCGGGCCAAGCCGTCGGTGGTGCCCATGGCCACGGTTCTCACGATATTGGAACCGATGTGCTGCTGCACTTCCAAAATCAGCTTGCCTGTAGGCATAGCCACTTCCAGAGCCTCATAAATTTTAGGCAGTTCCGCTTCAAAATAAACGTCCACTACCGCGCCGATAATCTGTTTGATTTTCCCCAGCCTACGCTCCTCTGGAGCTTCGGCTGACTTTGCTGAATTTTCGCTCATATTGACAAATATTATTTATTAATATATTTATTCTGTCATTCCGAGCTTGCCGAGGAATCCCGTTGTTTATTGAGCGTTCTAAAAATTGCGGGATCCTTCGGCAAGCTCAGGATGACAAAGAATTTATTCTACCGCCGCTCGGCCGCCGGAAATATCAGCCAACTCCGCCGTAATCGCTCCTTGCCTGGCTTTATTGAAAGCCAAAGTTAAGGAGTTAATCATATCATTGGCCGCTTCGGTAGCGTTTTGCATGGCCACCATCCGGGCCGAATGTTCGGAAGCGGTGGATTCCAAAATCGCCTGATAAACCTGCACTTCCACCAACCGGGGCAATAAATCTTCCAAAACCTGGTCAGGAGAAGGTTCAAATAAATATTCAAATTCCGATTTATTCGTTGTGGCCTCTGTTGCCTTTAAATGCCCCAGCTCGGCATCCTGCCCTTTGCCGCTAAACGGCAACAATTCCATAATTCTGGGCTTTTGCACCAGCGTGGAAACAAAATCGGTATAAGCCAGAACCACTTTGTCGAATTTCTTTTTTAAATAATCGTTAATCAATAATTTGGCCAGCGGCCTGATTTCTTCAACCTGTGTTAAAATATCAGACTTGGCAAAATCGGCAACCAAAGGAATGGAGCGCTTTAACATAAAATCCTGTCCGCGCTTGCCCAAGGAAACCAATTCCACCTGAACATTGTTATCGCTCTGGCTTTTAACGTAATGCAAAGCCCGCTGGATGATCTGGGCGTTAAAGCCGCCGCACAAGCCGCGGTTGGAGGTAATCAATACCAACGCCGCCTTTTTAACAACTTTGCGCTCTTTAAGCAACGGATGCAGTTTGGCATGGGTTTTGCCGGATAAGCGCTTAACCAAATCCCATGATAAAGTGGCGTAACTGCGGCTGGCTAAAACGGCGCTGATGCTTTTGCGCATTTTGGCAGCGGCAATCATTTCCATGGCCTTGGTAACCTTTTTGGTGCTGGTAATGGATTTGATTCTTCTTTTAATGTCTCGGCTGGCTTGCGGCATGATCTTTTAATTAACGAATTGTTTCTTAAATTCTAGGGTGACGGTTTTTAACTCCGTTTCGATTTCCGGAGTTAAATCTTTAACCTGTTTGATTTTTTCCAAAACCCGGCGGGCAGCCGGATTGCTGTTTAAATAATTCTGGAATTCTTTTTCAAACTTGGCAATATCTTCAACTTTAATCTCGTCCAAATAACCGTTGATGGCGGCATGGATAATGGCCACCTGGAACTGCACCGGCATGGGCTCGTACTGGCCCTGCTTTAAAATTTCGGTTAAGCGCCGGCCTAAGTTTAACTGTTTTAGAGTAGCTTCATCCAAATCCGAACCGAATTGTGCAAAAGCTTCCAATTCCCTGAACTGGGCCATGGACAGCTTAAGTTTGCCGGCCACTTTTTTCATGGCTTTGATTTGGGCGGCACTGCCCACGCGGGAAACGGAAATGCCGATATTCAAAGCCGGGCGTATGCCTTTGTAGAACAAATCAGCTTCCAGATAGATCTGGCCGTCGGTAATGGAAATAACGTTGGTGGGAATATAGGCCGAAACGTCGCCGGATTGGGTTTCGATAATCGGCAAAGCGGTCAATGATCCGCCGCCAAGCTTAGCGCTCATTTTAGCGGACCTTTCCAATAAACGGGAATGCAAATAGAAAATATCGCCGGGATAAGCTTCGCGGCCCGGCGGACGCCTTAATAATAAAGCGATCTGCCTATAAGAAACGGCGTGCTTGGACAAATCATCGTAAATAACCAAAACGTCCTTGCCCTGATCCATAAAATATTCGCCCATGGCGCAGCCGGCATAAGGAGCGATAAACGACAAAGCGGCCGGGTCGGAAGCGCCGGCCAAAACCACGATGGTGTATTTCATGGCGCCCATTTCCGTAAGCTTGGCCACGATTTTGGCCACTTTGGATTGCTTTTGGCCGATACCCACATAAATGCAGATAACGTTCTGATCGTGCTGGTTAATAATGGTATCAATGGCTACGGCGGTTTTGCCGGTTTGCCGATCGCCGATGATCAGCTCGCGCTGGCCGCGGCCGATGGGGATCATGGAATCAATGGCTTTAATGCCGGTTTGCAAGGGCTGTTTTACGGATTCGCGGGCAATAACGCGGGGCGCGATTTTTTCCACCGGATAAAACTTGTCCGCTTTAATTTCGCCTTTGCCGTCAAGGGCTTGGCCCAAAGGATTAACCACTCGGCCGATCAAGCCGTCGCCCACGGGCACTTCCAAAATGCGGCCGGTAAGTTTTACCTGGTCGCCTTCCTTGATATCCAGATAATCGCCCAAAATCATGGCGCCCACGGCTTCTTCTTCCAAATTCAAAGCCACGCCGAACTGGCCGTTCTCAAATTCCAGCATTTCCTGGGACATGCACTCGCCCAAGCCGGACAAACGGGCAATGCCGTCGCCCACTTCCACCACCTTGCCCACTTTGGCCACGGTTAGGAGGGCAGTAAATTCCTGGATTTGCTTTTTCAGCTGTTCTATAATTTGATCTTTGTTCGTCATATTTTCTATTATTTTAATATTTTTTAAATTATGAATTCAATTGGTTTTTTAAATTAGCCAGTTGGGTTTTTAAACTGCCATCTAAAATTAAGTCGTCGTACTTAATTACCACTCCGCCCAGCAAACTCTGGTCAACTTCTGTTTTTAAAATAACTTTTTTTTGAGTTTGCTCGGCTAACCAATGTTCCAATTTATGAAAAATGGCCGGGGACAATTTTTGGGCGCTTACCGCCACGGCTTCCGTTATCCCCTCCTGCTGGTTGTAAATATGCCCAAAGCTGGTTAAAATTTTGGCTAAATTTTTCCAATCCTTGTGCTGCCAAACCAGCGCCAAAAAATTATTAAAGCTGCTCTTTAACTCGGCTCCGCTTTTATCCTTAACCGCTTCATATAAAGCCGAGGCGTATTGTTTGGGCGTGATTTTTTTCATGGCTGCTTAGCGCTTAATTTTTTCCAAAGATTTTTCAATAATTTTTTGATCCAACTTTTCGTCCAGCATGCTCTCAAAAACCTGCTTGGTGGCCTCAACCACCAACCCGCTCACTTCCGTTTTTACTTCCGAGAGCATTTTAACCTTGGCCACGGCGATCTGCTCTTTGGCCACGGCCACAATGGTTTGCACTTCGGCTTTGGCGCTGCCGATTAATTCTTCAGCTTGGCGGTGCCCTTCGGCCCGGGATTGTTCGATCAGCTTGGCTGCTTCTTTCTTGGCCGCCAGTATTTTTTCTTCCCGTTCCTTCTCGCTGTTTAACAGATTTTCCTCTATTTTCCGGGCATCATCCAAGCTCTTGGCGATTTCCTTGCTGCGCTTATCCATAATCTTCATTAACGGCTTTAAGGCAAAACGCCACAAAACCAACAGCACAATGCCGAAATTAACCAGCTGGGCGATTAATAATCTCCAATCAATGTGAAATGTTTTAATTAATTCTTCCATAATAAATGTTAAAATAATCTTCTTACCGCAGGAGGCAAGAACCTCCTGTCCGTAAACAGATTACTTAATGGAGAAAGCGATAACCAGCGCGTAAATGGCGATAGCTTCGGCAAAGGCGGAAGCCAGCAACATCGGCACTAAAATTTTGCCGGTAGCTTCGGGATTGCGGCCGATCGATTCCATGGCTTTGGCGCCGATTTTGCCGATGGCCAGGCCCGGGGCAATGGAGCCCAAGCCGATGGCCAAGGCCTTGGCGATCATAGTTAATTCCATATTATTTTCCTTTCTTTAGCCCGCTTGAATCGTCGACTGGGTTGATTTTTTTAAAGTCGCGCTTCTTGAAGGCGTTTAATTAGTAAATTAATGTTCTTCCGCCGTGCTGGCAATGCTGAAATACACCAAGGTCAGCATGGAAAAAATCAAAGCTTGAATCAAGCCGACGATAATTTCCAAAAACATGAAGGGAACGGGCAGAATAAAAGCGAAAATCACTGCCATGGCCGAAAGCAGAACTTCGCCGGCAAAAACATTGCCGAACAACCTGAAAGACAAGGAAGCCACTTTGGCCACTTCGCCGATTACTTCAATAATGCCTACAAAAGCCTTAATGGGATTAACGATAATAATGGCCGGATCTTTGATAATTTTTTTAGGAATTTCGGCAAAAGCCTTAATGTTGATGAATTTATTGAAATGCTTCCATAGGCCCACAATAAAAATCCCGAAAATATTGGAGCCCAAAACGGAAAAAATAGCCAAAGCCAGGGTGGTATTTAAATCGGCGGTAGCGCCCCGCAGTAGCGGCACAAAAACCGCTTCCTTGCCGGATTGTTCAATAAAGCCGATGGAGCCCACACCCGGCAGCATGCCCAGCCAATTATTCAATAAAATAAAAAGAAACATGGCAAAAACAATGGGGAAAACCTGCAGAGTTCTTTTTCGATCGCCGGTTACCGAATCGGCCAAATTAAGCGCGCCTTCCAAAACTATTTCCCAGCCGGCTTGTAATTTGCCAGGGATCTTGGCCAATTTTTTCTTTAAACTCCAAGCCAGCAAAATGATGATTAAAACCACGGCCCAAGAATTAAGCAAGGAATTGGTAATTGTAAAATTTCCCAAATGAAAAATCGGCTCGGCAAACAAAGTGCTTTCGTGAGAAACCTCGGTATTAGTATTTATTTGTGGTAACGCCTGCGCCATTTTGTTTTTTATCTTTATCCGCCATAGCTTTAGCGTCGGCGGGAGCGGCGGCGGACTGCTCTATTTTTTTAATATAATCCAAAGTGATTCTAACAATGCCCACCGAAGAAATTATAAAAGCCAAACCGATGCATAATAAGAACAGCCACGGCGCGCTGGAATATTTTTGGTCCAGCCACTTGCCGATAAATAAAGCCAAAATAATCGGCCCGGCAATCCAACCGGTAACCTGCGCAAAAATCACTAAAGCTGATTGCCAAAAAGGCGTATTTTCCTTTTCCGTCATAAAATCATCATGAAAAATAAAAAATGGCCATTTTGCGCCAATATTATAGCTAAATTTTATTAACAAATCAAGGGTGTTAAATTTTTTATGCTAATATTAGCCAAATTTTATTCATCTAACTTGGGCTTAGCCAGTTCCAATGGTTCTAATTTAGCTTCGCCACCGGCGATTTTAACCACGTCTTTTTCTATTTTGCCGAATTCCTTGTAAGCGCTGTTGTACATATTGACCGTGGTGCCCAAATTGCTGCCCAATTTTTGCAAATAGGTATCGTAGCTTAAAAGATGCTTGCCCAATAACTCTACCCGTTGGCGAATTTCCTTGGCTGATTCCTCAATTTGCATGGCCCTTAAGCCTTGCAATACCGTTTGCAAATAAGCCAAAAAGGAAGTGGGCGAAACAATAATTACCTTGTACTTGTTGGCGGCGCGCTGGATTAGGTTTTCCGTATCTTCGGCAACCGCGCCGATTTTATTGATCAGCAAATCGTAATAAATGGCTTCGTGCGGAATAAACATAAAAGCAAAATCCATCGTGCCCTTGCCCGGCTGGATGTATTTGGAAGTTTCCACAATCCTCATTTTTAAATCACCGACGAATAATTTTTCCAAGCGCTCTTTTTCGGCATCATTGTGTTCCACCACCAAGCGGTTATAATTTTCCAAAGAAAATTTGGAATCGATTGGAATGATTTTATCCTTAACCCGCACAATGGCATCCACGATCAGCTTGTTGCCTTTTTCGTCTTCGCCCATATCGTACTGCATTTGGTAGCTGCCGGGCGGCATGACGTTTTTTAACAGTGTTTCCAAATAATACTCCCCTACCACGCCCCGCTGTTTGGGATTTTTTAAAATGTCCTGAAGCGATTTTAACTGATCGGCAAAACCAACGACCTGCTTATTGGTTTCGTCCAGCTTGGTTAAGCGTTCGGTAACATCCCTGATAATGGTAGCGGATTGCGAAAACTGCTGCTGCATAACCTGGGAAGATTGGTGCAGTTTGGCATCCAAGGTTTTATTAAGCTCGTTAAGCTGGTTCTGCAGCATTAACATGGATTGGTCGTTTTTATTGGATTCAACCGGCTTTTTATTTAAAGCAAAGAAGACCACGGCAAAACCGGCGACAACAACCAATAAAGTTATAATTAACAAAATTTCCATAATTATATTATCTAAAGTTGACCCTCTGCTAAAATTAATTCTTTTGAATATAGTTTTGCATTATCAGCGTTAAATTCATATTTAACATCTACTTCTAATTTTTCAATTGAAAGTATTTTCCAACTTTTTGTATTATAGATATATTGATTTTTCTTTCGACCCTTTACAAAAATTTCAAAAGATAAAATAAAATGGTGAGCATTTGTGGTTATCTTAAACTCTTCCGATGGTGATAAATAAAATGATCTTTGCGTGGTAGAAATATTTTCAATGTTAAAAGTTTTGCATTCTAAATAATTAATTCTTTTAAACTCATCAATAAATTCTATGTCTGGATATCCAGTTGATTTCTTTTTTCCGGTTGTTGTGGATGGTGTTTTTGCCTTGTAGTTAATTTTATCCAAAACCTTTTTTACAAAGGTTTCTATATCATTACCCACTTCATTGGGCCTTGATCTAATAATACCCTTAATATTTATAGCTTGACCGACATTTTTAGCCACAATTTTTAAACTTTCTAACACTTTTTTATCTCTAATATCGCTTTTATTAAAAGGTATTATTTTATATCCAGATATTGATTCGATAACGAGTGTTAAAGGTATACCTTTAATCGGTTTAATCATTTGCTTAATTAAGGTTTCTAATTTAGTGATATACTCTTTTTGTTGCATATTTTTAGTGTTTACAAAATATAACTATTCTATTAGAATTAGTTCCCTTGCTATTATTTTTTATACCCCAAATATTAGCAGTTTTTGTAAATTTTTGTTCGTTAATTAATATGCCTTTACATTCAAATCCGCTTTTTTCGCCCATGGGCACCACATACTCATCTAAATTAATTGTTCCATTTTTTATTTCACCAACTTCAAATGCTACCCAGCCATTATTCTTTACAATTCTATACAATTCATTAAAGGTTTGTTGCATTATATTACACCAGTTTTCAAGTGTTTTAGACATTGTCATATTTTTTTCAATTTCTTGAACGTCTATATTATTGAACCAACACCTTAGCCAATTATCTTGTGTATATTGAACTACGTCTAAAAATGGTGGAGACGTCACAATTAATTTAACGGAATTATTTTTTATATTTGGCGTATTTCGAGCATCTAGGTTAAAAAAATGCGCTTTTAAAGCAATTTTTAATAATTTTGTTTTAGTAGAGTCGTCTATATCCTTAATTAAAGTATTAGTTTTATTAAGGATAATCTCTTTAATATTTCTATATTCTGGAATTTGGTTTCTCTTTTGATTAATTTTTATTTGACTTCCTGGTGATACAGCTTGATTTGGAGGAAGCGTATATACTGAGAAAAAACCAGAGGAATGCCCGGTTAATCTATTAGTCGCCACCATTCTTATCCATTTATCTAGATTATCTTCATTTTGATTAAATTTTTTATCTTTCAAGTAATTTCTTAATGATATTATTTCATTTAATGTTTTATGATGATAAAACATTGTTAGATCAATTTCAGATTTTTCAAACGCTGATTTAATTATTTTTTCTAATCTATTGTTTAATTCGTATATATCAGGAATAAATAATCTTGATTCAGATAATATAGTGCTAAGAGGATTAATATCATTACCGATGATATTTCTGCCGAGCAAGGCAGCCTCTAAAACAGTGGTCCCCCTGCCATTAAACGGATCATATATTGTATCATTTTCTTTTGTAAGCAGTTCTATAAAAAAACGAGGTAACTGTGGTTTAAAACAAGCTCGATATGATATTTCATGCAAAGAATTAGCTTGTCTTTGTTTTGATGTCCAATATTCATTAATAAATTTTTGATATTTATTACCATTAATTATAATTTTTTGAATATCGGTTTCTTTATTTTGATTATAATCAAACAAAACTCCTTGCTGGCTAAGGGTAAATTTTCTTAAAAAATTACTAATAATATCTACGTTTTCTAATGTTTTTATTTGAATATTTGCCATGATGTTATTATAGCATATTAAAAATGATATTTCAGTTAATAACTGTTACATGTTATATGTTAAAGTTAAACACTTTTTTAGCGTTCTGCCAAGTTTGTTCTATTACTTCGTCTTTTGTAATGCCCCTTAATTCGGCGATTTTGGCTGCCACCAATTCCACGTAAATTGATTCATTGCGCTGGCCCCGGTAGGGCTCGGGGGTTAAATACGGCGCGTCGGTTTCAATTAACAGGTTTTGTAAGGGAATCTCTTTGGCAATAGATTGGATTTCCTCGGCTTTTTTGGTAAAAGTTACAGGGCCGTCAATGCCGATAAAATAGCCGTTTTTAACGATTTCTTTTGCTGTGGCCAGGGTTCCGCCATAACAATGAAAAACCGCCCGCTCCACCTTTTCTTTCTTTAAAATGGCTAACATTTCAGCGTAAACATCTTTATTCTCCAAGCCGTTCCGGCCATGCAGCATTAAAGCCAAATTGTGTTTTTTAGCCAAATTAATCTGGGCCAGTAAAACTTCTTCCTGTTTTTTAACAACCTGCTCAATGGTTGGCAGTTTTTTTTCACAGGCAATAATATCTTCATTGATATTAACCAGCAATTCTGACAATTTATCCAGATTAAAATGCCAGGCGTTGTTGATCAGCTTAACTTTGGTTTTTAGCTTATCAGCCAATTTTTGGCCGTGCTCGGCCGGCACTACTTCATCATTAGTAGAACTGTAAACGTTAAAATTCTGGCACACGGCGTTAAGATGATTCCAATCAAAATCGGTTTTAAAAAAATCCTTGATTTCCTCGTAGCTTAAAGAAGTACTGGGCGTGCCCAATAAATAAACGCCGGCCACGGAGGCGTCTTCGTCCAACGTTTCCAGAAACCTTAAAATACTTACCCCGCCCAAAGAAAAACCCACCAGCAAGGTTTTGCCGTTAACATAGCCGATCTGTTGGCGCATTTCCTTAAGCCAGGCCTCCTGATTGGGATTATCCGAGTCCGGAAAATTAAAACGTAAAACTTTATGCCCCAGCTTGGTTAATTCGCTGTCCAGCCAGATAAAAAATCTTTCATCCTTGGAACCGCCCCAGCCGTGCAATAAAACTATTTTATAAGGTTCGTTTAAATACTTGAACCACCAATAATCCAAACCGCACTCGCCCACCGCCACCACCTTATCGTTAATCAGCTTGGCATAATCGGCTTCGTTAAAAGGTTCGTCAAAAGCATGGATGGGATGCAAGCCCAGGCACGCGTAAAAATTTTTATTTTTTGCGGCCAATTCCACCGCGCTTTTACTGGTAGCCAGTTGCGCGCCAACGTTAATCACGGCCATGCCCTTTTCCTGGCAGCGCTTGATTACTTCTTCCCGATCATTGTCGTAAGCCCTAAAATTTAAATGGGCGTGAGTGTCTATTAACATAAATTATTTTTTAGGCGGGGTTGTAAGCTGCAAACCCTTAAAAGGATTGGGAAGAGCGGGTAAATCCACGGACCAACCACTCATTGATTCTGGGATAAACGGCTTAATAATTTTACCCACGCTGTTAAAAATTCCGGAAAAGCGCGACTGGCTGATTTTACTCTGCCAAGTGCCGGTAAACGGCACCATGGTTAAAAACAGTATTACAATGGCGATGAAAATCAAGCCTTCCAGCAAGCCGAAAATGCCGCCCAATAAATGATTGATTGATTTTAAAAACGGAATAATGGCAATGATGCCGAAAATTTTATCCACCAGCCAAAAAATTAAAGCCACCCCGCGGTTTATAATAATAAAAATCAGCAGCCAGCTGACCACCTTGGCTAAAATATCGGAATTCAGCAGAATCGGTTTAATTGTGGCCGCGAATTGCTCGTAATAGCGGCTGGCCATAAAAACCCCGATAAACAGGCCAATAATGCCCCCAATAGCTTCAATTAAACCAAGCTTAATGCCTTTCCAAACAAACAGCGCCAAAACAATAATAATGATAATGTCGAGTAAAGACATAAAATTATATCTTAATAATTAAACTCTGGGGAATAACGATTCGCCTTTAACAATCCGCTCGGCCGTAAATTGGGCAATGATTTTTTCCGCCGTAGCCGGTAAAAACGGCTGTAAAGCTTTGGCAATGGCCAAAATCTGGGCGGCCGCTTCGGCTAAAACTTTTTCCGCCTGCTTAATATCGGTTTTAACCAAAGCCCAGGGTTTGGTCCGGTCAATCAGCTGATCGGTGGCCGTAATTAATTCCTGAATTTCTTTTAATGCTAAATCAAACCGATATTCTTCAATATGCTTATCAATGCCATTCTTTTGATTTCTTGATTTCTTGATTTTTAGATTCGTTGGAAAATTTTTCTCAATCAAGTTAGCCGTCCGGGCTGCCAAGTTTCCCAAACCATTGGCTAAATCGGCGTTATAAGTTTCTTCAAATTTAACAATGGAAAAATCGGAATCCTCCACCGGATTAATTTGTTTTAACAAATAATATCTTACGGCGTCCGTGCCATACCTACCTACTAATTCAAATGGGTCGATAACATTACCCAATGATTTGCTCATTTTTTCTCCCTCAACATTAATATAACCGTGCACGAATAATTCTTTAGGCAGCGTTAAGCCAGCGGATAAGAGCATGGCCGGCCAGTAAACCGCGTGAAAGCGAATAATCCCCTTACCGATAACGTGCATGTCGGCCGGCCAGAATTTTTTATAAAGCGGATCGTTGGTAGCATAATCCAAGGCTGTTATGTAATTAGACAAAGCATCAAACCAAACATACATAATTTGCTCCTCGTCGCCCGGGACAGGCACGCCCCAGCCATGAGCCCGGCTTATGGAGCGGGAAATACTGAAATCTTCCAAGCCCATTTTAATAAAGCTGATGATTTCCTTTTTCCGGCCCTCCGGCACGATTTTGTATTTATCCGATTCAATCAAATTTAACAGCTTATTTTGGTAATTGCTAAGCTTGAAAAAATAATTTTCCTCTTCCACAACTTCGGGCACGGTTTTATGCTCCGGGCATTTGCCATCCATTAAATCCCGAGCGGCGTAAAAAGCCTCGCAGCCCACGCAATAAAAACCCTTGTATTTCTTTTTGTAAATATCCTCTTTTTTGCACGCCAGCCATAATTTTTGCGCGCCGGCAAAATGCCGCTCTTCGGTGGTTCTGATAAATTGATCAAAGGAAAGATTAAGCGCTTCTTTTAAATCATGAAAAATTTGCGAATTGCGGGCGCAAAAATCCTTAATGCTCATCCCCTCTTTTTCCGCCGCCTGCACGTTTTTTAAGCTGTTTTCATCGGTGCCGGTCAAAAAGAAAACCTCATCCCCTGCTGTGCGCCGGTAACGCGCTAAAACATCGGCCTGAATCATTTCTAAAGCATGACCGATATGAGGAGGAGCGTTAACGTAAGGTATGGCCGTGGTAATGTAAAATTTTTTGCTCATTTTTTATAAATTATTACTACAAATTCCCCCTTGATTTCTTCTTTTTTTAATTGGTCCTTAACTTCCAGGACCGTGCCCCGGTAAATTGTTTCAAACTTTTTGGTTAATTCTCGGGCGACGATTAAATAATAATCATGCTTGCCCGCCGAAGCCTTGGCGAAGGCGGGACCGGTTAATTCGTCCAATAATTTTTCAATGCGGTGCACCGATTCGTACAACACTACCGGATATTCACAATCGGCGATTTTTTTAAGCAATGTTTGCCGGCCTTTTTTATGGGGCAAAAAACCCAAGAATAAAAATTTTTCCATGGGCAATCCGGCAATGGCAATAACAGCAGTTAAAGCCGATGCTCCCGGAATGGTTATAACTTCATGCCCGGCCGCTAAAGCCGCCTCTACCAACACTCCGCCCGGATCACTGATGCCCGGCGTGCCGGCATCGGTTACCAAGGCCAAATTTTTACCGTTAGCCAATGTCTTAATAAGTCGGTCAATTTTCAACTGGTCCGAATGCTGGTGGTAGGAAATGGTCGGCGTGGCAATTTGGTAATGGTCCAATAATTTTTTGGTTACCCGCGTATCTTCACAAAGAACAAAATCGGCTTCCTTTAAAATACGCAAAGCCCTGAAAGTTAAATCCTCCAAATTGCCGATCGGCGTAGCCACGACATACAAAATTCCCATAGTTATTCCGCTAATTTACCCGCTGCTTCCGTTTTTTTATCGATAAAATCCTGTAAAAATACAAAGATGCCGGTAGCCACCGGCACGGCCAGCAAGGCGCCGACAACGCCGTACAATTTCGCCCCGATTAAAATAACCAAAATAACCACCAAAGGATTCAAGCCCACGGCTTTGCTCATTACCTTGGGCACGATTAAATTATTTTCCAAAAGCTGCACCACCCAGAATAAAATGCCCACGGCAATGCCCAGCCAGGTTGATTGCATAAAACCGAAAAAAACGGCGATAAAACCGGCCATCCACGGCCCGATAAACGGCACCACTTCCAATAAGGCGGCCAAAAAAGCCAAAATTAAAGCGTAAGGCATGTTTAAAATGGTCAAACCGATAAAATCCAAAATAAAAATAACCAGGGAAAGAACAATCTGGCCCCTTAACCACTGGCCCATTTTTAATTGGATTCTGCTATACAAATGAGTTAAATACGGCTGGCCTTTAACGGGCGTTAATGACTTGATGAAATTTTTCATCCCCTCTTCGTGGACGGTTAAATAAAAAGTAATCACCAGCACCAAAAAGAAGGAAAAAATTCCGCCGAAAATATCAATTAAGGTGGAAAAAACATTGGAAATGGTGCCCGGCAGATTCTGGCTTAAATTGGCCAAGCCGGTCTGCAGCTGGCCCTCGGCGGTAAAATTGCCCGGACCGTTAAAGTTTTGGATGGCGCCGGAGATTTTTTCGTAATAAAGAGGGAAATTTTCCGAGAGCTGGCTGACTTCGTTGGAAATTAAAGGCACGATTAAAATTAAAGCCAGGGCCACAAAAGAGAATAAGATAAGATAAATGAATAAAATGCCAACGGTGCGGGGAATTTTATGGCGTTGCAGCCAATCCACCCAAGGGTCAAAACCGGCCGCTAAAATTAAAGCCACTAAAATTACCACCACGATTTCCTTGATTAAAAACAAAAAAATCAGCACGGCTAAAATAATCAATAGTCTGAAAAAGGTCTCCGTGGAAATATTGATGGTTAGATTTTTTTGGTTCATAGGTTTTTTACTCCTTAGGTTCAGCCAGAGGCTGATCTGCCTTTGGTTGATATTATTTTTAAAAATTCCGCCTTATTTTTAAACGGCCCGATTAACGCCAAGTTCAAGCGCTTAAAATTGATAATCTCGGCGGCCACGCTTTCAACTTCGGCTAAGGAAACGCGGTTGATTTTTTTAAGCTTCTCCGGCAAATCATCAATTTTTCCGGTCAGCAAACGCTGCTCCGCCAGCCAGGAAATTAAAGCGGCCGAATCTTCCAACTGCAAAATCAGTTTGCCTTTAATGAATTCCCTGGCTTTAACAAGCTCGGCCGGCGTAATGCCGCGTTCTTTGATTTTTTTCAGTTCGGCTAAAATTTTCTTAATGGCGGTGGTAATATTGGTTTGCTCCAAACCGGCCTGGATAATCAAGCTGCCGGTATCTTCATACAAATCCACGCCGGCGCGGACAAAATAAGCCAAGCCCAATTTTTCCCTGATTTCCATAAACAAACGCGAACTCATGCCGCCGCCCAAAATAACCGCTAACAGCATTAAAGGATAAACCCGATGATCGGTATTTTTATAAGCCGGAAAACCCAAGGCCAGCTGGACCTGCGCCGTTTCCTTGTAATGCAAAGTAAGCTGGGGCGCGCTTTGCTTAAATGAAAAACCGGAAAAGGTGCCAACCGGAGCTGAAATTTTTTGCCCGCTGAAATATTTATTGATTAATTTTTTGGCCTCGGCTTGGTTATAATTGCCGGACAAACCCAAAATTAATTTTTTGTTAAAGTAATATTCCCGGTAAAACTTGATTATTTCATGGCGGCTGATTGCCTTAATATTGGCCTTTGGGCCGCTGATTCTTTTGCCCAAGGGATGATTGGCAAAAATCGTGCCTTCAAAAATATCGCCGATCAGCATTAAGGGGTTGTCCTCGTACATGTTGATTTCCTCGATAATCACGCCCCTTTCCCGCTCGATTTCAACAGCCGGAAACAGCGGCTTAAAAAGGATGTCGGACAAAATATCCAAAGCCAGCTCCAGGCGCTCCTTGTTAACCTTAATATAGTAGCCGGTATGGTCTTTGGCCGTAAAAGCGTTGTATTCCGCGCCCACGCCGTCCAATTCCCGGCTGATGTGTAAACTGGTCGGCCTTTTTGCCGTGCCTTTAAACAATAAATGCTCGATAAAATGGGAAACGCCGTTTAATTTTTCCGTTTCATAACGGGATCCCACTTTAACTAAAACCAAGACCGTTACCGCCTGGGTATCGGTTCTGGGCGCGGTAATCAGCTGCAGGCCGTTGGTTAAAGTTTCAAGTTTGTACATAAATAATCTTTCAATTCGGCAATGGCAATTCTCTCTTGTTTCATGGTATCCCTGTCCCGAACAGTGACTTTTTTATCGTTTAAAGAATCAAAATCAAAAGTTAAGCAGTACGGCGTGCCGATTTCATCCTGCCTCCGGTAGCGCTTGCCGATTGATCCGGTATCGTCGTATTGGCACTGCCAAGCAACTCTTAAATCTTCATAAACCTTATAAGCGTCTTTTTCCAGCTTTTTGGATAAAGGCAAAATGGCAATTTTAATCGGCGCTAGCCGGGCGTCCAGCTTTAAAACCACTTCTTTTTCGTGTTTTGAATCATCGTCGCCGGACCGGGGCTCAACTTCGGTATAGGCATTGGCTAAAAACATTAAAGCGGCCCGATCCACTCCGCCGGATGTTTCAATAATATAAGGAATGAATTTTTCTTTGGCGGCGGCATCAAAGTAGGATAAATCCTGGCCGGAAAACTTTTGGTGCCTGGATAAATCCCAGTCGCCGCGGTTATGGATGCCTTCCAATTCTTTTTGGCCGAAAGGAAATTCATATTCCAAATCCAACGCTTTTTTGGCATAATGGGCCAATTCGGCTGGTTCATGTTCCCTGGTATGCAAAGCGGATTTTTTAACGCCCAAAGACAAATACCATTTTAAGCGCTCCGCTTGCCAATAGCCGAACCATTTATCGGCTTCTTTAGGATTTACAAAAAATTGCATTTCCATCTGTTCAAACTCGCGCATCCTGAAAATAAAATTGCCCGGCGTAATTTCGTTTCTAAAGGCCTTGCCGATTTGGGCAATCCCAAAAGGCAATTTTTGACGGACGGAAGACAAAACATTCAAGAAATTAACGTAAATCCCCTGCGCCGTTTCCGGCCTAAGGTAAATTTGGGCGGCGCTGTCTTCCAGCGGGCCCATGAAAGTTTTAAACATCAAATTAAAATCCCTGATATCGGTAAGCTCGCCGTCGCACTCCGGGCAGCGGATGCCCTCGCGGGAAAATTCTAACGGCTGAAATTTGGGCTTTAAACCCTTGGCTTCCAATAAATGATCGGCTCGGAACCGCTTTTTACATGATTTGCAATCAACCAGCGGATCGGTAAAACCGGCCAAGTGCCCGCTGGCTTCCCAAATTTTGGGATGCATTAAAATGCCGCTATCCAAACCCACCACATTATCCCTTAACTGAACCATGCTCTGCCACCACTGGCGCTTAATATTGTTTTTTAATTCCACGCCCAAAGGCCCGAAATCGTAAATGGAATTGATGCCGCCGTAAATTTCGGATGACTGAAAAATAAAGCCCCGCCTTTTGGCCAAGGAAACTATTTTTTCCATTATCGAGCTGAGCTTGACGCTTTCTACCTCCTGATTTTTCTTGGTTGTTTTAGGCATAGATGGGGTGTGAAAATTAAAAGCTAATCTGTTAAAGATTAGCTTAATTATAATAAAAAGTTAGGTTTTTGGCAAATTTTAAGCCGCTCAATCCTCTGGCTCGGTTTTTCTGTTTAACAAGGCCTTGATCAGCTCCTGCGGCGCCATTTTTTTATACAATATCTTATAAATTGCTTCGCAAATCGGCATATCCACTTTATATTTTTCCATTAACACTTTAACCGCCTTAAGCGTAGGAATGCCCTCGGCCATTTCCGAAAGTTTGCGCTCTTTAACCCACAGCTCCCCGGCCTGATGATTATAGCTGAAGCCGGAAAAAACCGTGGCCCCGAAATCGCCAAGATGCGATAAGCCGAAAGCCGTTTGATAATTGCCGCCCATGGCCGAAATTAAGCGGCCCACTTCCACCGGACCGCGGGCCAATAAATAGCTCTTAAACGACGGGCAATTTAAAGCGCTTAAAATGCCGCCGGCCAGGCCCATAATGTTTTTAATGGCCGCCCCGACTTCCACGCCCAGCAAATCACGGTTGGGAAATATTTTCATCAATGGCGTTTCGCAAACCTTGATTGCTTTAGGCAGCCAGGCCTGATCGGCAGCGGCGCAGGTCATAATCGTGGGAATGTGTTTAGAAATTTCCTGCGGATGCCCGGGTCCGGCCAGCATGCCGATTTGGTTGCGCTGATCAAAATATTCGCCAAAAATTTCGGACAATCTTTTGCCGGTTTTTTCTTCCAGGCCTTTCATGGCCAAAATAAACAGCTTGCGCGCTGGTTTTTGCTTGGCTAAAACTTGGCAAAAATCCCTAAAACTCTGGGCGCGAATAGCGATAAAAATAACCTCGCTGGTTAAAGCTTTGGCCAAATCACCGGTAATTTCCACCTCTTTGGGCAAGCTTAAATATTTGTTTTTCCGAGTCGCCAGCCACTCCTTGATTAATTCTTCGCCGCGGTTCCATAAAATAACTTTCCGGCCCGCTTGCTGCTGAACCCAGGCAATGGTGGAACCCCACCGCCCGGCGCCTAAAATTGAAATCTGCATATGATTTATTTTAACATATTTTTATCTCCTCTACTACCGCCAATGTATTAATACATTAATGCCACTGGAAATAAAAACTATAATTTCTCCGATTTAATAGCCTGCCTGATTTTTTCCATTAAACTTAAATAAAACTCTACGTTGTTTAAAGTGGCCAGCTGCAAGGCCAGCGGCTCCTCCACGCTGAACAGATGCCGCAAGTAAGCTTTGGAATAATTTTTTAATTCCGGAATTTTTGAAGCCGGATTAATCGGCGATAAATCCCGGGCGAATTTTTCCGACCGGATATTTTGGGTTTGATAAAAATTCTTATTGGTTAACGGCGCACCGCGCTTAAAAAAATACAACCGGCCATGCCTAGCCTCGCGCGTGGGAATTACGCAATCAAACATGTCTATTCCACGCTTGACCGCTTCTATAATTTGTTCGGGATAGCCCACGCCCATTAAATAATGCGGCTTATCCTGGGGCAAAACCGGCACCGTATAATCCAAAACTCTATACATTTCCTGCGGGCTTTCGCCAACTGCCAAACCGCCAACCGCATAACCGTTGAAATTCATTTTTTTCAATTCTATTGCGGATTTTAAGCGCAAATCCTTGTATAAGGCGCCTTGAACAATGCCGAATAACAAATATTTTGATTTTATTTTATTGGACGCATTAAAGGGCGATTCATTAATCGCCCCTACGGCGGATTTTGCCCAGTTCAAGGTTATGGCCAAATCTTTTTCGGCCTGGTCGCGGGAACAATTTGACGGCGAACAAACATCCAAAACCATCCTGATATCGGAACCGATCGCCTCTTGGATTTGCAAAACCTTTTTAGGGGTGAATAAATGCTTGGAACCGTCGTAAACCGAATTAAATTCCACGCCATTATTTTTGATTTTAACCAAATTTTTATGAGTACCGCCAAAATCTTTGTGTTCGCCCAAAGAAAAAACCTGATAGCCGCCGGAATCGGTTAAAATCGGGCCGGGCCAAGCCATTAAATTATGCAGGCCGCCGGCTTTTTTTAAAACAGCCAAACCCGGCTTAAAAAACAAATGATAAGTGTTGCCCAAAACAATAGCGGCGCCCAAATTTTTTAAATCGGCCGCCCGCAAAGTTTTAACCGCGCCCCTGGTGGCAACGGGCATAAAAAACGGCGTGGAAATTTTACCGTGCGCGGTTGTTAAAACACCCAAACGGGCCTGGGAATATTGACTTTTTTTTAAGAGAGTAAACATAAAAATACATAAATAGCTCTACCTACCCCCTCCTCTCCTCCCCCTAATTTAGGGGAAGGTTGGGTGGGGGTATAAAAAGTTGGCAAGGCCATTATTTTACCGTTACCCGGCCTTTGCCATGCGCCACCGGATCGCTCGTTAAATCGGAGGTTAACAAACTGGCGGTTTTGGAAATTAAATTATTGCTGTCTTTTTCCTGCGCCGCCAAAACGGTGGCATTGGTTAAAATAAGCAACTGATTAACTTGGGTTTCAGCCGGCTTAACCGCCACGTCGAAAACGGCCATGATATTGGAGTTAGGTCCGGCGTTGGCGATTTCCCAAACCAACTGCCTGGAGGACTCGCTGAATTTTAAAGGCGAACCCAAGGTGGGGTCGCCCGCCGGGCCGGCAAAAGTGATATAACTCGGCAAAGTGGTTTTAACCGTAACCTTGCTTAAGCCCTTGGAGCCGGTAAACAGCTTCCAATAAATCCGGTATTTTGTTTCTTGCCCGATAACCGGGGGAATGGGGCCGCTGCCCACTTTAGCGGCAGCGTCCAAATAATAGCGGGCTTCGGCGGTAAATGAGGGCTGGCTGGTAACCGAACTGATCAAATGATCGCTGGTAAAAGTTTTATCAACGCCGTTAAATTTAACGGCCAAAGAAGCAACGGCATCCACGATTAATTCTTCGGCGGAAAGCTGGGCTAAGCCGGCGCTGGGCGGTTTTAAAGGAACGCTGACCTGCAGCTGGCCCTCGCTGCCGGCCGGAATTAACGATAAACCCTTGGCGGCCTCGCCGCTTTTGGATAGCCAGGTTAAAGTGTTGTTTTTTTCATCAACGGTGGCGCCGCTGGCGTTTTGGTATTTCGGCCAATCAATCGCGTTATTTAAAACTAAACTTAACACCGCTTCCTTAATATCCAATTGGCCGTTGTTTTTATAGGAAATTTTGTAATTAACCGTTTCGCCCCAATTGATTTTCTGATTGGGATCAACGAGTTCCAATTTAACGTCCACCGCCGGCGCCAAAATTTCAATTTTGCCGTCTTGCTGATAAATTACCCGCTCCTGTTTTTGCCCGGCCGTGTCAACAAGCTGCCAAATCCGAAAATTCCAAGGAAAGGGATTATTTTTGGTCTGGTCAATGTTGCCGGAAACTAAAATTTCGCCTTTTTGGTCAACGGCCAATTTGTCCATTTGCCACCGGTAATTGGTAGTTGACGGCGTAACGCCCACAGCCGTAAAACCCTCGCCGAAATCAAAACCAAAATGCAAATCGGAAAAATCCTCGTTGCTTTTGTTGGCGTAACTCACCTTGAATTCCGCCAGATCGCCGTCTTGCAGTTTGGCCGGAGCTTCCACCGCGGCCTCCAATAAAACATCGCTGATTTTTGTCTGGGCGGTTAAATTTTCACTAAAATCGGAATTGAAATTAGCCGGCCGATAATGGAAAACAACGGACCAATCCTTGGTGGCGTCAATTTTGCCGACCAGCTGGCCTTTAATTTCCAAATGGCCGCTTGAGCCCACCGGCAAATCGTTAAAGCGCCATAAATTTTTATCCTGATTATAAGGCTCGGCGGAAGCGCTGTTAAAAAAGAAACCGTCGGGATAATTAACCACCAGCTCCAGCTCTCCTAGCGGCACTTTATCCAAATTCTGGTAGCCGATTGCCAAGGTTATTTCCTTGCCGGAAACCGCCGCCTGGGGGGCTGCTAAAGACAATTTCAAGGAATGGCCGCCAAAGTTTCCCTTGTTAAAGATAAAAAAGCCGGCTAGGGCGGCGGCTACCAATAAAACCAATAAAATAATCAAAAAAATCAGCAGGCCCTTGCTTTTAGGCGCGCTTTTTTTAACGGCAAAATTGGAATGAATCCGCCCCCTTTTCTCCAGCGCCGCCCTTAAATCCACTGTTTCGCCGTTTTTTGAAGCATTAAAATTTCTGATCATATATGTTAAATTAAGATATCAAACTGTTGAAGGCAAAAATTTATAGCTGAACAAATCGCGCTCTAAAAATCCCAGCAGCTGCGCTTTGGTAAAATTTTCCACCTCGGCCAAGGCGCTGCCGGAAACGGCGGACGAACTGCGGCCGCTGTTAAAGCAGGATTTAAACAGCGCCTGCCCGGAGCTGGAAAAATTTTTGTCTAGGGGCTGTTTAAAATAACCGGGAAAATCCAAACCGTAACCCAAAATTCTAAGCATCTGCCAAATAAAACGAACCGTTAAAAACCTGGCCAGATGCGTTTCGGAACATTTTTCCAAAGCATTCAGGTAAGCCGACAGGTTATTATATAAAGCCGCTTCGGGCACTTCTCGAGGCACTAATTTTAAAAACAATTCCCTAATTAAGCCCAGCTGCCCGAAATGCGCCAAATTATCAAAATTAAAGCGCTTAATTAATTGCGCGCCGGCCACGGTTTCCCTGGTTTTGCCCCGGGCAATCATAACTAGGGCCAAGCTGATCGGCTCCAGCGAACCGGCCAATTTACTGGAAGAAAGAGCGGCCGATTTTACCCGGGCTTCCAGCTTGCCGTAACCGGGCGTATATAAAATGTACTGGCGATCGGCTTCAAACAAAGGCAGCTTGGCCAACACTATCGCTTCGGTATTAAAAGTTGACATTTTATTTTAAAGCCAAAAATATCTTATGGCCGTTAATTTCGGCTGCTTTATCGATTAAACCGTCCTTAACCCGGCCCGAAACAACTGCTTTAGCTAAGGTATTTTTTAATAATTCTTCCCCATATTTGGTGAAGATTTCTTTAACTTCGGCCGAATCCGTTTGATAATAAATTATTACCCGATCGTTAATGGTCAGCTTGGCCTCTTTCCTTAACTGGTTAACGGTTCTGACCAATTCGCGGTAAAGGCCCTCTGTTTTTAACTGAATCGTTAAAACCGTATCCAACTCGGCCGATAATTTTTCAGCTTTAACGTAAACCACTTCCTTAATGTTAACTTCGTCTTTAATCAGCCCGGTTAATTCTTCATTTAAAGAAGCTCCGGCCACGGTTAGTTTGCCCAAAATCTGCCTGACTTTAATCCCCGCTTCATCGCGCTTGGCCAAAGCCAATTCCACGATTTTCCTGACAGCTTCCATTTCTGCTAAGGTTTTCCTGTTTCTTTGATTCATTGATTCATTGGCCTCCGGCCATTGTTCCAAATGCACCGATTCTTTTTGGCCGCCCAATTCTTTATATAAATATTCCGCCGTAAAAGGCATAACCGGCGCCATTAACAGAGCCAGCTGAAATAAAACATATTTAAAAGTTGCCAAGGCATTTTGCTTGCCTTCTTCATCATCGCCTTTGAATCTTTCTCTGGAACGCCTTAAATACCAGGTGGAGAGCTCATCTATAAAACCGGCCAAAGGGCGCGCGGCGGCGTTTAAATCGTAATTTTTATAGGCCTCGGTAATTTCCTTATTCAATAAAGCCAATTTTGCCAAAATCCACTGATCCAAAATATTATCGGACTGTAAATTTTTATTTTCAGAATTTAGACTCTGCGGCTCGTACATTTTATAAAAAGAAACCACGTTGCCCAAAATGATAAAAACCTTTTTATAAACCGTGGCTAAGTCCTGTTCCGAAAAGCACAAATCATCGGCTTTTAAAACCGGCGAAATGGCCAAATAATAGCGCATGGCGTCGGCGCCGTACTTATTGAACATAGCCATGGGATCCGGATAATTTTTAAGCTTTTTGGACATTTTTTTGCCATCCGAGGCTAAAACAATGCCATTAACCGCCACGTTTTTAAAGGCCGCTTTGCCTAAAATGCCAACGGCCAAAACATGGAGGTAATAAAACCAGGCGCGCGTTTGATCGGCGCCTTCGGCGATAAATTGGGCCGGAAAATTGGCTTCAAATTTGGCTTTATTCTCAAAGGGATAATGCAGCTGGGCATAGGGCATGGAACCGGATTCAAACCAGCAATCCAAAACGTCGGGGATTCGTTTCATTTCAATTTTACATTTTTGGCAAGGCACGGCAATTAAATCCACCGCCTGCTTATGCAAATTATCAACTTCCCGGCCCGAGGCTTTTTCTAATTCTTCGATTGAACCGAAAACTTTTTTGGCGCCGCAATGCGCACAAACCCAGATCGGCAAAACCGAACCCCAATAACGCTGGCGGGAAATGGACCAATCGCGGGCGCCAGCCAGCCATTTGCCGAAACGGCCTTCCTTAATATGAGCCGGCATCCAGTTGATTTTAACCGCTTGCTTTAACAGCTGGGTTTTGATTTTTTCCACGGCCACGAAATAAGAACTGGTGGTGTAATTTAATAAAGGCGAATCGCAGCGCCAGCAATGCGGATAGCTGTGTAAATATTTTTCCGAAGAAAAAACCAGCCCTTTGGCTTCCAAAAATTCAACGATTTTTTTATCGGTGACCGTGTGGTTGCCCTTAGGCTTGGCCGGCTCGCCGGCAAAATCCTTAACCTCGGCAATTAGCCGGCCATCCAGGCCGATATGCTTGATTAAAGGGATGTTTTCTTTTTTGGATAAATTGAAATCGTCATCGCCAAAACCCGGGGCAATATGGACAATACCCGTGCCATCCATAGTGGAAACAAAATCCGCGCTATAAATTTTAAAAGCATTTTGCCTGTTTTCCAGCTTGTCATTGTCAAAATAATCAAATAACGGCTGGTATTTTTTACCGACTAATTTTTTGCCTTTGAATTCTTCCAAAATCTGATATTCATCTTTATTGGACCATTGATCAAAAATTGTTTTGGCCAAAATAAAATTACCAACTTGCCAATGTTCTATATATTTAGGACCTTCTTCATCTTTTATATTATTCGTTCTTTCTAAATATTTCAATTCACTTCCCGTCACCTTTACATAATCAACATCCTCCCCCACGGCCAGCGCCGCATTGCCGGGCAAAGTCCAAGGCGTGGTGGTCCAGGCCAAAACAAACGTGCCAGGCTCATCAACCAATTCAAATTTAACCGTTACCGAGATGTCTTCTATATCCTTATACCCCTGCCCCACCTCCGATTGGGACAAGGTTGTTTCGCACCTGGGGCAAATATGCATGGAACGGTAGCCCTCGTAAATCAGATCTTTATCCCATAATTGCTTAAACGCCCACCAGACAGACTCCATAAAATTCTTGTCCATGGTTTTGTAATCGTTGTCCATGTCCACCCAGCGGCCCAAGCGGTCAATGGCGGCGCGCCACTCAACGGCGTATTTTAAAACTTTGGTTTCGCACAGCTCGTTAAATTTAGCCACGCCCAAAGTTTCAATGTCTTTTTTATGCTTCAAGCCCAATTCCTGTTCCACGATATTTTCTATGGGCAAACCGTGGCAATCCCAACCCCATTTGCGATCCACGTGATAGCCCTGCATGGTCCAAAACCTGGGCACTATATCTTTCATTAAACTGGCCACGATATGGCCATAGTGAGGCAAGCCCGTAGCAAATGGCGGACCGTCATAAAAAACAAAATCGCCTTTGGAAGAATCTTTCTTCAAGGTTTTTTGGAAAATATCGTTATCTTGCCAGTATTTTAAGATTTCTTCTTCAATGCTTGGGAAGTTTAACATAGTGGATATATCATAATGAAAATACGCCGAAAAATCAAGAAAGCCGTTTTGCTTCCACGGCTTTAATCTAGAACAGCATCGCCCTGATGGTTTGCCAAAACCCCCGTTTTTGCGCCAGCAAATGGTAGGGTTTGGGCCAGCCTACCACTTTGTTTAAGCGCCGATTGGCCGGCTTGGCGCAGAACGTGTTTTTAATAAAGTATTTCATATAACAGGCCTCCCCTTTCTCCCCTTACCACCCCCAACCCCCTCCTTAATAAGGAGGGGGGAAAGGGGAGGTTGATAGAGTAGGGGTTAGATTAGGTAATCAACTTTTTTATTTCTTCAATGGTTAATCGTTTATCTATTTGAAATTTTTGAATCCGTTTAATTTGCGCCAAAGCGTAATCTTTATCGTACAAACGGTAACCGCCCCGGCTCCGGGCGGCGGCTTTAAGCAGGCCCTCGTTGGTATAAAAATTAATAGTGGAAGGCAAAACACTGACCAGCCCGGCCAGCTCCCCGATTTTTAACAATTTTTTCATATTGATTTGCGCTCTTTGCGCCTGCCCGCCGAAGCCGCGCCGTAGCCCAACAAAGTTGGGCGAAGGCGGGGCGAAGGCGGGCGTTATCCACAACAAGCTTCCCTTTTATGATAGCACGAATTTTTATAAGTGTAAAGTAAAGAGTGGCGCTTTATACTTTATGGTTTAATAAAAAAAACAAAAAATCAGCTTTTATAAACTGATTTTATTTATTCAAATAGATTAACGATTGGCTCTGGCCGCCCAATTAAAAGGGTAAAAATAAGAATTCCATAACTGGCCGGAAGAAGAGTATTCATTTTGATACCAAAAAAAATCCACTACCGCCTCGCGCACCCTGGCAATTTCCTTAAAGCGCCCTTTATTTTTATGATCGTCTAAAGTTAAATCCAAAAGCTCCAAAGCTCTTTCGGCCGCGAGCAAACTGTAAGCATGATCTTTTTTGGCCCAATTGATCGCCCGGCCCACTTCAGCACCGATATTGGCCATTTGTTCAACTAAGCTGAATTTCTGCCAGCGGCCGTCCGCCATTTCTTGATGTTGATAAATCATTTTTTAACTAATTTATTTACGATTTCTTTTATTACTTGTTGAACCGCTAAATCATCAACCCCTCGGCTGCGATTGCCTTGCGACGGGCGCAAATTAATCATGGAATCCAACTCTATAAAATCTTCCCCTGTTTTATCCGGATACAAATTTATTCCCCAAAGATTTTGCTGTTTTAAACCAGCTTCTAGCAATAGCCCTTCTAAATCAGCGTGCATTTCGGCGTCAACTGCCATAATCCCCTTTTCTACGTCAACCACCGCTTTAACCAAGCCGTCAAACATATTGGCGGACATCTCTTTTAGCTCGGTTAAGCTTATTTTTTCTTCAATTGTTTTCATATGCGGGATGATTAAGTTAATTCTGTTGTAAATTGATGTGGTTGCATGTGATGGTTGTGCGAATTCTGGTTAAAGAAATAACTCTTAGCCTCAACGCTTCAGGAGTACGGACATATTTACATCTATCACGTATGATTTTGTTAAATGATTCCATGCATCCGGTCGTATGCGGTAAATGCAATTCTGGATATTTCAGGTAAGCCCTGAATTCTGACAGCCGTCTCAAGAATTCCAGC